>DAHXOZ010000009.1 GCA_027364635.1 bacterium | reverse complement strand
AACCCAAACTTTAAATTCCTGGTTAATTGGCAAAAAAAGATCAACTTCGCCAATCTGGGATACAGTTACGCCCAATTTCTGGAAATTTTCACTTAGCCTTTTCATATTTGCCGGAGTAATATCAGCATCTTTCATCATTTTTTCCATGGATTGTAATGCAGGATTTCCTTCCTGTGCAGGAGCGTGAACGGCATGAGCTACTTCGTGAGGTTTTGGTTTTACCCATTCAATAATAGCATAAACCAGGAATATTCCGGTTTCTGTCCACATCCCGACAGTGAGCATAGTATCAGCAAAAGCCTGGTGGGTTAATTTTGCCCAGGCAGCAAAAATTACGACTGCGGCACCTGCACTTACAAGTACATCTACCAGTGTCAAAAAGTTTCTTTTAGGTTGTTGAATCATAACAGGGTTGGTTTTAAATTTAATTTTGAGTTTTCTTTTTTGGTTCGCACAAAAAATGCCTATATTAATCAATTAGAAATAACAATTAATACAGGCAGTAAGATGTTGAACTAAAATTTTTCTATGGGGTTATATTTAATTATTTAATTATTTTCTACTTTTTCTTGCCGGTTGCTGGGGGTAAATCAATTACACAACGGAATCCTATATAAGATTTCGCAGTATCCTCGTACTCAAAAGTACGGGTGCTTGTTTGTAAATAATATCCAACATCTTTCCAGCTTCCACCACGAATTACTTTACGTTTCATTCTTGGAGATTCCTGATCCTTTGCGTTCCAGCGGATATCAGGGTTCATATCAGATTGAAAATTATAACTTCCTTCATAATATAAAGAAGATGTCCATTCAGCCACGTTTCCAGCCATACAGTATAATCCAAAATCGTTAGGCCAGTATGCATCGGCACGCACAGTATAAAAACCTCCATCCTCAGGATAATTACCACGACCAGGTTTAAAATTAGCTAACAAACACCCTTTCCTGTTGCGGAGATAAGGGCCACCCCACGGATAGGGAGATTGAGACCTTCCTCCTCTTGCTGCATATTCCCATTCTGCTTCTGTGGGTAAACGGAAATCTGTTTCTGTTGATCTTTTTTTGCCAATTAACCAGGAATTTAAAGTTTGGGTTCTCCATTCACAAAAAGCAGTAGCTTGTTTCCAGTTAACCCCTACTACGGGATAGTTGCCAAAAGCAGGATGGCTATAATATTGTTTCGCCATTGGCTCGTTATACGAGTAGGCAAAATCTCTTACCCACACTAATGTGTCGGGGTAAATAGGAATATCTTTTTTGATAATGAATGTACTACGGGGTACATTAGGATCCTTGTTCCCGGCAGCGGCAGCGTAATCAAAAGTTTCAGAATGATATACCAATTTGGAAGGATCAATTTCTTTTCTGCCAAAAATACGGTTATCAGGAGTAACGATTAGCGCGTCAATCTTTTCTAATGTTGCCTTGTCATCCCATTTAATCGTTTTAACTTTTTTCCAATCAAGAATTTCAGTCCCGTCAGCATCTTGTTTTACATATCCCATCAGTGTTCCGGCTATTGAATCGCGAACATAATTGGTAAACTGGCGGTATTCGTTATTGGTAATTTCAGTTGCATCCATCCAAAAACCACTTATGGAAACCTGCTTATTTCTTGCAGTAAAAGTATAATTTATATCCTCGTCGCTCGGTCCCATATGAAAGGTGCCGGGTGGGATATAAACCATTCCGGGTGGCTTAGGCAAAATATAACGGCCAGCCGGAGCAACACCATGAAGCTGCCCATCATCTGGTAGTCCCTTGGATTTACCGAATTTACCACAACCAGTAAGGATAACGGCTGCTACAAGTATCGGAGTGAAAAACGTGATTTTCATTATTTTTTACTTTGAGGGTAAGGACAAATGTAATATTTATTTAAAAAATTCTTTTTCGCTCTAGTTCATAATATTCACCTCATCAAATTATGAATCGATTTCTATTAAACGAGCAACGTTTTTAATTATTGTAAAAAAGAATCAAATTTATCTAAATATCTTTAAAATTAATGAAGCAAACAAAGTAACGAAGTATGTCATACATTTTGAAAAATGCTTTTCACATAAAAAGTTAATTCAGGGCCTTTAATCAAAAAATAAAACTACGAAAAAACCATTATAAAACACCTTCCGTAATTTTTTTTTTACTTACACCTGTTTTCTTACTTTTTTTATAATAATTACAATGTCCTTTTTATAAAACTTTATTTTTTATTAATTATTGTGTGATAAATGTTTTTACATTCCTTAATCTTTAATAATATAAAATTTCAGCCGGCCAAAAATTATTTTACCAAATTTTTTTATTAACGTTACAATAACAAAAGCAAAATCACTCTTAAAAGTAATTTCAATGCACAAACAAACCTTCAAATAAGCAGTAACGCGAAAAAAAGAAGTAGTTTAAAATTGTAAATTTGCAGCCTTCATATGGCTAATAAAAAGCAAAAAGGATCAGCAGAAATTTTTACGGAAAACGAGCATATTGAGGTGTTTGGAGCACGTGAACACAATCTGAAGAATATTGATATTGCTATCCCCAAAAATCAACTTGTCGTAATCACCGGAATCTCCGGAAGCGGTAAGTCTTCATTGGCTTTTGATACTATTTTTTCGGAAGGGCAACGTCGTTATATGGAAAGTTTTTCTGCTTATGCCCGCCAGTTTTTAGGTGACATGGAACGGCCGGATGTGGATAAAATTACCGGACTCTCACCCGTGATATCTATTGAACAAAAAACGACCAATAAAAATCCAAGAAGCACTGTAGGAACAGTAACAGAAGTGTATGATTTTTTGAGATTATTATATGCCCGTATTGGCGAGGCTTTCAGCTACAATACCGGCAAAAAAATGGTGAAATGGAGTGAAGAAGAAATAGTTGAAAATATTTTAAACCGGTATGCAGGAAAAAGAATAGTAGTACTTGCACCCCTCGTTCGTGGAAGAAAAGGGCATTACCGCGAACTATTTGAAGATGTAAGGAAGAAAGGGTTCTTAAAAATAAGAATTGACGGAGAAATAAAAGACCTGGTTCCTAAAATGCAAACCGATCGTTACAAAATTCATGACATTGAATTAGTAATTGATCGTCTTGCAGCTGATAAAGAACAAAAAGTGCGGCTAAGTGAAAGCGTACAAAAGGGTTTACAATTGGGAAACGGCTTACTGTTTTTGCTGCTGAATGATGAAAATCAGTTGATTCAATATAGCCGCCAACTGATGTGCGAAGAAACTGGAATAAGCTATGAAGAACCTTCGCCAAATGCATTTTCTTTTAACTCACCGTATGGTGCCTGCCCTGTTTGTAAGGGGCTTGGAAATGTGTATCAGGTAAACATGGAGTCAATCATACCTGATAAAAAATTGAGTATTAATGCCGGAGCCATTGCCCCATTGGGTGAAGAAAGAGAAGCATACGTATTTAAACAAGTGCAACAACTTGCCAGAAAGCATAAATTCAGCCTGGACAAACCTGTAAAGGACTTGCCCGATAATATCGTGAACCTGATATTATACGGAACAAAAAAATCGGATAATAATGATGATAACGATAATAACTACACGCAATTCAATAATTCTGTGGAAATGGAATATTCTCTTGATGAATACGAAGGAATTATAAACATGATCAGGCGTTGGTTTTATTCTGACAATGTAAATGAAAGCATGAGATCATGGGTAGAAAAATTTATGATGCTTGAAAAATGCCCGGCATGCGAAGGGAAGCGCTTGAAGAAAGAAAGTCTTTGGTTTAAAATTGATGGGAAAAATATTTCGGAACTATCTGAAATAGACCTGGTAAAATTGCTGGACTGGTTTGACGGAATTGAAAGCCGCCTGAGCAATAAACAAAACATTATCGCAAGAGATATTTTAAAAGAAATAAGAGAACGGATCCGGTTTCTGCTGGATGTAGGTTTAAATTATCTTTCTTTAAGCAGGCCGTCTAAAAGCCTTAGTGGTGGAGAATCGCAACGTATCAGGCTTGCCACACAAATCGGATCTCAACTCCAGGGAATCACTTATATTCTGGATGAACCCAGCATCGGGCTTCATCAACGCGATAACCACCAGTTAATAAAAGCGCTAAAGAATTTAAGAGATATTGGTAACAGTGTTTTAGTAGTTGAGCACGACAGGGACATTATGCTTGCAGCAGATTACCTGGTTGATATCGGGCCGGATGCCGGGAAGCATGGAGGTGAAGTGGTGGCAAAAGGAACACCTAAAAATTTTCTCAAACTCGATACCCTTACCTCATCTTATTTAAATGGCGATGTGGAAATAAAAATTCCGGCAAAAAGAAGAAAAGGAAATGGGCTTAATCTTATTCTGAAAGGAGCTTCAGGCAATAATTTAAAAAAGATAACAGCTACTTTCCCTTTAAGTAAATTCATCTGCGTAACCGGCGTAAGCGGAAGTGGAAAATCTACATTGATCAATGAAACTTTATATCCTATTTTAAGTATTCACTCTTATAAAAGTAAAATGACTCCTTTGCCTTATAAGAGTGTTGAAGGGCTTGAATATATTGATAAAGTAGTTGAGATAGATCAATCGCCCATTGGCCGTACTCCACGAAGTAACCCGGCAACTTATTGCGGCTTCTTTACTGATATCAGAACGCTTTTTGCTTCAATCCCGGAAGCAAAAATCCGGGGATACAAACCGGGGCGTTTTTCATTTAATGTAAAAAGCGGAAGGTGCGATGTATGCCAGGGTGGGGGGATGAGAGTGATTGAAATGAATTTTCTTCCTGATGTGTACGTGGAGTGTGAAAAATGTAATGGGAAAAGATACAATCGGGAAACACTTGAAATAAGGTATAAAGGGAAATCCATTAGTGACGTTTTGGAAATGACCGTGGATGAAGCAGTGGAATTTTTTCAAAATGTACCTTATCTCTACAGAAAAATAAAAGTGTTGCAGGAAGTAGGACTTGGATATGTCGCCTTAGGACAAAGTGCGGTAACTCTAAGCGGCGGCGAAGCGCAACGCGTAAAATTAGCGACCGAATTAAGTAAAAGAGATACAGGAAAAACATTTTATATTTTAGATGAACCTACGACAGGACTTCATTTCAGGGATATTCAACATCTGGCAGATGTGCTTAATAAATTGGTGGACAGGGGAAACACCGTTTTGGTAATTGAGCACAATATGGATATCATTAAAATAGCCGATTATATCATTGACCTTGGACCTGAAGGCGGAGAAGGCGGAGGTAAAATCTTATTTGAAGGAACTCCGGAAAAATTAATTGACAACAAAGAAAGTTATACCGCTGCTTTTTTAAAAACTGAATTAAGGCCAAATAAAAAAGGCAAAGCATAATAACAAAACTAAAAAAACGTGGTTTCAGGGGTTATACGGTGCACAAGAGTATGCAATGTTTTCCGGCCTTAGCTTTTATTATATACTTTGCCGTTCAGAGGCAAAAAATCAAAAAATTAAATATTTTAAAATCTTGGCGGACATCTCATCCTGCTTGCTACATTTCTATCATAGCTGTTCTCAAAAATTGGCCCTATCCTTATTGCAAATTTTAAAAATGTAGTAAAATAAGAATCATTCTGATTTGGATTTCCCCGTTGCGTACCGGGTGAATTTCTTGTAAGTCCCGGGTTTACTATCGCAAAAACTTTATCAGAAATCTGCCTTGCAATTGCAGCGTCATGGGGTGATAAATATTTATTGAACAAATCAGGATTGATATAAGTGGTACTTACATCATCAATGTAATCCGTAAATGATTTTCTTAGCAAAATTTCCAAACTCACATTTACCCTATCTGAAATATAATATTTTAAACCCACTCCCATTGGAATATTAATTTGATTAAGCGAATATTCCTTTCTTTTAGGATATTCCGGAAAACCCTCGCCTTCTGTATGCAGAGGTCTTAAATAATACCATGTTTTCTTACCATTGGCATCTGTTAAAGATCCCTGGGGGTTAAAATGAAAATAACCAACTCCGATTACCCCATAAGGTTGTAATCTTGGTGAAAAATCAGGTTGATTCTTGTTCAAAAGCATAAATGGAAAAACTTCAGCGGCAACATAAGCCTCGGCAATATTGGTCCTGAAATCAAGATTTCTTTGCTTGCGGTATAATTCATTAGTGCCTTTTGTATTTATAATTTTATCTTCTCCTGATAATTTTCCATACTGCACCGCAGTGCGGATACCCAGCCATTTATTGGGATAATAAGTAGCAAAAACGCCGGTCATTATTTCAGTCAGAGGTAAATTAAGATCTTTTATAAATCGCTTTCCTTTACCGCTATGGCCACCTAAATCTCCTAAAAAGAAAGAAGGGCCTACGTTGAAGCCTACTTCAAATCTTGCTTTATTACCACTAATAATTAAAGATTGAGAATAGCCTTGCAAAGAATGCAGACAACTGAATACAAAAAATATGAAACACGCCAGCCTTAAGGCTTTAATACGTTTTTTCATAGCATAATAATTGTTTTGTACGGATAATAATTCATGTGCTCTCAAATAATATTGAGGGTAACATATCCCTAACGGTAAATTATATGCTTTATTGCTTATGTAATATCGCGAAGCATTGAAATATGTTCAATGCCATCTTCCATATAAACCTCACTTTTCTGGATAAATGAGAAGGATTCATAAAAATGTTTCAAATAAAGTTGGGCACTGATGCGAATAGGAACTTTTCCAAATAAATTATAAACTTTGTCGATTGATAGTCGCATTAATTCTTTACCAACCTTCTTTCCCCTAACAGAAGGCGAAGTGACCACCCGGCCAATGGAGGCCGCATCATCATAAGAAATACCTTTGGCAAGTAAGCGTGTATACGCAACTAATTTTTCTCCTTGCCAACCAGTAAAATGATAAGCTCGTAAGTCTTTATCATCAAAATCCTGGTATACACAATTTTGCTCCACGATAAATACCTCACTGCGCAGCTGAAGTATTTTATATACCTCCAAACTGCTTAAATCATCAAAATATTTACATTGCCAGGAAATCATAAAAAGGTGAATTATAAATGCCCGTTTTTTAGTAAAATTAGAAAGAGAAAGCTGAATTATCTGTTGGTTTATATATTAAATTAAAAAAATGAATAAACTGTGATGAATATTCTAAAATAATCGATATAGACTAAAAAATTGAATTATTTGTTGGTTTACTATTCCTGGTCAATACCCATATTTTTCTTTCCATCTTTGTTTTAAAAATTTTCTGAGCTCTTCTTCTCTCGCATTTTTTCCCGGATTATAAATCACTGTGTTTTTAATTTCTTCTGGTAGAAATTCCATATTCGCAAAATTGTTTTCATAATTGTGTGCATATTGATAATTTTTTCCATAATCCAGTTTCTTCATCAATTTCGTTGGCGCATTCCTGATCTCTAATGGAACCGGAAGATCGCCAAATTGTTTTACCAAACTTTCCGCTTTGCCGATAGCTGCAACAGCCGCATTGCTTTTTGGAGAGGAGGCAAGGTATGTGGCACATTGAGATAAAATAATTCTTGATTCAGGATAACCGATCACGTTTACCGCCTGGAAAGTATTGGTTGCCAAAACCAAAGCTGTCGGATTCGCATTACCGATATCTTCGCTTGCAAGTATTACCATTCTTCGCGCAATAAATTTTAGATCTTCTCCTCCTTCAATCATTCGCGCCAGCCAATAAACCGCAGCATTGGGGTCGCTTCCGCGAATCGATTTTATAAATGCTGAAATAATATCATAATGTTGCTCTCCTTTTTTATCATACAACGCTACTTTTTGCTGCGCAGCATTTATCACTTGTTCGTCGGTTATGATAACAGGTTCGCCGGTATTTTTGCTTGAAGAAATTTGGTCTGCAGTTAGTTCAAGAAGATTCAATAACCGGCGGGCATCACCACCTGATAAATTAATTAACGCTTCGGTTTCTTTGATTTCAATATTTTTTTTAGAGAGAATTGCATCTGCTTTTAGAGCATGATTCAACAATTCAATTAAATCTTCCTTTTTTAATGGTTTTAAAATATAAACCTGGCAGCGGCTTAGCAAAGCGCTGTTCACTTCAAACGACGGATTTTCAGTGGTAGCGCCAATTAACGTGATAATTCCTTTTTCTACAGCTCCAAGTAAAGCATCTTGTTGCCCTTTATTGAACCGGTGAATTTCATCTATAAAAAGTATCGCATTTTCTTCGTGCTTTGCTTTTTCAATTACTTCACGCACCTCTTTTACTCCTGATGAAATAGCGCTTAAAGTATAAAAAGGCGCCTTTAAAGTGTGAGCAATAATATTAGCGATAGTCGTTTTTCCTACTCCCGGCGGCCCCCACAAAATCATAGAAGGAATTTTATGATTTTCCAGTGCGTTGCGCAAAATACTTCCTTTACCGGTAAGGTGTTGCTGACCGATAAGTTCGTCTAATGTTTCCGGCCGAAGCCTTTCTGCCAAAGGAGTTGAGGTCAATTATTGTATTATTTAATTATTAAATTATGTTCCTTGATTATTGAAAATTGATTATTGATTAGTTTAATGATTCTTAATTGATAAAAAAGGAAGTACATCATTCAAAACCACCGGCGCTTGTTTATTATCAATTTCTATCACCACACAATACCCGTTTGCACCGCCGGCTTTCAACAATCCATTCACTAATTTTTGTTGGTCGCTTTCTATTCTTTTTCCGTTCCAAATTTCTTTGGTGCACAAACATCCTTCCGTGGGAGTTAAGGGGTAATAGGGTTTCCCTA
Organism: bacterium; assembly: GCA_027364635.1. Taxonomy (GTDB): domain Bacteria; phylum Bacteroidota; class Bacteroidia; order Chitinophagales; family Chitinophagaceae; genus Ginsengibacter. The sequence continues at coordinate 28,083 of DAHXOZ010000009.1, read as the reverse complement.
AATAATAACTGGGATCTATAGTTGTGCCATGAGCGATAATTTCACTTCTTCCCGCAAGGCCTGCATAATAAGATTCGTATAGAGGTAAAAAATCCTGTAAGTTTTTTGGAATCAGGTTTTTGTAATAATCTATTGTCCAGGTAGAATCTAAAATAGCTTCGTTATCAAAAAACTTTTGAAGGCTTAACTCTACCGGCATTCCCATTTGCACATTGGCTGTTGGGCCGATAAAATTTCCCATCGAAACTTTAAACCCATACATTTTAAAAATGCCTTGCGGCGTATTTCCATTGGTTAAATATCCCGGCAAATTGGTAATACTTCTTGCAAGTTGCGTAACGGTAAAAATTTTTCCTGTTGAATCTCTGACAAAGTCTCCATCCGCATTTCTGATGATTACCATCCCTGGATAATCGCGGTTTTTTCTTTGTAAACTGTACATCACTTCCTGGTGAGGAAGAAAATTTCTGCTAAAAATTTCGGGAAGAATTTTACTAATTGAATATGAATGAATCTTATCCGGCGAAAGCCTGGTTTGCAACATATAAAGAATAGGATTCTTATAAGCGGTATCACTGAATTTTTCAATAAGTTTTTTTGAAATATTTTCTTTTACGATTTCACTTTTATTCCCTTGCATCAAATATTCAGCACACATCGCAAATATTTTGGGATCAGTTGTCTTTTGTAACAAAAATTCAGCATGAGAAAGAAATTTTCCAGGATAATTACTGTAGGCTACTTCTAATAGCGCCCTCTGAAAAGAAATACTCCTGTTTTCAATACTGTCAAACGCTGATCTGACTTTACTTTGGGTGTAGGGAGTACTATATTCCATTACTTCCATGGCATCAAAAGCTTCCTCCCAGTTTTCTTCGGTAGAATCAGAAAGAGGTATAGAAAAATTTTTAGAGATGCTGTAATTGATTAATCCATCTTTCATTTTTGCACGCGCTGCATCGGTAGTGTAAGAAGTGTACAGCGGAACATTGTACTGTGCAGAAACCGAAAGTTGAAGAAATGAAAAAATAAAAACAAAAAAAGAAAATATGCGAAACACGTTTATAAATTTTTTACTGAAATGCAAAAAAAACAAGGAGCGATAAAGGTAAATAACAGTTGTTAAAAATGATTTTAAAGTAATCAGAAACTTAAGTTAGTAAAAGAATAAAAAATCTAAATTTTTATTTTGACCCGATTAAAAATTAATCATTTCAACTTCGGATTTTTTTTATGTCGCTCAGCATCACGCAAATTTTTCTTTTCAAAATTTTTTTGAAGTGCTGAAGTCAGATCTACACCTGTTTGATTGGCGAGGCAGATTAAAACCCAAAGTACATCGGCCATTTCATCAGCAAGATCCTTTTCACTCTCATTTTCTTTAAAAGATTGCTCGCCAAATTTTCTTACCATCAATCTCGAAAGTTCTCCAACTTCTTCCATTAAAATACCCAAATTGGTAAGTTCATTGAAGTAGCGAACGCCGGTGGTATTTATCCATTGATCTATTTCTTTTTGGGCTTGCTCTATTGACATTAAGATTTTTTTGATGAAGTCAAAATTAGTGTAATTTATTCCCTGTTCTTCGAATCAATCATTATTGTCACCGGGCCATCGTTTATTAATTCCACTTTCATATCCGCTCCAAATTTGCCGGTAGCTATTTTTTTAGAAAGGTCAGTTTCCAATTGACTGATAAATTTTTCATATAAGGGAATAGCAATATCGGGTTTACTCGCTTTTACATACGAAGGCCTGTTTCCTTTTTTGGTAGAAGCCTGAAGAGTAAACTGGCTTACCAGCAGTATATCACCGTCAATTTCCTTAACAGAAATGTTCGGCACTTCGTTTTCATCATTAAATATGCGAAGGTTTACAATTTTATTACTTAACCATTTGATATCTTCTTCGTTATCTGAATCTTCAATACCTGCAAACACCAGTAAACCAACTTTTATTGAAGATTTTATAGCATTATCAATAGTTACAGAAGCTTTTGACACCCTTTGAATGACTGTTCGCATAATTAATTAAAGTTATATATTATAATAGATTATAATGCCAAAAATTGAAAAAACTGCAATTATTTTTCTTTATACCATGTATAAAAATCATTTAACTCAATACCCGCCTGCTTTCAAAATATTTATATAATTCTTATCCACAGGCTGTTGAAAATTTTGGTCAGGATTTGTGATTTATAAAAAATATTTTCGTTCTCCCGCAACCCAAAAAAAAATAATTTTAAACAAAAATACTTATTACCCATGGCTAGAAAAAAACAAGCTCAGGCCGGTCTCCGTTTCCCCCGGCATTTTACCAAAGAGGGGCTTACACCTTTTGAAATGTTCGAATATGATTACCGCACGTCGATAATTAAAAACACCACCGGTGAGGTTGTTTTTCAAATGGATAATGTGGAAGTGCCGAAGCAATGGAGCCAGATTGCTACTGACATTTTAGCCCAAAAGTATTTTCGAAAAGCCGGAGTGCCACAACCAGACGGAAGTACGGGAAGAGAAACCTCTATCAAACAGGTGGCCCATCGTATGGCTCATTGCTGGCGTGTTTGGGGCGAAAGAAATAATTATTTCGCTACAAAAGAAGATGCTCAGGTATTCTATGACGAGTTAGTTTATGCCATTTTAAATCAATCGTGTGTGCCTAATTCTCCCCAATGGTTTAATACCGGTTTACATGAGGTATATGGTATCACAGGAAAACCACAAGGCCATTATTATGTTGATGGAAAAGATGGTATTCTTAAAAAATCTACTTCAGCATATGAACGGCCTCAACCTCATGCCTGTTTTATTTTAAGCGTAGAAGATGACCTGGTTAATGAAGGTGGAATTATGGACTTATGGGTTCGCGAAGCAAGAATTTTTAAATATGGAAGTGGCGTAGGAACCAACTTCAGCAGTATTCGTGGTGAAGGAGAAAAGCTAAGTGGCGGTGGTACTTCCAGTGGTTTAATGAGTTTTCTTAAAATTGGCGACAGGGCTGCCGGTGCTATCAAAAGCGGCGGAACTACCAGGCGCGCTGCAAAAATGGTTTGCCTTGATATTGATCATCCTGAAATTGAAACTTTCGTAAACTGGAAAGTAGAAGAAGAAAAGAAAGTTGCTGCCTTAATTGCAGCTGGCTATCCAAGCGATTATGAAGGAGAAGCGTATAAAACAGTAAGCGGACAAAATAGCAACAATTCTGTTCGCATTTCCAACGATTTTTTTCATGCTCTTGAAAAAAATGGCAACTGGGAATTGAAAGCAAGAAGCGATGGCCACACTATGAAAACCATTAAGGCAAAAAAATTATGGGACGAAATTAATTATGCCGCATGGCGCTGTGCAGATCCGGGAACACAATATGATACAACCATCAATGAATGGCACACCTGCCCTGAAGGTGGAAGGATAAGAGCAAGCAACCCTTGTAGTGAATATATGTTCCTCGACAATACAGCCTGTAATCTTGCATCCGTAAATCTTCGCAAATTTTTTAATGAAGACAATAACACATTCGACGTTTCGGGTTTTGAATATACAGTTCGTTTATGGACAACCGTTTTGGAAATTTCAGTTTTAATGGCACAGTTTCCCAGCAAAGAAGTAGCGCAATTAAGTTATGATTACAGAACATTAGGTTTAGGTTTTGCTAATCTTGGAAGCATGCTTATGGTTAGCGGAATTCCTTACGATAGCGATAAGGCCCGTGGAATTGCCGGCGCTATTACTGCTATCATGACGGGCATCGCTTATAAAACCTCAGCAGAACTTGCAGAACAATTAGGTACATTTAGCAGGTATGAAGAAAATAAAAAACATATGCTTCGTGTGATGCGCAATCATCGTGCTGCAGCGTACGATGCAATGGAAGCCTATGAAGGCATTGAAATAAAACCCCAGGGGATTAATGCAAAAGATTGCCCTGATTATTTGCTGAAAGCCGCTACCAAAGCATGGGATGATGCGGTAAGGCTTGGCGAAAAATTTGGATACAGAAATGCACAAACTACTGTAATAGCTCCAACAGGCACTATCGGGTTGGTAATGGATTGTGACACAACAGGAGTAGAACCTGATTTTGCTTTGGTTAAGTTTAAAAAATTAAGTGGTGGTGGTTATTTCAAAATAATTAACCAGAGTGTACCACAGGCATTGCGCAACTTAAAATATTCAGAAACTCAAATTGAAGAAATTGTAAACTACGCAAAAGGCCATGCTACTTTAAAAAATGCGCCTCATATCAATTTTGAATCTCTTGCCAAAAAAGGATTTAATACCAGTGATTTGCAAAAAATAGAAGCAGCATTACCTACTGCATTTGAAATCGGGTTTGTTTTCAACGCTTTTAACCTCGGGGAAGAATGCTTACAACGCCTTGGTTTTAAAGCTGAAGACTATAATAATTTTGAATGGAGCTTATTAAATGCTTTAGGATTTACCGATGAACAAATAGAGGAAGCGAATATTTATATATGTGGAACCATGACAGTTGAAGGTGCTCCTTATTTAAAAGATGAACATTTACCTGTATTCGATTGCGCAAACAAATGCGGCAATATCGGCGAAAGATACATTCATTATAGTGGCCATATAAAAATGATGGCTGCCGCACAACCTTTCTTAAGCGGGGCTATTTCTAAAACGATTAATCTTCCCAATGAAGCAACCCTTGCTGAAATTGAAGAAGCGTATCTCTTAAGCTGGAAACTTGGCCTAAAAGCGTGTGCACTTTACCGTGATGGATCAAAATTATCACAACCACTAAGCAATAAAAGCGATAAGAAAAAGAAAAATGAAGATGAAGAAGAGAGCGTGGAACAACAGCATGAAACCGCTCTTATTAACATGGGTCAATTGACGGTTGATGACTTATTGGAAGAAGTAAACAAAAGAGTTCAGAACAGTGCAGACACTTCTTTAAAACGCCAACTGGCAATGATAGTAGAGCGCAGGTCCTTGCCGGCAAAAAGAAGAGGCTTCACTCAAAAAGCCAAAATCAATGGTCAGGCTTTATTCCTCAGAACCGGCGAATACAGCGATGGCACTCTGGGAGAAATATTTATTGATATGGCAAAAGAAGGTGCTACTATGCGCAGTATGCTTAACTGTTTTGCTATCTCAATCTCCATTGGCCTTCAATATGGTGTGCCTTTGGAAGAGTTTGTAGAAAAATTTGTGTTCACCCGTTTTGAACCATCAGGAATGGTAGAACATCCTAATATCAAAACCACGACTTCCATTATAGACTTCATGTTCCGCTCGTTAGCCTATGAATACCTTGGAAGGAATGATTTGGTGCATGTTTTGGACAAACCGGAAGTTGAAAACCTTGGTAATAAACCCTGGGATGAAAATACCCCTACCATTGGAGAGCGTGTTCCTGAACTAAGCGAAATAAGAGTTACAGGTTCTGCCGGTATAAAAGCACAAAAGTCTTATAGATCAGAACATGTAAAAAAAGTAAATACAGATTTAGATGCCGTTAATGCGGCTTCAAAAAATATGCAGAGTGATGCTCCTGCCTGTAATACGTGCGGGCACATAACTATACGCAGTGGTACGTGTTACAAATGTTTAAACTGTGGTAATAGTATGGGCTGTAGTTAATATTTTTTCTATTAATATTTTTTAAAAGGGCCATCTTGTAAAAGGATGGCTCTTTATGCTTATAATTATCCGGCAATGAGATTCATGGAATAAAAATCTTTGTTATTTCTTGTTTTGCTACAAAAAAGATTTTGTGAAATGAACTTATCAACTCAACTTTGCGCCAGTTCTTTGTGGTTCACTTATCAAGAAAGGCAGAGGGAAATGGCCCGATGACGCCTTAGCAACCTAAAATAATTTTAAATTATTAAAAGGTGCTAACTCCATCCTGGAAAATCCCGATAATTATCGGGACGGGACAGATAAGACAGACTCAAGTTTTGATTTAATAAAAACTGGCTAAGCCTTACAATATATTAACTCACCTGATCTGTCGGGTGAGTTTTTTTTTGGATGAATGCGAAGAATTAATTTCATGATTTAAAAAGTAAATAAAAGAACAGATGGACACACACAAAAAATTAGTTTTAGGAATTTTTGGATTTGGAGTAGTGGGTGAAGGATTGTATAAAGTACTTCAGCAAACACCTTCCTTAAATGCCACCATAAAAAAAGTATGCATTAAAAATAGTGATAAAAAGAGGAATGCTCCAGCTGAGCTTTTTACAGTAAACAAACAAATATTGCTGGATGATAATGAGATCAATATTATTGTAGAACTAATTGACGATGCAGATGCTGCTTATGAAATAGTAAAAACTGCCTTTGTTAATGGTAAATCAGTGGTAAGTGCCAATAAAAAAATGATTGCAGAACATTTGCCTGAATTGCTTGAATTAAGCCAAAAAACCGGTAAATCTTTTCTTTATGAAGCAGCCTGCTGCGCTTCAATCCCTGTAATTCGTAATCTTGAAGAATATTACGATAATGATCTTTTGCATTCCATCAATGCTGTGGTCAATGGATCTACCAATTATATTCTAACCAAAATGTTTGAAGAAAAACTTTCTTTCAAAGATGCATTGATACAAGCACAGCAATTGGGCTTTGCAGAAAGCAACCCGGTATTGGACATAGAAGGATATGATGCATTAAACAAATGGACTTTTCTGCTAACCCACTCATACGGCATTTTGCCAAAAAAAGATGAAATCGTTTTTACAGGAATACAAAACATTACCTCCCATGACGCGTTGCAGGCGGATAAAAAGGATTGTGTGATCAAACTGGTCGCTTCGGCAAAAAAACTAAAAAACGGCAAAGTGGCTGCATTTGTATTGCCACAATTCGTAAAAAAAGACGATCAACTGGCTTTCGTAAAAAATGAATACAACGGAGTGGTTATTGAAAGTTCATTTGCCGATAAACAATTCTTTTATGGAAAAGGTGCCGGCAGTTTTCCAACAGCATCGGCTGTACTGAGTGATATTTCAGCTTTACGTTATGATTATAAATATGAGTATAAAAAACTTTTTTATAATCAACAGCTAAATGTGTTAACTAACGATTTTTATATAAGGACGTATGTTGCTTTTACCGATTGGGAACATGTTCGCAAGGATGATTTTGAAAGTATAGAAGAGTGGCATTCAAATGATCAAAGCAATTATTTGGTTGGTGTGATTCATTTTGAAAAATTACAGGAAAGTAAATGGTGGAAAAAAAATGGTGTGTCCCTGATTCTTACTGCCGAACCGGTTATAGAATCTCTTGATGTTGCTAAATTGAAAAAAAGAAGCCTGGAACTGGCCGGATTTGCAGGAAACTATACCGTAGGTTGATTATTTTTTTTGTTATATAATTTCAGAAAATCCGGCATTTCCATAAAGGATAGTTCGCTTTTAATTTCAGAGGATTCTGATAAGGTTTTTTGAAAGTTTCAGTAAAATTTTTATTGAATACTGGATGGGTTACAGAAATATTTCATTAAAAGTTTATGCTCAAAATCAGGCGCTGTATAAAGGTTTTTTATAACAGTTCTTTAAGCAGGGTAACGATGTTTTTTGGGTTAAAAGTGGTCGTGTAAGCCTGAAGGATTAATGGTCGGATAAAAATAGGAGCCAAAACAACAGCATAAAAATACCCCGGTTAGCTTTAAATATTTTTTCCTGCTTTTTTTTAAGATTGCCTAAAATAAATGAACGTATAGGCACTTTAAAAGAGAAACCGTACCAAAATTGCTTTCGATACGGCCGCATTAAATTGCTGTAGGGGAAGGGCTCGAACCTTCACGAGGCAGTTAGCCGTAGCACAAAGTTGAGTGGTCGACCCTGGTCGACCGGATTTTCATCCGGACGGCTCTATGCTATGTTTATCCTGTGATCCTCACCCCCGAGACAAGAGGGCATGTCTGCCAAAAATTTCATCACCCCACAATGTATAAGAACTAAACTACTGCAAATCTAATATTCTTGACTTAAATAGAAAAATTTTTTAAGAATATTGAAAAAAATATAGAAAATATTCAATTAATTAACTATTTTCGTATGATATATCTAAAATAAAAAACAATTTATGGCTACCAAATTTAATATTGACAAATTGGATTTAAAGATAATCCAGGAAATGCTTGAAAATGCCGAAATGCCCTACGCTGAATTAGGTAAAAAACTTTTTGTAAGTGGGGGCACTATTCATGTCCGAATAAAAAAATTAGAAGAACTTGGAATAGTTAAAGGTAAAAAATTAAAAGTAAATTTAGGTCTTCTTGGTTATGATATTACAGCATTTGTTGGAATTTTTCTTGAAAAAAGCTCGCTTTATGATATGGTAGCCACTGAACTTGAAAAAATTCCTGAAATTATAAGGCTTAATTATACTACAGGTAATTATAGCATGTATCTAGAAATTGTTTGTAAAGATATTAACCAATTACGTCATGTACTTCACGATAATTTACAAAAAATAAAAGGAATAGAACGTACAGAAACATTGATTTCTCTTTCTGAAAGTTTCAACAGGAGTGTGCGTGTGAGTGAAGAAGATGACATGGCTGGTAAACACTTGTAGTAAACAAACAAATAGGAAAGATTTTTGTCTCCATTTTTAAGAAAATAACCAGGCAGTAGTAAATGAACAAATAACCTGCTTTTTCTTATTGAATTGGATGATGTCCGGATTTTAAAGAGTTGACAAACTCTTTTATAGTTTTTTTATATGCCTTTCCTGGAAGCTCTAATTTTTTAAAATTAAAAGCGGTTACCTTTTCCAGGGATTTTTTAATTGATAAATCCTCTTGTTTTTCTAATAAGAAAAATTGTTTCTCCATCAAATATTTTGCAAGATATTCCTGCTCGGTTTGTCCGGGAGTTGGAATTAGAATAGCTTTTTTTTGTAAGGCGGCCAAATCCATAACCGAAGTATAACCACTTCTGCATATTACTATTTTAGACATGGCTAAAACTTCATTTAGTTCATATGCCGGCAGGTGATTTTTAATGGTAATTTTATTGAAATTTTCCGGTTGCTTACTTTCCTCCGGAAGTCCACGAATAAAAAAAATATTGCCGTCAACTGTTTTTAATTGTTCGAGGATATTGTTTTCAAATATAGTTCTTTGTGGTTCCGGTCCTGAAAGGATAATCACCAAATCATACATTTCCTGTAAGCCCGGCATTACAGAAAATCTTGAAACAGGCCCTATATAAATTACATTTTCGGGAATTTTTTTTGGATGAGAAAGATCACCGGCAAGGCCGTCTTTTTGATTATCCGGTACCCAGCAAAAAGAATATTTTTTTATAAAATAGTAGTGAATTTTTTGTGCAATTTGTTCACTAAACTTATTCCCAGTTTTAATACAAAGTTGATGAGTAATGTAAATTGAAGGGATATTTTTATGATACATTCCAAAGCGGTTATCAGATATTACCGCGTCGATTGAATATCTTTTAATAACCTTTTTTAACCATCTTTTTTCCTGAAAAATTCTAAGAATAATTTTTGGGACTTGCAAAATTAGTTTGAGCGAAAAGAAGCTTTTTTGGCGACTATATTCAATTTCATAGCCTTTGTACCGTAAAAATACTGTGCTAGGGAACTCTTTTTTTAGAAGAGAAAAAGTTTTTTTATCGGCTACAATATAAACCTCGCAACCGAGTGAAATTAGCTCATTAATTATTGGAATACAGCGAGTTGAATGCCCCAAACCCCAATCAAGCGGTGCCACCAAAACACGCGGATTTTGCTTTTTAGTAGTAAAATTTTTATTTTTTTTCAAAAAAATTGCAATATTTATTGGTGAAAATAGTTTAATTTGGTGTTATGAATTATTAAATGGATTGGGTTATTAATGCTAATACCTCATTCACGTTTATTAACCATTAGTAATCGAATATTTTAATGAAAAACATAAACCGCGCCTTGTTAATATTATTAGTTATCCTCTCTGTTATTGCAATGAGTTGCAGTGCTTCACGCAAGAGCAAAACAGGATGTGAGTGCAATAGTAACATGGTAGGCTATTAAAAACCAATCAAAATGGACAAATTCAATAGAGATCTTTTGGTATTGTTCAAAGAAAAATCTAATCCCCAAGCAATTGAGCATGAAGTAGAACTTCTTCATGAACTTCTTTTTTATGTTGAAAAAGTTGATAACCTGGTAACAGTTTACGAGGTTATTAATGTAAATAAATATAAAATTTCTTCGAACAAAAAATTGATACGTGAAACTTTAGGGAATAAAATCTTAAAGCCTTTTGTTTTTCTGAATAACAAAAATTAAGACGGTTTATTCTTTTATTGTCCACACTTCTTTTCCGCGTAATAATTTATCTAAATCAGCAGTAGTTTTCGCTTTAGCGTCGTCAATTTGTTTTGACAATACCTCTTCATAGCATGGCCTTTCTGTTTCATAAAAAACACCAAATGGCCTTGGAAAATGATGCTCGGAAGATCTTGGATTTTCAAAAATTCTTGTAAGTATTTGCGCTTTGTAAAAATCTTTTTCATCATGGATCCAAAGATCGTTTTCACTTATATCTCCATTCAATTCCACCACCTCGGGCCTTAATCCATTTAATCTTATTCCTTTATTTCTTGTTTCACCAAAAACCAATGGTTCGCCTTGTACAAGAAAAATTGTTTCTTCCGGTTTTGTTTTTTTATCGGTGTAAAGTTCAAAGGTGCCGTCATTAAAAATGTTGCAGTTTTGATAGATCTCGAGAAAAGAAGATCCTTTGTGATGAGCAGAGCGTAACAACATTTCCTGTAAATGTTTCGGGTCTCTATCCATGGTTCTTGCAACAAAAGTTGCATCGGCGCCTAAGGCTAAAGCTGCCGGGTTAAAAGGATGATCAATACTTCCTAAAGGAGAACTTTTAGTGATTTTTCTTTGTTCACTGGTAGGAGAATACTGCCCTTTTGTTAATCCGTAAATTTCGTTATTAAAGAGCAACACATTAACATCAAAATTGCGGCGAAGTAAATGTATGGTATGGTTTCCGCCGATGCTTAATGAATCGCCGTCGCCGGTTACGATCCATACACTTAGTTCCGGGCGGCTTGCTTTTAAACCGCTCGCAATTGCCGTAGCGCGGCCGTGAATGCTGTGCATTCCATACGTGTTCATATAATAAGGAAAACGGCTGCTACAGCCAATTCCGGAAATAATTACAAAATTTTCTTTCGGAATTCCGAGGGTTGGAAATACTCTTTGCACCTGGGCTAGAATGGAATAATCTCCACACCCGGGGCACCAGCGAACTTCCTGGTCAGTAACAAAATCTTTTGAAGTTAGTTTCTGAGGAGCGATAGCAATGTCGGTCATTTGAATATATTAGAATAACAAAGTTAGTGTATAGAAGTCTTTCTGAAAATAGAAGAATTGTGAAATGTTTTCCCCGTTCACCTAAGCTGAATGATTATTTTTGGTGATTTGAGAAAGCACTTCTTATTCAGGCATATTTTTTGTATTTTCATTTTTTGTATTTCAAAAATTAATTATAATGAAAAAGATATATTTAATTTTTAGCTTCGCTATGTTTTCTTTTTTATGTCAAGCACAAGATAAGATAAATGAAATAGAAAATTCAATTCCGGAAGGAGTTTTTAAAGTAATAACAGGAAAAGTTTTCTCTAAAGAATTGCCAGACACCTCACTCCTTTTATTAATAAATTCAAATCCTGCTCAAGCAAACTTTAATAATGCTTTTATTCTTAGCTCTGAAAATAAACTATTACCAATTTCAACTTCTGAAAGTAATGAGTATACTGTAATTATACCAAAAACGAAAGCCTATATTTTACTCATAAACAAAAAACAAGCTCAAATTTCATTTATCGGGATAGCAAATAGCTATGAATTTAAAACCAAGGCTGCCATTGCCTCAAATCCTCTGTTAAAACAATTTACACAACAAGAATTCTTAGGATATGGGCTTTCTTATAATAGAAGTACATGGGATGCAATAAAAATCAGGAATTCTCCTTATCATTTTGCCTACAATATTTTGCATAATGCTGATCTCCAAAATCCTGCTCTTTCAAGAAATTTATCTTCTTCCTCTGTTGAGGTAAACCCTAATTTGATAAGCCCTGGCGGTTCTTGTACATCCGGAGGGACAGGTGCAACCCAATGCAGTATTGACGGGGCATTTGGTACAGGTTGCTCAGTTACTTGTGGAACAGGTTATTACGCATGTTGCGATGATAATACAGTGAAATGCTATTGTGTAAAAAATCCCTAGTGGTGTTATAAGTTATTTTTTAATTCAATCAAAAAAAGCTTTACTTTTTCAAGCGCCTCTATCATTTCATGTTTTTCGCCAGCGGCTTTATTGTTCTTTATAAATTCCTTTGCACCTTCGATCGTATATTTTCTTTCACGCAATAAATGATAGATCATCTTTAAGTTTTTTATATCCTCCGGCCTGAAAAAACGATCGCCTTTTTTATTTTTTTTTGGTTTTAAGATTGAAAATTCTTTTTCCCAATATCTTATTAATGAAGTATTTTCTTTAAACATTGATGCAACATTGCCTATAGAATAGTATTGTTTTTGAAAGAGAACCTCATCAGCCGGAACACTGGTTACATCGGGCTCTGCATTGTATTCTTTCAAACTTTTTCGTCCCCGTTTGGATTTTGGCTTGATGTGTTGCTTTACTGATTCTTTCGTTTCATTTTCTGGAGTTGAATCATCGTCAAAAGAAAAATCAATTTGTTTAAGTGGCATAATTATCAGATTTTTTCGACCTTACATTCGCGGGCTGTATTTTTAATTTTTCTTAAACGGCCTTTTTTCTGAATTAAAAAACGTTCTGTTTGTAAATGCCTTCAAAGCAAATACCTTTGCCCCGTTAAATAATTTTTATCTAAACAAAGATAACTTCTTAAGAGACAAACTGATCTTAAAATTCAGAAAGCTTTATGATGAACAGTGCAGAAATAAGACAACATTTTCTTGATTTTTTTAAAAGCAAAGGCCACCATATTGTCCCATCAGCGCCCATCGTAATTAAAAACGACCCGACATTGCTTTTTACCAATGCCGGAATGAACCAGTTTAAAGAATATTTTTTAGGTAACAAGCCAGCACCTTATTCACGGATAGCAGATACTCAAAAATGCCTTCGCGTAAGTGGCAAACATAATGACCTTGAAGAAGTAGGTGTTGATACGTATCATCACACGATGTTTGAAATGCTGGGCAACTGGAGTTTTGGAAATGCCGTAGTTGATCCGCCTCCGTATTTTAAAGAAGAAGCTATTGCCTGGGCATGGGAATTACTTACCAAAATTTATAAAATTGACGAAAGCAATTTATACGTTTCTGTTTTTGAAGGTGATGAAAATGAAGGTTTACCACGCGATCATGAATCATTGAATTTCTGGAAAAAGTGGGTTGCGGAAGACAAAATTATTTTTGGAAACAAGAAGGATAATTTTTGGGAAATGGGAGATACCGGTCCGTGCGGCCCTTCTACTGAAATTCATGTGGATTGCAGAAGTGAAGAAGAAAAAAAATCAGTTCCGGGAAAAGAACTGATCAATAAAGACAATCCGCAGGTCATTGAAATATGGAATGTGGTGTTTATCCAATACAATCGTAAAAAAGACGGATCATTGGAATTGTTGCCGGCAAAACATGTTGACACCGGAATGGGCTTTGAAAGATTGGTGCGTGTTTTACAAAATAAAAAAAGCAATTACGATACGGATATTTTTACCGGTACGATTGCTGAAATTGAAAAATTATCAGGAAAGAAATATGATTACTCGGATTCAAAAGAAGCGATTGCTTTTCGTGTAATTGCAGATCATATCCGTGCAATTGCTTTTCCTATTGCTGACGGGCAGTTGCCTTCAAATACAGGCGCAGGCTATGTTATAAGAAGAATTTTAAGAAGAGCCGTTCGGTATTATTTTTCTTATCTTGATGTAAAAGAGCCATTGCTTTATAAATTGGTTCCATTGATCGCCAATCAATTTAAAAATGTTTTTCCAGATTTGGAGAAGCAAAAGGATTTTGTAGAGAAAGTGATTCATGAAGAAGAAACTAATTTTTTAAGGACCTTAGGATCTGGTTTAAAAAGGTTGGAATTGATTTTATCAGAAAATAAAAGTATTGACGGGAAAACATCATTTGAACTTTTTGATACTTATGGCTTTCCTTTAGATCTCACAAAACTAATTGCCGCGGAAAATAATTTATCAATTGATGAAGAAGGTTTTGAAAAAGAAATGCAACAACAAAAAAACCGTTCCCGTGCGGCAAGTGTGGTAGACGCAGAAGATTGGGTGGTTTTAAATGACGAAGAAGGAAATGGTTTTGTGGGATATGAAAATGTTGAATCAGAAAGTAAAGTTGTAAGATACCGTAAAACAAAAACCAAAGGCAAAGAGCTTTTTCAATTGGTTTTAAATACAACGCCTTTTTATGCTGAAAGTGGCGGCCAGGTGGGTGATACAGGAGAATTGGTTTTTGAAGAGGAAAGAATTCCGGTTATAAATACCAAAAAAGAAAACGAACTGATTTTACATTTTACAGAAAAACTTCCTTCAGATATTTCATGGAAGGTGGTTGCCAAAGTTGATGTGGAAAAAAGAAATAAAACGGCAGTCCATCACAGTGCCACGCATTTAATGCACGCGGCATTGCGGAAAGTTTTGGGTACTCATGTTCAGCAAAAGGGAAGTTTGGTAAATGAAGAGTATCTGCGTTTTGATTTTTCTCATTTCAGCAAAATGACCAAAGAAGAAATTGAAAAAGTAGAAGCAATCGTCAATGAAAAAATAAGAGAAAACATTCCAGTGGTAATAAGACAAATGCCAAAGGAAGAAGCAATGAAAACCGGCGCTATGGCACTTTTTGGAGAAAAGTATGGAGATATGGTGCGGGTAGTAACCATGGATTCAAATTATTCAATTGAACTTTGTGGTGGCACACATGTAGGTAATACGGGCGAGTTGGGAATTTTTAAAATCACCACAGAAACTGCAGTTGGTGCTGGTTTGCGTCGCATTGAAGCAGTTAGTGGTAAGGCTGCTGAAGATTTTATCAATAAAGAATTAGAAGAACTGAATTCTTTAAAAGAGCAATTAAAAAATCCGAAAGACAGCCGTAAAGCATTGGAAAATTTGTTGACAGAAAAAGAAAAATTAAATAAGAAGGTAGATCAACTGGAACTTCAGATCCTCGGCACAGTAAACGAACAATTAAGGAAGAATTCTGTTTTAATAAATGGAACACACTTCGTAGGAGCGGTAGTGCCAGTTACCAACGCAGATGCATTGAAAAAATTGATTTCACTGTTAAAAGAAGGTTTGGAAAACTATTTGATCGTGTTATGTGCTGCTATTGATGGCAAGGCAAATGTGGTAGTGGCTGCCGATGAAAATTTTATTTCTTCTAAGAAAACTGACGCCGTTAAAATAATAAAAGAACAAGTGTCGCCATTGATAAAAGGTGGTGGTGGAGGCCAAAAGACATTGGCTTCAGCCGGTGGCCAGGATATTTCTAAATTGAATAAAGTGATTGAAAAAGTAAAGTCACTTTTATAATCATTATAACCTGAGCAAGCAATTTTATGTTAACGTTAAATTATTAATTGCATAAAAATCTTGTTTTTTATTTTGAGCGTTTTAATTTGAGCTAACAAAAATTTATTATTTTAAAATGCAATAAAATGAAAACAAATTTTTTACCGGTAATTTTTACCGTTTTTTGTGCAATGATTGCCCTCAATGGTTTTTCACAACAAAAGCCGCAGATCCAAAAGAATGAAGAGATCATTATCCGCAAAACCCCTTCCGATTCAGGAAAAACAATAATCGAAATTGATAGTAATGTAGTGACGGTAAACGGGCAACCACTTTCCGATTACAATGGTGATGTTACGATCCTGAAAAGGAATTTTATGGGGGGTGCTGATGGTAAAAATTTTTTCGGGCAGCCTCACCAATTTATGTTTAACGCCAACCCTGACAACGCTTTTCTTGGGGTATACTCTGCAAAAGCCGATAATGGTGTAATTATTAATAGTGTGCTTGATGGCAGCAGTGCAAAAAAAGCAGGCTTGCAAAAGGGAGATATCATAACAAAAGTTGGCGATAAAGAAATAAAGACTCCTGAAGAATTAAGAAATGCAATTCAGGCTTATAAACCGGGTGATAAAGTAACGATCAATTGCCTGCGTGATGGTAAGAAAAAATCAGTAAAAGTTGAATTGAGTAAAACGCCCGCCATGTCTAACGATTTAAACATGGAGCCCAACCAGGATTTAATGAATGGTTTTGGTAACGGAAATAATTATAACTTCCGGATGTTGCCGATGCCTCCTCAGGGTTTTAATTTCAATTTTAATAATAATCGTCCTCGTCTTGGTTTGCAAATTCAGGATACAGAAGACAGCAGCGGCGTTAAGGTGCAAAATGTGCTTCCTGGTTCTCCGGCAGATAAAGCAGGATTGAAAGAAGGCGATATTATTACAGAAATGAATGGCGAAAAGATAAATGATGTCGATAAGGTAATGTCAAAAATTCATAGTGCAGACCATAGCAGAGATTTTAAAATCAAAGTTTTGCGTGATAAAAAAGAAATGAATTTTGAGGTACATCTTCCGCGTGCCTTAAAAAGTACGAATATTTAAAAAGGAATAAGTGATTGATAAAAAACCCATTTTAAGCAAATAAAAAATGGGTTTTTTGTTGGCTTACTGTTTGTAATAAATTCTTTTTATTCAAAAGAACGGTTTATAAATTTTACTAAAGGCTGTAAGGCTTTGAATGATTGAATGATTTCGTTACTTAATTTTGGACCAGGCAAATCCGCATCGAAAATATTTTTTGAAGCCACAAAACTTTTCATTCTTAAAAAATCAACTGCCGGATTTTCTTTATTATATCCTTTAGGGATATTCACGAGCATTTGACTTTCCTCTTTTTCCAGTTCTCCATAATTTTTTTTGAAAGAAGGGGCATGAATGATTTTTTTAAATTCCGGAAAACAATAATCGATTTCCTGACGCACTTTTTTTAATTCAGAAGTTTCCGGATGCCATAAACCGCCGCCTACAAAACTGTTTCCGTCCGGCTGCAAGTGAAAATAATATCCCGCGTAAATTGACTTTTTTCCGCCTTTACTAAAGTAGGCGCTCATGTTAATTTTATAAGGCGTTTTATTTTTTGAAAATCGTATATCACGGTTTATGCGAAAACAACAATTCTTTACGGTAAGGTCTTTCATGTCTTCATCAAACAAAACCATTTTTTTCAAAAGCTCTGCTACAAATTCTTCAAAATTATTTTTTGCATCAAGATATTTTTCCTTGTTTTTATCAAACCAGGGTTTGTTGTTGTTCTTTTTTAATGCTTTTAAAAACGAGATTGTAGAAGAAGAAATCAAGGCAGGAAATTTTAGGAATGCTTATCAAGCTACGTTATTAAAAACAAATTAGTTACTTTATGCCAGCCCAATTTTCACCACTCTTTATCCTATAAATTGTCATGGGGCTAATATTGTATTTATTAGCAATCTGCTGATGTGTAAGTTTGCGTCGCGGGTTGGCAAGCATACTTTTAATTGCCTTAACCTGTGTTACATTAAGTTTCAAGCCTTTCTTTCTGTTGCTTTGAACCTTTTTGTATTCCAGTTTTGACGGGCTTTTTTGTTGATGCTCATTCACTTCTTTCTGTGTAGCCCATTTTAAATTTTTTGTATGGTTATCGGTCTTTACGTGATTAAGATGAATTACATATTTCTGTTTTGGAGAAGTTTTATTATGGAAAAGTTTAGCCACTTCCCGATGTAAATAAAGTGTTCCGTTATTCCCGTCAAGATGAAGATTTAAAGTTCGGTATCCACTGGTGAGCGAACCCGTAAGAAGTTTCCCATCTTCAAAGATGTCGTTTTTAAAACTTGCTGCGCGCCCATGAGATGAGACGGCATATTTATTTCTCATAGATTGCCAGCCTTTAAATTTAAGTGGCTTCCATATTTCACCGTTAAGTTTTTTGATCATGGCTAATTTTTATCGATGAAGTTACAAAACTAACTTTGTATCATATGCAAAAAATCTTCTTCGTTGATTATTTTTATTGATTTTATTTTTTGAGCTTTTGCAAGTTTGCTTCCTGCTGATTCTCCCGCTACCAAATAATTAAGATTAGCGCTTACAGAGGAAAGTAATTTTCCTCCGTTTTTTTCAGCCAGTTTTTCAGCATCGCTTCTTTTTAAAGTGGGTAAGGTTCCGGTGAAAAGAAAAGAATAGCCGGAAAGCTTACCGCTCACCGGTTCTGATTTGTCACCTTTTATGTTTAATCCTTTGCCGGCAAGCTCTTCAAGCATTTTAATGTTATCTTCATTATGAAAAAAATCAAAAACACTTTCAGCTACTTTAGTGCCGATATCCTGCAGTTGTTGTAAGTCTTCAAGAGAATATTTCGGAAGATCAAAAATGGAATCTACATTTTTTGACAAGGTTTTAGCAGTCGTTTCTCCCACATATCTTATTCCTAATCCATAGATCAAACGGTTTAAACTTTGGTTCTTCGAATTCTCGATTGCGGTTCTCAAATTGTCAACTGATTTTTGTTTGAAGCCTTCAAGAGAACCTACTTTTTCAAAATCGATTGAATAAATGGAAGGGATATTGGTTATCAAACCAAGCTCATAAAATTTTGTAACACTTGCTTCGCCAAACGTTTTAATATCCATCGCGTCTTTGCTTACAAAATGGATAATCCTCTCAACCACCTGCGCCGGGCAATTAATATTTACACAGCGCCAAACCGCTTCACCTTCAGGCTTTACCAGTGCATCGCCACAAACCGGGCAATGGGTTGGAAAGATGATTTTTTCTTCTTTTCCGGTCCTTAATTCGATAAGTGGTTTTACAATGTACGGAATTACATCACCGGCTCTTTCTACTATAACGGTATCGCCTAAACGCAAATCTTTTTCTTCGATAATGCCTTCATTGAAAAGAGAAACAGAGCCAACTGTAACTCCACCAATAGGCACCGGTTCGATTTTTGCAACCGGTGTAATAGAACCGGTACGACCCACCTGGAATTCTACATTCAGTAATTTGGAAGTAGCCTGTCTTGCTTTAAATTTATAGGCAATAGCCCACCGGGGATGATGAGTGGTACTTCCTACTTGTTGTTGAATTTCAATTTCGTTCACCTTTACAACAATGCCGTCAATTTCATATGGAAGTCCATCCCTTTTATTTTCAAATTCGTAGCAAAATTGTACTACGTCTTCTATGTTATTAAAAACTTTCTTTTCTTTTACAGGCGTCCTGAATCCGCATTCAGAAAGCATTTGAAGAATACCTGAATGGGTGTTTAATGCTTCCGGATAATTCAGCAATCCTTTTTCATTCAATTCTATAAAACTTACATGGTAAAGAATTGCCTCCAGTTTTCTTTTTCTCACTGCTGCGGGATCTTTCATTCTTAGCGATCCGGCAGCGGCATTTCTTGGATTTGCCAGGGGTGGCAGCCCTTCTTCTGCCAGAGAATCATTATACTTTTTAAAATTTTCTTTATTCAACAATACCTCACCACGGATCTCTATTTTCTTAATGCCGTGGTCAGAAAATTTTGCAGATAAGGGTATAGAACCAATCTGCCTGATATTAGTAGTAATATCATCGCCTGCTGTTCCATCTCCGCGAGTGGCTCCCCGGATCAATAAATCATCTTCGTAGATCAAGGAAATACTTGCGCCATCATATTTTGGTTCTGCGCTAAAAGTAATCTTTTGATTATCGGTTAAATTTTTTAAGCGGTTATCCCAGTCAATCAGGTCTTCTGCATTATAGCTGTTTTCAAGGCTAAGCATTGAAACCAGGTGTGTTACGGTTACAAAATCAGTATTAAGGCTGCTCCCTACTCTTTGAGTAGGAGAATCAGGCCTAATGATGGAGGGATTTTCTTTTTCAAGTTTTTCCAGTTTTTTGTACAACTGGTCGTATTCAGAATCAGATATTAACGGATCATTTAAAATATAATAGCGGTATTCATGAAAGCGTAAAACTTTCCTCAGTTCATCTACGTTCCCATTAGTTTTGAGAAGGCTTTCTGTATGCTTTTGTAATTCCTTTACCTCTTCTGTTGTATACATAATTTAATTTAAAATTGACTTCTACCACGAATTTCAACAATTTATGTGAATTATTTTTTGTGACTTTTAATCAGATAGAATAAAAGGCTGTGGCCAGTAAACTAACAAATAATTTAGATTTTTATTTTCACCTGTCTGGTTTCGGTTTTAAAAATATTTTTGAAAAGAGAGGTGGTTTTAAAAATAATGTGTTTATTTTACACAATAATATATTGCCGGGGTATGAAGAAGCTGCTTTTATTTTCTTTTGTTTTTCTGTTTTCTTTCCAGGGATTTGCACAATTATTATCGTGGACACCTGATTTTGCTACAGAAAGCACCAATCCATTTACCATTACCATGGATGCCAATTATGGCAATAAAGGGCTATTAAATCATACGGCTTCAGATGTATATGTGCATATTGGTGTAATTACAAATTACAGTACAAGCTCTTCAAACTGGTTGCATGTGCAAACTACCTGGGGAACTACAAGTGCCTCTGCACAAGCAACGTCACTCGGAAATAATAAATGGTCATTTACGATTTCAGGTGGATTGAGGACTTATTTCGGACTCACGGATCCGAATGAAAAAATACAAAAGATTGCTATTCTTTTCAGAAGCGGCGATGGGAATATAAAACAGACAAACGCTGACGGGAGTGACATGTTTATTCCGGTTTATACTTCTGCGCTTGCTATAAGAATTACCAATCCTTTCTTTCAACCAACATATACTCCCATACCTGAATTATTAAATAAAAGTGTAAATGATAATATTACACTTACAGCAAAAAGCAATTCGAATGCTACACTCACTTTATCATTGAATGGTACACTCATTCAAACAGCTACTAGCGCTCAAAGCATTACCGCTACTCCTACATTAACTACAACAGGAAGCCAGCAAGTGATTGCAAAAGCTGACAATGGAAGTATAACGGTAAGCGATACGTTAGATTTTTATGTAAATTCTTCTGTAAACGTGGCAGCACTTCCTGCCGGTGTTCAAACAGGAATTAATTATGGGGCAGATAATAAATCGGTAACGCTTGTTTTATTTGCACCTGGTAAAAGCAGGGTAGCGATTATTGGTGATTTTCCGGGGAGTTACTGGCGCGAACAAACTGCATATGAACTTAATAAAACGCCTGATGGAAATTATTGGTGGATCACTATAACCGGATTAACACCCGGTAAAGAATATAGTTATCAATTCCTGGTTGATGGCCAATTAAAAATTGCCGATCCTTATGCAGAAAAAATCCTGGATCCCAATAACGATCAATACATAAGTTCTTCAACTTATCCCGGCCTAAAACCATATCCCACTGATTCTACAACAGGAATTGTAAGTGTTTTGCAACCGGGACAAACAGCTTACAACTGGCAGGTTAACAATTTTTCAAGACCCGATAAACGCAGCCTGGTAATTTATGAATTATGGTTAACAGATTTCGTAGCCAATCATGATTGGAGCACATTGGCTGACAGTTTGAATTATTTTAAAACACTCGGGGTTAATGCAATTGAAATAATGCCGTTCAATGAATTTGAAGGAAACATTAGCTGGGGTTATAATCCTGATTTTTATTTTGCGCCTGATAAGTATTATGGAACAGGAAATTCATTAAAGCAATTTATAGATAAGTGTCATCAAAATGGAATTGCGGTAATAATGGATATGGTCCTTAATCATTCCTTTGGATCTTCACCTATGGTTCAATTGTATTGGGATTCTACCAATAACAGGCCGGCAGCCAATAATCCATGGTTTAACCCTGTTGCTAAACATGCTTATAACGTAGGTTATGATATGAACCATGAAAGTGCCGCGACACATTATTTTGTAAGCCGTGTGGTGAACCATTGGTTGAATGATTATAAAATTGATGGGTTCCGTTTTGATCTTTCTAAAGGATTTACACAAACGCAAACGTGCGATAGTACCGGAAACAATTGTAATGTAACTGCATGGGGAAATTATGATTCAAGTCGAGTTAAAATATGGAAAGGTTATTATGATACGTTGCAATTAAAATCACCCGGTTCGTATGCCATACTTGAACATTTTGCTGATAATTCCGAAGAAAAAGATTTATCAAACTACGGAATGTTGCTTTGGTCTAACATGGCATATCCTTATGAACAATCTTCAATGGGTTATAGCAGTGGTGCAGATTTCAGTGGAGGAATAGCAAGTGTTGCCGGTTGGTCGAATCCGTACAAAGTTACTTACATGGAGAGTCATGATGAAGAACGGGTAATGTATAAAGACATCAACTTTGGAAATTCCTCTGGTGCTTATACTATTAAAGACACTGCCACTGCCTTGCAGAGACAGCAATTGACAGCCGCATTTTTATTTATGCTTCCTGGCCCGAAAATGATATGGGAATTTGGTGAGTTGGGATATGATTATCCTATTAATTATTGTAGCAATGGAACGATAAATAATGCCTGTCGAACTGATGTGAAACCCATCCGGTGGGATTATTACCAGCAGACCAACCGTAAAAAATTATTTGATGTATATAGCAGGTTAATTAAACTCCGCTTCGATCCTTCTTTTTCTGATCAGTTTATTTCTAACTCATCTTCTCAAAGCTTAAGTGGAAATTTCAAGTGGATCACGATGAGTAAAATTGTGGTAGTTGGCAACTTTGATGTGGTACCACAAACAGGAAGGGTAACTTTTCCATCAACCGGCACCTGGAATGATTACCTCAACGGTACAACTAAAAGTGTTACGAATACTTCACAAAACTTTACTTTGCAACCGGGAGAATTTCATGTTTTTACAAAAACGGAAACTCCTGCTCCCGGAACGGTAATTAATTTTTCAGGAAGCAAGCAGAACAACGAAAATGTATTGAGCTGGCAGATAACCAGCCAGGTCAATCTTGTTTATTTTGAATTACAGAGAAGTGTGGATGGACAAAATTTTACGCTTCTTTCTGATATACCGGTAACGGGAAGTGTAAATTATGGTTATACAGATAATGATGCAGGCAGCGTTTCTGCTACCGAATATTATCGTCTTAAAACTGTAAATTCTGATAGTAGCGTTGTGTATAGTAATATTGTGATTATAAAAAGTAATATCAGCACATGGCGTGTTTTGGTAATGCCGAACCCGATGCAAAATGTATTGAATTTAAAAATAGAATCACCGGAGGATGATAATGCAACAATAATAATTACAGATATAAGTGGAAAGCAATTGGTGAAAAAGCAAATTTCAATTGCCGCTGGTGTCAATTCGTTTCCTGTGGTTGAAAGTGAAAATTTTGCGGATGGAACTTATTTTATTTCTATCTTTTCAGGTCATAAAACACAAACTATAAAAGTGGTGAAACATAGATAGTTTCATCAACCGGTATTTACATAAAAAGACTAACGTATTGTATGGCAGAAACTAAAACAAAATCAAATCCCGGGCAATCACATTCAAAAACCCTGAAAGGGTTGCAATCGGAGGTGCAAAGTATTAATCGGGTAGCCTTATCCGTCGATTGTGTCATTTTTGGTTTTGATGAAAATAAATTGAAAGTGTTGCTTATCCGATCTGATCTTAAAAAATATCAGAATAAATTTTCCCTCCTTGGTGACCTCGTAAAACCTGAAGAAGATTTGGAAGATAGTGCATACCGCATTTTAAAGCAACGTACCGGTATGGATGACTTATATCTTGAACAGGTACATACTTTTGGTGAAGTAGGTCGTCATCCTGCAGGAAGAGTGGTTTCAGTTGCTTATTGCTCTTTGATAAATGTGCAACACCACCGTTTAAAAACCATCGACAATGATTTGCATTGGCACGATGTGGATAGTATAAAAGAATTATTGTTTGACCATAAAAAAATATTTGATGCCTGCTATAAATGGCTTCAAAAAAGAGTACAAGAGCATCCGCTCGGGTTTAGTTTGTTGCCCAATAAATTTTCACTGCGCGAATTACAGAATTTGTATGAAGCAATCCTGAATAAAAAACTCGACAGGCGAAATTTCAGGAAAAAATTCTTTTCAATGAATTTTTTGGTAGATATGGGCGAAGAAGAACAAAATGTTCCGCACAGGCCGGGCCGCTTATATAAATTTGATTATGAAAAATACGAGAAGAATAAAAAGACCTGGTCAGGTATCGATTTTTAAAGAGTGGTTATAGTAAACAAACAAATAAAAATAATTTTTATTTTGAAAACGCTGAATATAAAAATACAAGTAAAATGGTATTTGAGATCATAAGCCCCTGGAAAATTAAAAAAGAAAACTAAATTTTTTTTAAGTGCAGCAATTCATAAAAATTGATTGTCTTAGTGGCTGATAAAGCTTGGCGTAGAGATAAAAAAAAGAGCTGCCGTCCGGTATGCTAATAAATTAATCCCGACAAATTGAAAGAAAAAAAAATGGAAAAAAAAATTGGAATCTGAAAATTTGATATAAATTGTGTACGAAATACACATTACTTTTTTTATTGCTTGAATAACGTATTAATTAAATAGTAAACACACACATTAAAATTTAAATTTCGCTCATGAGAAAAAGCATAGCTGAAATATCAAAACAGGTAAGTGTTTTGATATTTTTTATAATTGTTGCTTTTGGTGCCAATGCACAAAGTGTAATTACAGGAACGGTTACTGATTCAAAAACCGGCAGCGGTATACCGGGCGTTTCTGTTACTGTGGTAGGAACCAATAAGGGAACAGCAACAGATAACAGTGGTAAATATTCAATTTCCGTCGCTCCCACTGCTACTTTAATGTTTACTTCCGCAAGTTATGTATCACAGGAAGTAGCGGTAAACAATCAAACAACCATTGACGTATCATTAGTTGCCAATGCCCAACAGTTAGGAGAAGTGGTAGTTATCGGTTATGGAACTTCACAGAAAAAAGATCTGACTGGTTCTGTGGCGCAGGTAAATGCCAAAGATTTTCAATCAGGACAAATTACTTCTCCTCAACAATTGATTGCCGGAAAGGTTGCCGGTGTATCAGTAATTTCAGGTGGAGGTTCGCCCGGTGCAGGAACAACCATCAGGATCAGGGGAGGTGCTTCCTTAAGTGCCAGTAACGACCCATTGATAGTAATTGATGGGGTGCCTTTGGATAATAACGGTATAGCAGCTTCTGCTAACCAATTGAGCATGATCAATCCGAATGATATTGAGTCGTTCAGTATTTTGAAAGATGCTTCGGCTACTGCCATATATGGTTCAAGGGCTTCAAATGGTGTTATTATTATTACTACAAAAAAAGGCCGCCTTGGCGCAAAGCCTACCTTTGATTTCAATACCACTTTTTCGCTTTCAAAAATAATAAAGGAAGTTTCTGTATTAAGCCCCGATCAATACAGGGCTTTTGTGAATCAAAAAGGAAGTGATGCATTTAAAAGTTTATTAGGCACTGCAAGTACCGACTGGCAGAAGGAAATTTACCAAACAGCCTTAACTTCTGATAATAATTTAAGTGTAAGCGGAGGCTTTAAAAAAATGCCTTATCGTTTGTCTGTTGGTTATTTAAACCAGCAGGGGATTTTAAAGACTGATAAATTGGACCGCTATACGTTGGGTTTTAATATCAATCCACGTTTTTTTGATGATCATTTAAAAATCAATATCAATGTAAATAATTCTATTGAGGAAGTGCGATTTGCTAACCAGGGTGCAATTGGCGCTGCAGTTTCTTTTAACCCTACTGTTCCGGTTTATTCAGGCAAAAGTGCCTATAACGGATATTGGGAATGGACAGACCCTTCCACAGCAACCGGATTAGTAGCATTGGCCCCGAGAAACCCGGTTGGGCTTTTGATGGACAGGCATGATATTGGTGAAGTTCGTCGTAGTATCGGAAGTGCATTATTTGATTATAAAGTTCATTTTTTACCAGACCTTCACGCTTTTGTAAACCTGGCGTATGATGTTTCTACAAGCCCCGGAACCATCACAGTAGATTCTACTGCAGCTCAGGCTTATAAGAGGTCGCCGGATGGCCTGCATGGTGGAGTTAACGACAAGTATCTTCAAAAGAGAAATAACAAAACCCTCGAAGCTTATTTAGACTATACCAAAGATTTTTTAGGTGGATCAAGAATTGATGTAGTAGGCGGTTATGGATATTATGATTACCTCACTACAAACTTTAGTTACCCTGATCTTACCACTGACGGAACAGTGATCACTTCTCCAAGTTTCAAATTCGACAAACCGGAGTACACTTTGATCTCTTACTATGGAAGGGCTAATTTTTCTTTCAAAGACCGTTACCTTTTAACTGGTTCTATTCGTACAGATGGCTCATCCCGGTTTGCAAAGAACCAACGTTGGGGTGTGTTTCCGGCAGGCGCTTTTGCATGGAATGTAAAAAATGAAAAATTCCTTGAAAATTCAAAAGCAGTTTCTGCACTTAAATTAAGATTGGGATATGGTCTTACCGGCCAGCAAAGTGGCATTGGCTATTATGATTATAATTCCTTTTACGGATATAGCGATGCTACTTCACAATACCAGTTTGGCAATAACTTTTATCACATGTATGCTCCCGGTGGTTTTTATCCTCAGAGAACATGGGAAAAAACAGCTACTTATAATGGAGGTATTGACTACGGCTTTGCCAATAACAGGATTAATGGTAGTATAGATGTATATTATAAAAAGACAACTGATCTTTTGAATAACATAGCACAACCTGCCGGAAGTAACTTCTCCAACCAGATTGTAGCCAATGTAGGAAGCATGGAAAATAAAGGGGTGGAATTCAGTATTAATCTTCAACCAATAAAAAACAATAAAGTAGTTTGGGATCTGAACTTTAATGCTACTTACAATGAAAATAAAATTACCAACTTAACTTCTGTTCCTAATCCTAATTATCCGGGTAATCAATATTATGGAATCAGCGGTGGAACTGGTAATACCATCCTGATCAATACGGTTGGTTTGCCTCAAGGTTCATTTTATGTGTACAAACAAGTGTACGATCAAAATGGAAAACCAATTGATGGATTGTTTGCAGACCTGAACAGGGATGGAGTGATCAATCAAAAAGATCTGTATCAATATAAAAATGTGAATCCTGATTATCTTTTTGGTGCAAGCACCAATGTAAATATTGACAAATTTAATGTTGGTTTTGTAATGCGCGCCAGCCTTGGAAACTATGTATATAACAATACTTTTTCAAGTACCGGTACCTTGAGGAATATTCTTAATCCAATCGGGTACCTCAACAATGGTTCCACCAATTTATTGGAGTCTGGTATTAGTGGAAGCGGCGATAAATTTTTCTTGTCTGATTATTACATTCAAAACGCATCTTTCCTGAGAATGGACAATGCATACGTAAGTTATAATGTAGGAAAAGTGATCAACAATTCTGCTACATTAACTATTAACGCAAACGTTCAGAATGTATTTGTCATTACTAAATACACCGGACTTGATCCCGAAATTTCAAGTGGGGTAGATAATAACTTTTATCCTCGTCCACGTATCTATAGTTTAGGATTAAATCTCAGGTTTTAAAATATTAAATCAATTATAATGAAAAATAAAATCTCATTTTTAATAATCATTGCGTTATTCAGTTCGGTAGTTTTTGTTTCCTGTACTAAAAACCTTGACCGCCTGCCTACCAATGGTTTAACTGCGGCTGAAGTGTATTCTACGCCCAATGGTTATAAACTTGCTTTTGCAAAAGTTTACGGCAGTTTTGCTCAAACAGGAAATAACGGGCCCGGAAGCGGCGACATCCAGGGTATTGATCCCGGAACTTCTGATTTTTTCAGGTTGTACTGGTGTGCACAGGAATTATCGACCGATGAAGCAGTAATCAGTTGGGGAGATGCCGGTATCCAGGATTTTCATTTCATGAACTGGTCATCAAGCAATCCGTTTACACAAGGATTGTATTATAGAAGTATGTACCAGATCACACTTGCCAATGACTTTATCAGGCAATCTTCAGATG
>DAHXOZ010000099.1:9108-11908 GCA_027364635.1 bacterium | reverse complement strand
TCTGCACAAATAAGAAATGTTAGCGAAATGGGAATTGTATTTCCGTTGAAATCTTTTGATGAAGACGTAAAGGCGATGATGAAGGAATATTCTCTTGAATATTTCGATAAACAGCTGCCATTAGAGCATTTCAGGGCAATAGGGAATGATGAAGGTTTATTTATTGTTGTTCCTGAAAACAGGGTTTGGTTTGCTACAAAAAACGAGGCGAAAATTTGCCACACAGAAATAACTTTCATAAATAATAATGAGCCACACAAATTTATTCTTCATTAATAATTGCTATTTACTTTAAAAGATAAATCAGAGCCTGATTCGTGAACCAATTTCAAATACCTGGTCTGAGGGAAGATTAAAATATTTGGTAACTCTTGTAGAATTGCGGCCTAAAAAGTCAAACAGATTTTCACGCAGTGGGATCATGCCTGTATTTTTGGTAACCTCAACAGATTCTCTTCCTAAAAAATAGGTTGCATTTTCCAAATCAATAACCATTCCTTTTTCCTTCAAAGCGTGAAGTGCCTCAGGAATATTGGTTTCATCCATATAACCATAGTGGATAATAATCAGCGTTATATGTTTGTCGAGTTTTTTAATCACAACATTTTTTAATAGATTAACATGAGGTATAGGGTCAAATTGGATAGAGAGCACTATGATATGTTCGTGTATTACCTGGTTATGTTTAAGGTTGAAAAAAAATGCAGGAGGAGTTCCATAAGGGTTCCTGGTTAAATAAATGGCGGTTCCGTTCACGATCACCTTTGCGTTCTTCTGGTAATAAGTAAGAAATTTTTCCAGGGGGTCGGTTGTTTTATTAATTTGGATACTCATCATTCTTTTTCCCCTGTACCATGTTGTCATCATAAAATAAATAGTACCAGCCACCGCAAGAGGAAACCACCCGCCTTCAGGAATTTTAACGATGTTGGCGGCAAAAAAGGAAAGATCAATAATCAGGAAGAAAACGACAAGAGATACAGCGGCGGCCAGACTCCATTTCCATAATTTTCTCATGGCCACAAAAGCAAGTAAGGTGGTTATCACCATGGTAGTACTTACCGCCACACCATAGGCAGCAGCAAGGTTATCAGAGGTTTTAAATGAAACTACGAGTCCGATTGTTGCAATAAAGAGTATCCAGTTGAGTTGTGGAATAAAAATTTGTCCTCTTTCATGAGATGAAGTGTGAACGATTTTAAAACGTGCCATAAAACCCAACTGTATGGCCTGGTAACTCAGGCTGAAAGCTCCTGATATTACAGCCTGAGATGCGATTACAGTGGCTAATGCCGCGATTATAACCAACGGGTATAATGCCCAATGTGGAGCAAGGTAATAAAAAGGGCTTACGATAAAACTGTGATTTTCCAGCAGCAACGCCCCTTGTCCAAAATAGTTTAATACCAGGCAGGGAAGTACTAAATAAAACCATCCCAAACGAATTGGCTTTTTCCCAAAATGGCCCAGGTCGGCATATAAGGCTTCACCGCCTGTAACCACTAAAAAAACAGCACCAAGAATGGTAATACTTCCCAATCCGTTTATTGAAAAAAAATGAAGGGCATAATATGGATTTAAGGCTGTGAGAATGCCAGGATATTTTATAATCTGATTGATACCGAGCAGGGCAAGAGATAAAAACCAACATAGAATAATCGGCCCAAAGATCATCCCCACATTTCCTGTACCTTTTCTTTGAAAGAAAAATAAAACAAATAGAATTACGATAGTTATCGGTAAAATGTATGGTTCAAAAAAAGGAGTTGCAATTTTTAATCCTTCAACGGCACTTAAAACTGAGATTGCAGGAGTAATCATTCCATCTCCATAAAGCAAGGCTGCTCCAAATAAACCCATGGTTAAAATCAAAACATATTTGTTGCTATTC
This sequence comes from bacterium, assembly GCA_027364635.1. Taxonomy (GTDB): domain Bacteria; phylum Bacteroidota; class Bacteroidia; order Chitinophagales; family Chitinophagaceae; genus Ginsengibacter. The sequence continues at coordinate 10,017 of DAHXOZ010000099.1, read as the reverse complement.
TTCTTTTTGGGCAAAACCAAAGCCATTAAAGCCAGGATGCCTCCCTCTCCTTCATTATCCGCATTTAAAATAATAACCAGGTATTTGACACTGATAACAAGTATTAAGGACCAGAAGATTAAAGACAGAACACCAAAAATGTTTTGATCGGTTACTGCAATTCCATGGGTGCCACCAAAACAAACCCTCAAAGCATATAGCGGGCTTGTACCAATATCTCCAAAAACAATACCTAATGCCGCAATGGTTACTTTAAATAAGTTGGTTGATGATTTAGTTTCCATATAAAGTTTAGTTTCAAACTTATATTCTTTAATTTTTTAGGATGAGAAATGGTTTGTTCGTTCATGCTGGTTATAAAACTTTGAGATTTAATTTAAACTTTTTATTCTGTTTAAAGGTGCTTCTCTAAAGGTTTATTTTAAATACATATCAATGTAATATAAAAAATATATTTTTCTGTGATTTTTCCGTAATACTATTTGTGTGCTTTTTAAAGCTACTTTTTTGAAAATAAAAATTCAGCGTTTTTGCTCGTTTGCTGGCCAACCTCTTCAGCTGAAATGTTTTTAATCTCAGCAAGTTTATCGGCTATATACTTCAGGTAACTGCTCTCATTTCTTTTACCGCGAAAAGGAACAGGGGCTAAATAAGGAGAATCAGTTTCGAGAACCAAATATTGCAGTTCAATATTTTTGATCGCTTCTGCCAATCCTGAATTTTTAAAAGTAAGCACTCCTCCGATTCCTAAAAGGAAACCTGCCTCAATAATATCTTTTGCATTTGCCAGCGTGCCACTGAAACAATGAAAGACACCATAAAGCCCTTTTCCCTGGTATTCCTTTACCACATCAATCGTTTCCTGCATGGCATTTCGTGTATGAAGTACCAACGGCCTTTTATATTGAA
>DAHXOZ010000099.1:6031-9010 GCA_027364635.1 bacterium | reverse complement strand
CCCTGGTATTCCTTTACCACATCAATCGTTTCCTGCATGGCATTTCGTGTATGAAGTACCAACGGCCTTTTATATTGAATCGCCCAATGAGCATGAATGTGCAAACTTTCGTATTGCTGTTTGGTGAAGGTCGTGTCCCAATAAAAATCCAACCCGGTCTCACCAATACCTGCAAATTCTCTCTCTGATAATTGCTCTTCAATTTTCTCCAATTCATCCTTAAAATCATCTTTTACTGAACATGGGTGAAGGCCAGCCATTGCAAAAACTTTTTCGGGATATCTTTTTTCCAAATCAAGCAATTCATGCGTTTCAGAGCTATCAATAGCAGGCATGTAAAATTGTTCAACACCTTCATCCACAGCTTTTTGTATCACTTCATCTATATCCTCTTTAAATTCCTTTACGTATAAATGTGTATGGGTATCTATGAGTTTCATATCCACAAAGAAAATTAATTATTTTTTAACGCGTTATTAAACGTGGAGATGCAACCAAAGTCAATAAGACTGTTTTTCACATTTTCCACTCAAAATTAAACACTATGAAACAGGCTTTTTTATTTTCAAATTCAACCTTTGCTCTAATCCTGTCGGGGTTGATAATTTTTAGTTCATGCAAAAAAAACAGTATTACTAATTCAAATGATCCCAATCCAACACTTACTGTAGAAGCGGCCCAAAGTGATGCAGTTTCCGACGCTCAATTTGATGATGTATTTAATATCACAATGGGCGTTCAGGCTTCCGATGTAGGTGAGAATATAGGATTAGGTACAGGCTCGGGAATTATTTACAAAACAGCCGAGGCTTCTACTACTAAATCTACTGATTCAACAGCCCGCTGTTTTACCGTAACAGTTGAACCGGCCACACTTCATGTTTTTCCTAAAACAGTTACGATTGATTTTGGCTCAGGATGCCTGGGAAAAGATGGAAAATTACGCTCAGGGAAAATTATTACAACCTATACAGGTCCTATGTTTCAGGCTGGTAGTAAGGCTACTACTACGTTTGATAATTATAATGTAGATAGTTTCCACATCGAAGGTACACACGAGGTTGAAAATACCAGTACCTCTAATGCAATATCATGGACTGTAAAAATTACCGGTGGAAAAATCACCAATACATTAAACGGGAAATGGCGCCAATGGGATGCTGTAAGAACTCACCAGCAGATTCAGGGAAATGATACTCCTTTAAATTTATTGGATGATATATTTCAGATAACAGGTAATAGTTCCGGTTCTAATTCAAATGGCGTTTCATGGACTTCCACTGTTACTGATCCACTCATCAGGAAATTCACTTGTCGCTATATTGTTCAGGGTAAAATTCAAATTACCAGGAATAATAACCAGGCATTATTGGATTTTGGTGACGGTACTTGCGATAACAAGATGACAATCACCATAAACGGAATTTCTTATACTATTTCTTTGTAATAAAAAAATGTTGATGATTTGTTAAATAATTATTAACTTCACCCTAGTTTTCATAGGGTACGGATTAAAAACGGGCTTGAGTATCTACTCAGGCCCAATTTTTTTTATCGATACTCAGACGGTAAAACAGGAAATCGATATTCCTTCTCAGAATAATATTTTAAGACTTTTGGCAGCGCATATTGCAGTGTTGTAAACGATTTCAGGCTATCGTGAAACACAACGATCGACCCCGGCTTTGCATTATTAATTACATTTAGGTAACAATTTTCGCCATCGACAGACGGATCAAAATCGCCGCTGAGCACATCCCACATAATTGTTTTGAGATGTAGTTTATCGCCACTGATAGCCTTTATCCGGAATTTTGTAATTTTTCCATAGGGAGGCCTGAAAAGATTACTGTCAATAATTTTTGCAGCTTTGGCAATGTCTTCCACATATTTTTGATCATCTGTTTTCCAGCCATTCAAATGATTGTAAGTATGATTTCCGGGCTTGTGGCCTTCAGCAATAATCCTTTCATAAATTGAAAAATTTTCTTTTACATTTTTTCCAACACAAAAAAAAGTGGCTTTGGCATTGATTTTTTTTAATTCATCCAAAACAAAAGGCGTGGCCTCGGGATGAGGGCCGTCATCAAAAGTTAAGTAAATAATTTTTTCATCAGTTGGTATATTCCAGATACGATCCTGGTAAAATTTCTTAAAAAGCCACGGTGTTTTTTTGAGATAAAACATAGAATTTAAAAGTACACATTTTTAAATCCACAATTTATTTTCTTCAAAAAATTACTCCTTTACAAAAAATCGGGATTAAAATCATTAACAAAAAATCTATTTAATAAATACCAAAATCATTGTACCTTTGCAGCCTTAAAAAATCATGCCGTAACATGATAAATGGCCAGTAACGGAACTGGCATATATCTCTGAAGTTCAGTAAATGGCATGTCAATTAACTTTTAAACAATAATTGTACATGAAATTAAGTCAATTTAAATTTGACCTCCCTCTCAATCTTATCGCACAAAATCCTACCAAAAGAAGAGAAGACAGCCGCCTGATGGTGATCGAAAGAGCCACCGGAAAGATCGAAAACAAACATTTTAAAGACATCCTTGATTATTTTGATGATAAAGATGTTTTTGTGGTAAACAACACTAAAGTTTTTCCGGCGCGTATGTATGGCCGCAAGGAAAAAACCGGCGCCAGGATCGAAGTTTTTCTTTTAAGAGAATTGCATAAGCAAAACAGGCTTTGGGACGTGATTGTTGACCCGGCAAGAAAAATCCGCGTAGGTAATAAATTATATTTTGGTGAAAATGATGAACTGGTGGCAGAAGTAATTGACAACACCACCAGCCGTGGAAGAACCATTCGTTTTCTTTGGGATGGCAATGAAGAAGATTTTAGAAAGATGCTGTATTTTATGGGCGAAACGCCCTTGCCAAAATACATAAAACGTAAGCCTGACGAAGAAGACCGTGAAAGATACCAGACGGTTTATGCAAAACACGAAGGTGCAGTTGC
>DAHXOZ010000099.1:0-5931 GCA_027364635.1 bacterium | reverse complement strand
TACATAAAACGTAAGCCTGACGAAGAAGACCGTGAAAGATACCAGACGGTTTATGCAAAACACGAAGGTGCAGTTGCAGCTCCTACAGCTGGTTTGCACTTTAGTCCTGAACTGATCAAGCGTTTGGAAATACAGGGAATAAAATTTGCTGAAGTTACTTTACATACCGGGCTTGGTACTTTCCGCCCAATAGAAGTGGAAGATTTGAGCAAGCATAAAATGGACGCTGAATATTACCGTATTGATGAAGAGGCTTGCAAAATTGTAAACAAGGCAAAAGAAACCAATCACAGAATTTGTTCTGTTGGAACTACTACCATGCGTGCGATGGAAAGTTCATTTACGGCAACCAAATTATTAAAACCATCGGAAGGTTGGACCAATCATTTTATTCATCCGCCTTATAATTTTAATATTGCTGATTCATTGATCACTAATTTTCATTTACCAAAAACCAGCCTTTTAATTATGGCTTGTGCTTTTGCTGGCTACGATCTTATAATGGATGCATATAAAAAAGCCATAAAAGATAAATACCGCTTTTTCAGTTATGGAGATGCGATGTTGATCATTTAAACTATTTCAATAAATAATTTACGGCTGATGATATTTCGTCAGCCTTTTTTATTTTAAAGGATTACCGGTTTAATAGTAAACAGATAAATAATGCAGATTTTTATTTGCTGCATTTAAAATAGAGGGTGAAGATTTTGGGATAAATTCGGTGGTTTTTTAAGTAAAAAATAAGCTTTTTTGTAAGCTGCAACCACATGGTTTTATTCCTTCATTCACTTACCTTTGCAGCCCATAAACCCGAAAAATTATGAGCGGCGCATTAAAAGAAGTCAGGAACCGTATAAAAAGCGTTCAAAGTACGCAGCAAATTACTAAAGCAATGAAGATGGTAAGTGCTGCAAAGCTAAGAAGAGCGCAGGAAGCCATTATTCAAATGAGGCCTTATGCACAAAAGCTTCAGGAAATGCTGGGAAATATTGTGGGCAATGCAGAAGGTGATATCAACCTGGCGCTTGCCAAAGAAAGACCTGTAGAAAAAGTGCTGATTATTGTAATTACAAGCGACCGTGGTTTATGTGGTGGTTACAATAGTAACCTCATCAAACTGGCGAAACAGGATATTAAAGAAAAATATGCTGATCAGTTTGCAAAAGGAAATGTAACCATTCTTCCATTGGGCAAAAGAGGATATGAACATTTTTTGAAAAATAAATACAAGGTCGTAGACAAATACTGGGAGATTTTTTCTGATCTTTCATTTGAGCATGTTGTGGAAGCTGCGAAGTATGCGTTAGATACTTTTTCTAAAGGAGAGGTAGATGCCGTAGATCTTATTTATAGTGAGTTCAAAAATGCGGCTACTCAAAAATTTATTGCCGAACAATTTTTACCTGTGAAGAAATCTGCACCGCAGAAAGGCAATACAAAAGCTGATTTTATTTTTGAACCCGGTAAAGAAGTGCTTTTGCAGGAACTGATGCCAAAGATTTTAAATACACAATTGTATAAAGCGATTCTCGATGCAAATGCCAGTGAGCACGGTGCACGCATGACCGCTATGGATAAGGCTACAGATAATGCACAGGAACTATTGAAATCATTGAAAATAAGCTACAACCGTGCAAGGCAGGCTGCCATTACAACCGAACTTACAGAAATTGTGAGTGGAGCTGCCGCATTGCAGGGATAGTAATTAATGAGCTGATTAGCTAGTGAGCTGATCAGCCAATATCAGTTGATTAAAATGGAATTAAGTATCATCATTCCACATATTGAAGCATTGATATTTGCCAGTGATAAACCCCTGGCAATACAGGATATTATTGAATTACTAAACGCTGCAATGGCATTTATTGATGATCGGGCTACAGAAGACCAGGTGGATGCGGCTGTTCATGCTATTAAAGAAAAATATGATGCTGAATTTTACGCTTTTGGTTTAATGGAAAGCGGAGGCGGATGGCAGTTTTTGACCAAACCGGAATATCACAAAACGATAGCGCAACTGAATGGTGATAAGTATTTAAAAAAATTATCGGTTGCCTCAATAGAAACGCTTTCAATTATTGCCTACAAACAACCGGTAACCAAATCTGAAATAGAACTCATCCGGGGAGTGAATTGTGATTACGCGGTGCAAAAACTGCTGGAAAAGGAATTGGTGGTTATTTCCGGAAGGAAAGAAGATGCTGTGGGCAAACCGTTGCTTTATTCAACTTCCAGGAATTTTATGGATTATTTCGGAATCAATTCTGCCGATGATCTTCCCAAAATTAAGGAGATACTTAACCAGGAAATTGTGGAAGCGACCAAAGTGGAAAGAGAAGGAGAGGTGATGGGACATAAAAACCTCGAAGAAGTAAGAGAAAATCCGGAGGAAAAGGCTGAGGTGGTTGAAGATGAGAAAGACCGAAAGCAGGATTTATCGGAAACATCGTAGATAATTATTTCTAAAAAAAACTTTATAACAAATATTTCTTGTTAATTTCCGTGATTCGAAAAATTACAAAAAGATTGAAGCTTTAACCTTTTTATTCCACTGATAATGTCCCAGTTTTTATCGCAAAATCAACTTACTGCTATCGCTGATGAATTTGGAACGCCGGTTTATATTTATCACGCTGAAAAAATTGCTGAGCAATATCAAAAATTAAAAGAAGCTTTTTCTCAACAGGATGTGGTAATTTTTTATGCATGTAAAGCGCTTACCAATGTCAGCATTCTTCGATATATAAAATCGATAGGTGCCAATGTGGACTGCAGTTCTATCAACGAAGTGAAACTGGCGCTGCATGCCGGGTTTCCTCCGGAAAAAGTTTTATATACTTCCAACGGAATTGCTTTTGAAGAAATAGAAGAAGCCAAAAACCTGGGTGTTCATATTAATATCGACAGTCTTTCCAATCTTGAAAAATTCGGAAAAAAATTTGGACATTCTTATCCGGTAGGAATTCGGTTACGTCCTAATATTTTGGCCGGAGGAAATCTTAAAATTTCTACCGGTCACGATAAAAGTAAATTTGGGATTCCGGTAGACCAGCTTCAAATGGTTTTGAATTGCGTTGATGAAAATAACCTTTTCATCCGGGGGCTGCATATTCACACCGGCAGTGAAATTAAAGAGGTAGATGTTTTTGTAAAAGGGATAGAGAAATTGTTTGAAATCATTCCCCATTTTAATGAATTGGAATTTATTGATCTGGGAGGAGGCTTTAAAGTTCCTTATAAAGAAGGCGATACCGAAACTGATATAAATCTTCTTGCCCAAAAAGTAAAAGATGCATTTGCTTCTCATCCAAATCCCGGCTACAAGCCATTGCAAATTTGGTTCGAGCCCGGAAAATTTTTGGTCAGTTCAGCGGGATATTTTGTTACAAAAGTGAATGTGTTGAAAGAATCAGGTTCAACTATTTTTGCAGGTGTAAACAGCGGATTTAATCATTTGATCAGACCGATGTTTTACGATTCTTATCACCTTATAGAAAATATTAGCAATCCGGCCGGTCCGGAAAAAGCGTATACTGTTGTAGGTAATATTTGCGAGACAGATACCTTTGCGACTGACAGGAAGATTAATGAAATTAAAGAAGGCGATTACCTTGTTTTTTATAACGCAGGAGCTTATGGATTTGAAATGTCATCGAATTTTAATTCAAGGTTAAAGCCCGCTGAAGTAATGGTGAAAGATGGAAAGGCTATGTTGGTAAGAAAGAGAGAAACTTTTGAAGATCTGCTTAGAAACCAGGTAGAGGTATAATGGCTGATTCATTTTTCGGTTATTTGGTTTGTTTACTCTTGATTGTTTTTAAAGTATCCAAAATTAAGTATGGAAAAAATAATTATTGTAGGCGGTGGAGTTAACGGGCTTTGCGCTGCTTACTATTTGCAAAAGAGAAATGCTTTTGATATTACCGTAATTGACCGTGGCAATATATCTGATAACTGTTCTTTTGGCAATATGGGTTTTCTATCTCCCAGTCATTTTATTCCTCTTGCTTCTCCGGGTGTTATTTCAGAAGGGATAAAATATATGCTGAGCAGCACCAGTCCTTTTTATATAAAACCAAGGCTCAATATGCCTTTCATGCAATGGGCAATTAAATTTTATCAAAACAGCAATCAAAAAACGGTTGAAAAAAACGCGCCTCATTTAAGCGAGTTGCTCAACCTTAGCAGGCGGTTGATGAATGAAATAAGAGATGATATTGGGGATGTATTTGATATGGAAGAGATTGGATGCATGATGATGTGTCATTCTCAAAAAACTTTTGAAGATGAATTAAAAGTTGCAGAAGCTTCTAAAAAATTAAAACTGGAAGTTGAAATTTTTAAGCGAGAAGAATTACAGAAAAAGGAACCCAACGTAGAACTTGATATTTATGGCGCTGTTTTATTTAAAGACGATGCACACATTCATCCCGGCAAATTTATGTTGGCGATGAAAGATTTCCTGGAAAAAAACGGAGTTAACTTTCAATTGGATACCAATGTTTTCGGGTTTACAAAAAATCATAAAAAGATAAAAGAAGTTATAACCGATAAAGGAACTTTTGATGCAGATAAAATTATTTTAAGTGGCGGAACCTGGTTGTCAGAACTGGCAAAAAAAGCCGGTGTTACTTTGCTAATTGAAGGAGGCAAAGGTTATAGTTATACTTACGATCATGTTGAGGAAAACATTCGTTATCCTGCCATATTGGTTGATGGCCGATGCGCTGTTACTCCGTGGGAAAAAACACTGCGTATTGGAGGTACAATGGAATTTAGTGGTAATAACAACAAGGTTTTGATAAAACGAATGGAAGGAATATATAATTCTGTAAAAAGATTTTACCCGGGATTAAAAATTGATTTTCCTCCAAAAGATAAAATATGGACAGGCTTGCGCCCGGTTTCTCCGGATGGCCTGCCTTATATTGGGAAAGCTTCTAATTTCGAGAATCTTTTAATTTCCGGTGGCAATGCAATGCTTGGTATTTCTGAAGGAGCCGCTGCCGGTCAAATCATTAGTGATTTGATTGAAAAAAGGAGTACGCCTATTGATATCAGCGCATTTAAAGTAGAAAGATTTAACTAAGCAAAATAAAAGTTCTTTTTGTTTGTTTGTTTACTGGCATTCAGGAAATTTTTTGAGGTAATTTCGCTTATGTATAACCGTTACAGGCCTGCTATTTTATAAATTTCTCTTTATCAGCTTCTATTTTTTGTCTGAACATTTCCTGCATTTTTTCATTGGCTCCTTTAAGTATGATTATAAGCGAACCTTTTTCTCTTGCATACACATTGGTAACACTATCAAATAAAACTGCCGAAGAAAAATCTTTTATAAATGAATGTTGCATTTCCTGCGTGTCATCGGTAATTAAAACAATATTTACAAGATGAATGCTATCCGGCAACCAATACAAAAAACTTGCGTTGTCACTGTAGGCTTCGGGAAGATGATATTTTTTCCGGTAATAATTTATTGCGCCGGCTTCTCCATAATTGTCGGCGAAGATGATGGTGTTTTTCTTTTCTTCATTAGTTAATGTGGAATAAGCTGCTGCTGTTTTGGCTGTCATTTCTTTCCATCCGAGCATATCGGCAAAATCCTGCGTTAATGGATGATTTTTCAGGTCTTCCCATTTTAAAAAACCAACATTTTTAACATGAAGGGCTTTATAATATGAAGCTAGTTTTGCAGGTTTTGCTACAGGCAAGCCCAGGGGAATTAAAGGAATTCCGATGACTAAAGGAATAATTGCAAAAGCATATTTCCAAACCCGGGAATGCTTGTTGGCAAACTGTTCCAGTTGAAAAGCACCTAAGGCAAATAATACAGGATATACGCCTGCAGAATAATAATTTTTTCCATGAAAATAAAGCAGCAGAAGTATAACGAAAAGATAGGCCCAGGCAAAGATTTTGTATTTT
>DAHXOZ010000098.1 GCA_027364635.1 bacterium | reverse complement strand
CGAAAAATAATGGTGATCGTGAAACGGTTTTTGCAATGATAGAAAGGTTGATGCCGGGTAAATCTGGTATCTTGATAAATGGGTAGATATCAAATATTTTTTTCTGAGGAAAATGCTGTTGATAAAATATTCTTATGCCTTTATAGTCATGCCAGGAGGCTTTGGAACTCTGGATGAATTTTTCGGAACCATTACTTTGATTGAAACAAGAAAGATGGAAATGTTTCCTATTATCATTTTTGATAAAGATTTTTATCAGAATATTATAGAGCATAATCAAAAAATGTTGGAAGAGGGAACCATATCGGAACATGAAGCGAAACTTTATTACCTCACCGATTCTATTCCTGATGCCATAAAATACATCAAGGAAAAAAGTATCATGGCGTTTGGATTAAAATATATGAAACCTAAAAAGGCTTTCTGGGGATTTTTTGAAAAAGGCATTAAAAATATTTTTTAGAGATTACAAAGATGATAAATGGATAACTCCCTACCCGTATTGATATTCATTTCGGGAATCTATGAACATGCGAAATTTCCAATAATTTTGAAATGCACCTATCATGAGCATTTTAGTTTAAAAAAGGTAAATTTTTGATTAATATTTAAAATAGCTTTGGAAGTAACAGTTGATAAAAACTGGTGCCTGAAAATAAGCCTGAGATTTAAATTGCTTTTTAATTTTAAAAGATAAGAAACTTTGTTTGGTAAATCAAAAGGAAAGGACAAGAAATTGAAGTATGCGTTTATCTCTACGATCTATCAAAGGATTTAAAAAATAATAACCATGAAATATCGGTTTCTTTTTTTGAGAAAAAATTATTATATTTTTTATAGCATCTTGTTGTTGAACCTACTCAATCCATTTTATGCAATTAGCAGCCCGAAAAATAATGGTGATCGTGAAACGGTTTTTGCAATGATAGAAAGGTTGATGCCGGGTAAATCTGGTTTCTTTTTGTTAAGAGTTATTCCTGGTGACGGAAGGGATAGTTTTCATATCCAAAGTCAAAATAAAAAAATTCTTATTGAAGGTACTAATGCTTTATCTATGGCAAAAGGGCTTAGTTATTATCTGAAAAACTATTGCCACACAACTGTTTCGTGGTATGCAGATGATCCGGTTGAAATTCCCAAAATATTACCCTTGGTGACAAAACCTGTAAGCGAGTCGTGTCGTTTTGAGAATCGTTTTTTTATGAATTACTGTACCGCAGGATATACCACATTGTGGTGGAAATGGAATGATTGGCAACGATTGATAGACTGGATGGCGCTTAATGGTATTAATATGCCACTTGCCATACAAGGCCAGGAATATATTTGGCAACGAGTATGGAGGAAGTTTGGCATGACTGATAAAGAAATCATGGATTTTTTTACCGGGCCTTCTCATCTGCCCTGGCAGAGAATGGGTAATCTTGATAGATTTTTAGGGCCATTACCACAGAGTTTTATTGATAACCAGTTTTTGCTTCAAAAAAAAATCTTGCAAAGAGAAAGAACTTTTGGGATGAAGCCAATTTTACCTGCATTCGCAGGACATGTGCCTAAAGACTTAAAAACTTTATATCCCAATATTAAGATCACGGATCTGGGTTCGTATGATACTGGCCCGGAGAATGATGCGTATTTTTTGGATCCTATGGATAGTTTATTTATAAGAATACAAAAAGCCTATCTGAGTGAACAACAAAAACTTTTGGGAACAGATCATTTATATGGAGCTGATCCTTTCAATGAAATGGATCCTCCAAGTTGGGAACCAACTTATTTAGCAGATGTAGCAAAAAATATTTACAGTGGAATGAAAGCAATTGACTCTCAGGCTGTATGGGTACAAATGGGTTGGACATTCTATGATGACCGTAAACACTGGACCAATCCACGTTTGGAAGCAATGATAAAAGCGGTTCCTCAAAATAAGATGGTATTGCTGGATTATTTTTGTGAGAGAACGGAAATATGGCGTTTAACAGATGGATTTTTTAATGCTCCTTATGTTTGGTGTTACCTTGGGAACTTTGGAGGAAATACTCAACTTGCTGCCCCTGTTTTAAAAGTATCAAAAATATTGCCCGCAGCAGAACAAGACCCCAACAAAAGGAACATGACTGGAATAGGTGCAACTTTAGAGGGTTTTGGTGTCAATGATTTTATGTATGAATGGCTTTTTGATTATGCATGGAATACAGATGCAGAGAATACGGGTCAATGGATTAAAAACTACGCCGACAGCCGTTGCGGCAATCAAGATCCAATTATAGAATCTGCCTGGGTAAAATTATTGCCATTAATTTATAATGACCAGGTTTCAGGTGTAGGACTTGGTAATATAATTCAGTCAGAGCCAATGTTGAAAGGGCATGGCTATTATTCTTCCTTAAGTAATTATGATTACAAATCATTGGCGAATATTTTACCATCTTTTCTATTAGCAAATTCAGTTTCCAGATCGAATCCCAATTATTTAAGAGATTTGGTGCGCCTGGAAAAGCAGGTATTGGTTAATCTGGCAGTTTCATTTAGAGATTCTATTGCAAAAGCCTATTATGCAAAAGATGAAAAAATATTCCAAAAATATACAAGTTTATTTAGTTCTTTATGCGATGATGTTGATAGGTTGGTTTCTACCCAACACGATTTGTTATTAGGTAACTGGATTGGTCAGGCCAGAGACTTCGGCTCAACGGAAGCAGAGAAAAATTATTATGAAAAAGATGCACGCGTATTAATTACGACGTGGGGTGGAGAAGATAATGTCAATACTGATTACGCAGCAAAAGATTGGTCTGGATTGATATCTACTTATTACAAAACGCGGTGGAAATTATTTTTCGGTTATCTCAAAAAAACTATTAAACAAGGCACTGAGCCTGATATGAAGGTTTTTAATAAGCAAAGAGCATCTTTTGACTGGCAGTGGACTTCTATAAACCAACCTGTGCAAAGCTTTATTACAAAACCACCTGGTAACGCTTTTGAAATTTGTGAAGATTTGTATAAGAAATGGGTTCTCCTTCTTTGAAGCAATTCATCTCAAAGAGCATCAAAATAATAAAATAAATGAGATAATACAGATTTTAAATGAAAACGAACTATTTTATCTTCACTTTTGAATTTTGAGGTAAAATGCTGTAACAGAAAGTGTTCGACTAATATAATCTAACATTTTTCACCATCAATTAATCATGTAAATTAACTATTAACTCAAACTAATACTTTAATAAAAATGATAAAATTATTCAGATTTCTATTGTTAGGGTTATTTTGTTTTGGAGTTATTAATTCTAAAGCACAGCAGGGAGACATTTCAGCAACCATCCAAAATAAATCCTTTGATCCTTCCACCCTTCTTTGGTACAATTCTCCCGCACAAATATGGAATGATGCATTACCAGTTGGGAACGGCCGTTTAGGAGCAATGATATTTGGTAATCCCGAAAATGAACGCATTCAGTTTAATGAAGATACTTACTGGTCTGGCGGGCCTTATTCCTCAGTGGTAAAAGGCGGAGCAAAGTTTCTTCCCGAAGTACAGGATCTTGTATTTAACAGTAAATGGTTTGAAGCACAAAAATTATTTGGTAGAAAATTAATGGGATATCCTGTTGAACAACAAAAGTACCAACCGATGGGAAATCTCATTTTTCAATTTGATAACGGTAAGGAGTACACGAATTATAAAAGATGGCTCGACCTTACGACAGGTATTACAGGTGTTGAATATTCTTCCGACGGAGTGAAATACCGCAGGGAGGTTTTTTCTTCCATTCCTGATCAGGCGATAGTTATTAGAATAACTGCTGATCAAAAAAAGAAAATATCTTTTAACGCAACACTCAGGGGAGTAAGGAACCAGGATCATTCCAATTATGCCACTGATTATTTTCACATGGATGCTTCCGGGAATAATACATTAATCTTAACAGGCAAGTCTGCTGATTATTTGGGCATTAAAGGACAATTGAAATATGAAGCAAAGTTAAAAGCAGTTTGTGAAGATGGCACAATGAAAATTGATGGAGATTATCTTGAAGTAAATAATGCGAGCTCAGTAACTCTTTACCTTGTTGCCGCGACGAACTTTGTCAATTATAAAGATGTAAGTGCCGATGAACAGGCACGGGTAGAAAATTATTTCAAAGGTTTTCAGAATAAATCCTACGATGATATGAAGTCCACCCAGATTGTTGACTATCAAAAATATTTCAATAGAGTTAACCTTCATCTCCCTACAACTGCACAATCATTTTTACCTACAGATCAACGGTTGAAAGATAATGTAACCTTATCTGATCCGGCTTTATCGGCCCTTGCATACCAGTTTGGGCGCTATGTACTCATCGCTTCTTCTCTTCCCGGAACACAGGCTGCCAATCTTCAGGGTATATGGAACGAAGATTCTGATCCGATGTGGGATTCTAAATATACAACAAACATCAACCTGCAAATGAATTACTGGCCTGTGGAATCTGCCAATCTTTCAGAGTGTGCAGAGCCTTTATATCGATTGGTGAAAGATGTTACCGATCAGGGAGCCCGGATAGCGAAAGAAAATTACGGTTGCCGCGGTTGGGTTTTCCATCAAAATACAGATTTATGGAGGGTTGCAGCGCCAATGGATGGACCTACCTGGGGTACTTTTACTACTGCTGGTGCATGGCTTTGCAATCAATTATGGCAAGAATATTTATACACCGGGGATTCTAATTATTTAAAAAAGATTTATCCACTGATAAAAGGCTCTGCAGAGTTTTTTATGGATTTTCTTATAAAACAACCTGGTACTAATTGGTATGTTACTAATCCTTCATCTTCTCCCGAAAATTTTCCGGACAGGCCAGGAAATGGGCGTTTCTTTGATGAAGTCACAGGAAGTTTTATTCCCGGAACCAATATCTGCGCCGGTTCATCTATTGACATGGAGATTATTCATGACCTCTTTTCTGCTTATATTAATGCAGCGGGGCTTTTAAATACAGACAAGGAATTTTCTGCGAAAGTAGCAGAGAAAAAGAAATGGTTGTTGCCGCCAAAAATTGGGAAGGATGGTTCTTTGCAGGAGTGGGCGCAGGATTGGGGACAGACTGAACATCCACATCGCCATCTTTCTCCTTTATATGGATTATATCCGGGTGATGTATTTTCTTTTTCAAAAACTCCTCAATTCATGGATGCCTGCAAGGCGGTACTTGTGCAAAGAGGTGATGAAAGTTCAGAATGGTCGCGTGCATGGAAAGTATGCCTGTGGGCGAGAATGAAAGATGGTAATCATGCAGATAAAATTCTCAAAGGTTATTTCCGTGATGAATCTCATAAGCAATTGCTATCAGGCAGTGGAAGGGTGATGCAGATTGATGGAACTATGGGCGTGACAGCAGGAATTTCAGAGATGCTCATTCAGTCGCATGAAGGTAAAATCGTTTTGCTTCCTGCTCTTCCTGATGAATGGAGTGAGGGTGAAGCAAATGGAATATGCACAAGAGGTGCGTTTGTAATAAATATGAAATGGACGAAAAATAAAATAACGAATTTAGAAGTCTTTTCAAAGCAAGGTGGTTTGTGCCGGATTGATACAGGAAATAAAATGCAGGTTACTCACAATGGAAAAAAAGTGAAGACAAAAACGAATACTGATGGCACTATAGAATTTATGACGTCAAAAGATGCAACTTATACTTTCAATTTGTAAAAATTTAAAATAATTAAATGAATAAAAAACACACTTTGATTTACCTGGTTTTAATTTTCTTTAGTTTACCATGGAACAATAGTTTGCATGCGCAAAAACAACTTACTTTAAGAGATATTTATTCTAACGGAACCTACAGCCAGAAAGGATATGGCCCTGTTCGCTGGATGAAGGACAACCAAGGTTATTCAACCTTGGAAAATGACAAAGAATTCGGTGGAAATGATATTGTTCGTTATGATGCCGCTTCAGGAAAAAGAACAGTTTTGGTATCTGCAAAGCAACTCATCCCGGAAAATGAAACCAAACCATTGGTAATATCAAACTATAGCTGGTCTGACGATGATAGTAAGCTGTTAGTTTTTACTAATACAAGAAGGGTTTGGAGATATAATACCCGTGGAGATTATTGGGTGCTCAATCTTAAAACTGGTAAACTACAACAGGTGGGAAAAAACGTTGAGCCTACTACATTAATGTTCGCAAAATTTTCTCCTGATGCATCCCGGGTAGCTTATGTAAGCAGGCAAAATATTTATGTAGAAGACCTTGCTACCGGAAAAAATATCCAAATTACTAAAGATGGTGGAGCGAATATTATTAATGGCACTTTCGATTGGGTGTATGAAGAGGAATTGGATGACCGTGATGGATTCAGGTGGAGTCCTGATGGGAAATACATCGCCTACTGGCAATCCGATACAAAAAATATAGGGACATTTTACCTGATAGATAATATTGATTCTATCTATTCAAGACCTATTCCATTGCCATATCCCAAAGTGGGCACAAGGCTTTCATCTGTAAAAGTTGGGGTTATTCCTTCTGCCGGAGGCAAAACCAATTGGTTTAATATTCCAGGAGATCTTGCAAACAATTATCTCGCCCGCATGGACTTTATTCCGCATTCTGATGAGGTGATGGTTCAGCAACTAAACCGCCGTCAGGATACCAACAAGATATGGATTGGAAATGTGAAAAGCATGTCCATCAAAAATATTTACACTGAAACGGATCCTGATTTTCTTGATCTCCATGATGACATTCGCTGGCTTGATGGGGAAAAATATTTTACCTGGACGAGTGAGAAAGACGGATGGAAACATTTGTATAAAGTTTCAAGAGATGGTAATGAAGTTAAATTAATTACTAAGGGTGAATTTGATGTTGTGGAAATCAGTTGTATTGATCCGGTAAATGGATATGTTTATTATATTGCTTCACCAGGTAATTTTACCCAACGCTATCTTTACAGAAGCAAAATAGATGGAAGCGCTGAAGCCGAAAGAGTTACTCCAGAAAATTATGCAGGGCAAAGCAGTTATCAGATTTCTGGAAATTCGGAATGGGCTATTCAAACTTTTCAAAATACAACTACGCCACCGGTAATCTCATTGATCCATCTTCCTGATCACAAAGAAATAAGAACACTTCAGGATAATCATGAACTGAAAGAAAAATATGATGCCCTGCATTTAAACCCAAAAGAATTCTTCAGGGTTGACATCGGTGACGTTACGTTGGATGCATGGATGATAAAACCTAAGAATTTTGATCCTTCAAGAAAATATCCTTTACTTTTTTATGTTTACGGAGAACCCGCCGGGTCTACGGTTCAGGATAATTGGGAAGGTGGCGATCTCTGGCATCAGTATATGGCGCAGCAAGGATATCTTGTAATGAGTATTGACAACAGGGGCACCAAAACGCCGCGGGGTAAGGCATGGCGCAATTCTATATATAGACAGATAGGCATTCTTGCTTCTCAGGACCAGGCTGATGCGGCAAAAAAGATTTTCACCATGTATCCTTTTATTGATACTTCCAGGGTAGGAATCTGGGGCTGGAGTGGTGGCGGCCAAATGACATTAAATTGTATGTTTCGGCATCCGGATATTTATAAAACCGGACTTGCCGTTTCTTTTGTTTCAGATCAGCGTCTTTATGATGCTACTTACCAGGAAAGATATATGAGTTTACTTAGTGATAATGCCAAAGGTTATCATGATGGTTCTCCTATAAATTTTGCGAAAAATCTTCAGGGTAACCTTATGATTATCGCAGGCACGGGTGATGATAATGTGCATTATCAGAATTTTGAAATGCTTACGAATGAACTTATAAAAGACAATAAACTTTTTTATATGATGTCTTATCCTATGCGTTCTCACGGGATTTATGAAAGAGAAAACACTTCACTTCATTTGCGTGAAACTATGGAAAAATATTGGAAGGAGCATCTTTGATCTGATTAAGCATTTAATAAAAAATTATGGATAACCTACCTAGTATATTTAATGATGTGATAGGTCCGGTCATGCGTGGGCCTTCAAGTTCCCATTGTGCTGCCTCCTTGCGGATTGGCAGACTGTGCAGGGATCTGATGGAAAATAATATAACGAATATTTTAGTTGAATTCGATCCGAACGGCTCTTTAGCGAACACGCATAAGGATCAGGGATCGGATATGGGACTATTTGGAGGCTTTCTGGGATGGGAAGCAGATGATGAACGGTTGCCAGAATCTGATTATCATATTTCTGAAGCCGGTATCAACGTGCAATTTGGTATAAGGGATCTTAGCGTGAAACATTTAAATACCTATCAAATTACATTGAGTAACCCTGCAGAAACCAGGACTGTAACTGCAATTTCAACAGGCGGTGGCATGATTGAAGTTATATCCATTGACGGAATTGAAGTTTCTATTATGGGTGATTTTTACGAAACACTGATTTATTGCAAGAAACCGGATAGAGTATTGGAATTATTAAATGTTGGAATGTCTTATGACTACTTAATTGTGCATGATGGAAATCCGTTTTTTATTGAAATAAAGGCACAAATTTTTCCTGATGAAAAACTTCAGGCACAATTGAACTCTATGGAGGATGTTTTATCTATAAGAAAACTATCCCCAGTGCTTCCAGTCCTCTCAAGAAAAGGTATGAAAGTACCCTTTACCACTTGTAACGAAATGTTGGATTTTAATAGAAATAAAAATTTATCTCTATTGGAACTGGCTATTCTTTATGAAAGCGAAAGAGGAAACCTTTCTGAAGAAGAAATTTTCGGGAAGATGAGAGGGATTGTACGTATTCTAAAAGATTCCATTGCATCTGGGCTACAGGGCACAGACTATGCCGATCGCTTATTAGGTAGTCAATCTGTAAATTTTAAAAATGAATTGCAAAACAACCGCTTAATAGAGACAGGTGCCCTCAATATTGTTGTGATGTATGTCTCTGCGTTAATGGAGGTAAAGAGTTCCATGGGGGTTATTGTAGCGGCTCCTACTGCAGGTTCATGTGGAACACTACCGGGCGCTGTGATGGGAACCGCCGATTTCCTCGGAGTTTCCGAAGATGAAATCATTAAAGCCATGCTGGTAGCGGGTATAATTGGAATTTTCATTGCGACACAATCCACTTTTGCCGGAGAAGTGGCGGGTTGTGGAGTTGAGTATGGATCGGGAGGTAGCATGGCTGCCGCAGCACTTGTCTATCTTGCGAAGGGCTCGATTGCCCAATCAATTGCTGCTGCTTCGATGGTATTGCAAAGCACGCTTGGTACCACATGCACACCCATTGCTAATAGAGTGGAAGCTCCTTGCTTGGGAAATAATGTAATGGCTGCAACGATTGCTATATCGTTTGCGAATATGGCAATTGCAGGCTATGAAGAATTAATACCGTTAGATGAAGTGATTCAAACCATGTACACAATTGGTAAAGGAATTCCGCACGAATTTAAATGCACTAATATAGGAGGGTTGTGTGCGACAAAAACAGCTAAAATTTTGGAAGCGAAATTAAATTCGAAACAATGAATTCTTCTGAGGGATAATCTTAATTTCCATATAACCGTAAAAAATATCGGGAAATAAACTTGTTTAAAATAAAAATGAAAGTGCATTATGTTTGATAAGGAAGTTTATATAAAACGAAGGGAGAGATTAAAGGAACAGGTTGGCAAAGGCCTGATTTTATTATTGGGAAACGAAGAAAGTAGCATGAACTATTCTGATAATCATTATCCCTTTCGCCAGGACAGTAATTTTTTGTATTTTTTTGGATTAGACAGGCCCGGCTTAGCAGCAACTATTGATATAGAAAATAACGAGGAAATTCTTTTTGGAGATGATATTGATGTGGAAGATATTATTTGGACAGGGCCATTAGAATCCCTGCGTGGCCAGGCTGATGCATTTGGGGTAATGAAAGTACTTCCGTCGTCATCAATAAAAGATTATATAAGTAAAGCATTGTCTAAGAAAACACGCATCCATTACCTGCCGCCGTATAGAGCAGAAAATTCACAAAAATTAATTGGCTGGCTGAGTATTCCTTTTGAACTATTGACAACAAAAGCAAGTATTGAACTTATTAAAGCCATTGTTGCCCAACGATCCATTAAGTCTCCCGAAGAAGTTAAAGAAATAGAAAAAGGAGTAAACATAACAATTGATATGCAATTGGAGGCGGCGCGACTTGCCAATGAAGGAATTTCAGAGACAAAAATCGCAGGCATTATACATGGTATCGCATTAGGTGAAGGTGGTAACCTCGCTTTCCCTACCATCCTTACAGTAAACGGACAAATTCTTCATAATCATAGCCAGGGTAATATTTTAAGGAAAGGGCAAATGCTGCTTTGCGATTGCGGTGCAGAAACATCAGTGCATTATGGAGGAGACCTTACACGAACTTTTCCGGTAGATGGCCATTTTACATCCCAACAAAAAGATATTTATAACATCGTACTACAAGCCCATGAAGCAGCGATTGCTTCTTTAAAACCGGGCGTATATTTTAGAGATGTTCATTTACTAGCTTGTGAAAAACTGGCAGAAGGATTAAAGTCTGTAGGTCTTATGAAAGGAGATATTAAAGAGGCGGTCAATCGGGGTGCGCATGCTATGTTTTTTCAATGCGGACTTGGACACATGCTTGGCTTAGATACTCATGATATGGAAGACCTGGGCGAAGAATATGTGGGCTATACGGATGAATTAAAAAAGAGTACACAATTTGGATTGAAATCATTACGGCTCGGCCGCAAATTAGAAACCGGGTTTGTATTGACGGTAGAACCAGGTATTTATTTTATTCCCGAATTGATTGATTTATGGAGGAAAGAAAATAAATTTTCTGAATTTATCAATTACAAAAAATTAGAAACTTATAAAATTTTTGGGGGAATAAGAATTGAAGAAGATTTATTAATTACTCATGATGGAAGCCGGATACTGGGTAAATATTTTTCCCGGGAAACTGAAAAATAATGTAAGTGCGCCTGAATATTTGTTTTTAATTTTTTTTAGTAAAGTAAGATACATCACTCTTAAAAATATGGGGTGGGTCTGCTTCAATAATATAGATATCTCCGGGTTTAAACCTTTGCAGGTGTTACCAACAATCAAGGTCCCTTCACTTTTGATTACTGATGTTATTTGAATCTCTTTATGTTTGTGGAAGAAATTATAAAACGAGGGCATATTTTCATTCTGTACAATTACAGAATTGTCTGCAGCTTAGATATTGTAAATTGAATTAATTTCATTTTGCAAAAAGTATAAATTTTTTTACTTCATAATATTTTGGGTTAAGAAAAAGTAAATTATGGATTAATAGTTGAGGCAAATTTAAGTTCCATTTAATCTACCTTCGATAAAAAAACTATGCTAATTACATGGAAGGGGATTTATCCCGCACTTACTACGAAGTTTACCTCATCGGATGAACTTGACTTAGATCTGTTTGAAAAAAATCTGGATGCACAAATAAATGCAGGTATTGATGGCATTATTTTGGGTGGAACATTAGGAGAATCGAGCGTTCTTTCTACTGAAGAGAAAGAAAAATTAGTAAAGTTTGCTCTTGAAAAAGTTGATGAAAAAATACCGGTGATTTTAAACATCGCGGAAGGGAGCACGAGGCAAGCATTACAACAGGCGGAGTATGCTAAACAATGGGGTGCGCAGGGTTTAATGGCTTTGCCACCTATGCGTTATAAGAGCGATCACAGGGAAACAGTTCAATGGTTTAAATCTATTGCAAAAGCAACTGATCTGCCAATAATAATTTATAATAATCCCATCGATTATAAGATATTGATCACTTTGGACATGTTTGATGAATTGGAAGAATTTAAAAATATTCAAGCTATAAAGGAATCAACCAGGGATGTTACTAACGTAACAAGATTGAGAAACCGTTTTGGAGACCGTTATAAAATTTTTGGGGGAATAAGAATTGAAGAAGATTT
>DAHXOZ010000097.1 GCA_027364635.1 bacterium | reverse complement strand
GCCATTGCGTATTGTGCGTACCAGCCGGTTGCGCCGCCACTTGGTTTCCACGCTTCATTTACTAACCTGGTTGTAACAGTAGCATTATAAGAATCACCGGCATTTTCCTGGGTAGTGTAAGCTCTCAAAAACCAGTGTGTGTTTACTAATTCAACTTTATATTGACCTATTTTCAGGTTCAATAAAGAATAACGATCGCTTCCTGTATAAACTGTGTTTCCGGTTCCCCAATATCCTTCTGCATTTAAGGAGGTATTATCGGTGATCTTATAACTGGCTTCTCCAAAAACTTTCAGGTTAAAGGTTTTGGGATCTACAATATCCTTTTCATTATAACCTGTTCTTGAAACCGGCATAGAGGCAGGAAATGAACTAATGTAAGGAGCATAAAAAGGAGCCGCCTGTGCCAGCGGATTGAAAACATTAGTCCGGATATCAGCAGTGGTTTCATCACCGTACACATTTACACCGTCATAATTCGGATCGGTTGCTCTTGTTCCGTTTTTCAATCCACCGGTTGTTCCCAAGCGATCATAGTTCCGATAATCATTGGCCACCCAATCTGTTGCCTCTACATATTCGCCACCTAATTTAAAAGCAAATTTATCGCTCACTTTCTTTGCCCAACGCAAAGAATAATTATTATAGAGCGAAGAATTTCTGTCTTTGTTATCAATATTCATAACCCCCTCTTTTACCTCCATTGAAAGCCCCTGGTAACCAAAAGGATCTTTACTGTTGATAACAATTGCACCATTCATGCCACCGGGACCATACAAAGCAGAGGATGCGCCTGGTAATAATTCAACGCTGCCCACATCAAGGCCGATTAACCCAATTATACTGCCCACAGAAAAGTTTAATCCCGGGGCCTGGTTATCCATTCCATCTACAATTTGATTTAGCCGCAGGTTGCCGCTTCCGTTAAAACCTCTTGTGGTGGGGGAAGTAAAAGTGAGGGATGCGTTTACCACATCCACACCATTTAGTTTTGAGATGATATCGTAATAAGAAGGTTGCGGCGAATTCCTGATCTCAGATGCGCTGATCCTTTCTATGGTTACCGGTGATTCCAATATTCTTGAAGGGGTACGGGTAGCTGCAACTACAACCTCCTGGCCCAGTGTACTGGCAGTTTCCAGGCTTACATTAATAGCCGTTGACAAACTATTTATCTCAACCTCCTGCTGCTTGTACCCGATGGATGAAATAATAATTGTTACAGGAAGTGGCTCTTTTATATCGAGAGAAAAATTTCCTTTCTCATCGGTATAAGTGCCTTCACCACTACCTTTTACCGTTATTGAAACTGCGGGAACGCCTTCTCCGCTTGCTTTACCGGTTACATTTCCTTTGATAGTTTTTTGCTGTGCAAACGCCGCAACTGAAAGAAAAAAGGAAAGAAAAAATAAGATCAAAAATTGGAGTTTCTTTCTCATATCAATAGATTTTGGTTAGCAAACCTTAAGCAAAGTAAGATTTGTATCAATACGATTAAAATATATTTTTTAAGTATAAATATTTCAAAATCTTTCTTTCTTCTGATTCCTGAAATTTATATGCATTTTTGCAACTAATTTTATAATTATGAATACTCTTTCATTACAGGGACAAACCAATTTTTACAAAGGAAAAGTCAGGGATGTTTATACCATCAATGACCAATTTTTAGTAATGGTTGCAAGCGACCGCATTTCGGCTTTTGATGTGATTTTACCAAGACCAATTCCTAATAAAGGGCAAGTATTAAACCAGGTGGCGGCGTATATGTTGAATGCCACAAAAGATATTTGTAAAAACTGGTTGTTAACCACGCCGGCACCTAATGTTTCAATTGGTTTAAAGTGTGTTCCATTTAAAGTAGAGATGGTAGTTCGCGGAAACCTTACAGGCCATGCATGGCGAACCTACTCTTCAGGCGAAAGAATATTGTGTGGTGTGAAATTGCCTGAAGGATTAAAGGAAAATGATTATTTCCCCGAGCCAATTATCACACCTTCAACCAAAGCCGCCGAAGGTCATGATGAAGACATCAGCAAAGAGGAAATAATAGCAAGAAATATAGTATCGAAAGAAGATTATGAACAATTAGAAAAATATGCGTTACAACTTTTTGCAAGAGGTAAAGAACTGGCTGCAAAAAGAGGATTGATATTGGTGGATACCAAATATGAATTTGGAAAGTTGGGAAACGATATTATTTTAATTGATGAAATACATACGCCCGACAGTTCCAGGTATTTTTATGCCGACGGATTTGAAGAAAGGCAACAAAAAGGAGAAAAACAAAAACAACTCAGTAAAGAATTTGTACGAGAATGGTTGATCGAAAATAATTTTATGGGAAAAGAAGGGCAGCAGGTCCCTGAAATGAGCGATGAATGGATTGCGATTATTCGTAACCGTTATATAGAACTTTATGAAAAATTAATCGGTGAAAAATTTAATCCCCAAACATTAACGGATGAAGAAACGAAGGAAAGAATTGTAGCTTCTCTTAATAAAATATCACACTAATTGCAGTAATACTTAAGACTCAAATCAAGTAAAGTATCTTATATATCCAAAGGGTTGCCATTTTTGCTATAAACAAATTTTACAAAAGAAAAAAAATAAAATTTTAATTAAACATTTGTTTAGTTTTAAACAAGTGTTTAATTTTGCGCTCTTTTTAAAGAAATGGCAAAAAAAGAAATAATTATAGAATCAGCGCTCAAACTCTTTAGTACAAAGGGTTTTGAAGGAACTTCCGTTAGGGAAATAGCTGCGGAGGCAGGTGTGAACGTGGCTATGATCAGTTATTATTTCGGTTCAAAAGAAAAACTGTTTGAAAGTGTGGTTGAGCACCGCGCTTCATTTCTGAAAGGCGTTTTTGCTGATCTTGTCAATAATACTTCTCTTTCAGCAATAGAAAAGATAGATTTTATTATCGACCAGACGATTGAAAGAAAATTATCAAATTCCCAATTTCAACATATCCTCCACCGCGAACTTTCGCTGGAACATCGCCCGCAGCTACGTGATGCAATCAGTGATATCCTTTTAAGGAATATGGATCCAGTAAAAATCATTATCAAAAATGGCATAAATGATGGGGAGTTTAACCAGGTAGATATTGAGTTGACGTTGACCACGATGTTGGGAACGGTTCATTATTTACTTACTTCAGACATTATGTGCCGAAAGATTTTGGGAAAAAAAGAAGGCTTTAGTCCTTTTCAAAATAAACAATTAAAAAAACGATTAAGTGAACACACGAAGCAATTAATGCGTTCGCATTTGTTGAATAAATAAAAAAAATTAAAAGATGAGCAGGAGTGTAATTAAATTATTATCAAAGTGCCTTTCAATCTTAACCATAGGACTAATTTTATTGACTTTTGATCTATTGCCACTTATATCAAAAGCGCAGGATGTAAAACCTCTTACCCTTCAGCAAACCATTGACCTAAGTATAAAAAACAGCAATATTTTAAAAGCTGCCTATGCAAGAAATGATGAAGCGGCGGCGCAATTAAGGCAGGCGTTGGATAATAAGTTACCGGATCTGAGTGTATCGGGGTCTTATTTATATCTGGCCAATCCGAACATTGCATTAAAAACCAACGCTTTTAGTGGTAATACAGATAGTACAGGCAGCAAGAAAAGTATCCCTCATGTAAACCAGGCGATGTATGGAATTGTTAACGCTTCATTGCCTATATATGCGGGAGGAAAAATAAAGTATGGAATAGAATCGGCAAGGTATCTTCAGGAGGCGACCACGCTTGATGCTGAGAATAATAAGGAAGCCGTAATTCTTAATGCCATCAATGCCTATATCAACTTGTATAAAGCTGCGGTAACAGTCGCAGTGGTAAAAGAAAATTTAAGACAATCACGTCAGCAGGATTCTGTTTTTACCAGGCTGGAGCAAAATGGTTTATTGGCAAGAAACGATTTGTTGAAATCTGAACTGCACACCTCTAATGTTGAACTATCACTTTTGGATGCGCAAAGCAATTTGAAAACGGCTACTGTTAACATGGACCTGATGATCGGCTACCCGGAAACTACCATTTTGGAAACAGATTCAACCGGGTTCGATAAAAATTTGGATGTAAAAACAATTGATACTTATGAGCAGTTGGCATTGCAAAACAGGAAAGATATTATGGCACTTTCTTTCAGGAGAAAAGCAGCAACGGCTGCCATTGGCATTGCAAAGGCCGATCAGTATCCAGCCATTGTTTTAACTGGCGGATATATTGCTGCAGATATTCCTCATTTAATCACCATTACCAATGCAGCCAATATTGGAGTAGGATTGAAATACAATTTATCTTTTTGGAAATCGAAAGCTGACATATCAGAGGCAAAATCAAGGGAGGTAGAAATCAGAGCAAACGAAGCCGAACTGGCCGACCAGGTGAAATTGCAGGTGAATCGTGATTTTGAAAACTTTTTATTAAGCCAAAAGAAAACTGAGGTGTATCAAAAAGCAGTGATCCAGGCTACAGAAAATTATAGAATCACTAAAAACAAATATGATAATAACCTGGTGAATACGACAGAACTTTTAGATGCCAATGTTTCTTTACTACAATCTAAAATAAATCTTGCGGTAGCGAAAGCAGATGTGCTACTGGCTTACAGCAAACTTTTGGAAACAACAGGAATATTAACGAATAATCAATAATTAAAAGCGGCAAACTATTATGCAAGCAGAAAAAGAAGATTTTCCTTCAAAAACTGAAGTGACAAATAACAGCGAAAAAGAGGTAACCGAACCTAAGAAAAGGAGTAAAGTGTTTTTAATCATACTAATTGTAATGATTTTGGCAGGCGGTTGGTTTGCTGTATCAAAATATCTTTATGCTCAACATCATGAAGAAACCGATGACGCGCAGGTGGAAGCGGATATTATTCCTGTAATTCCACGTGTATCAGGTTATGTGAATGAAGTGAGGGTAAAAGACAATCAGATGGTACAAAAAGGGGATACACTGATTATTTTGGATGACCGTGATTACAGTATCCAACTGCAACAAGCTGAGGCGGCATTGGCTACAGCAAAAAGCAATGTTGCTGCAAGCCGGGCCAATACTGCGGCTGCACGTTCAGGAATCGCTTCTTCACAACAAGGTGTTTCTACTGTTGATGCTCAAATCGCAGCTGCAAAAGTGAATGTTACACGAACCACACAGGATTTTAATCGTTATCAAAATCTTATAAGGGATCATTCAATTACTGAACAACAATTTGAACAGGCGCAGGCTGCCAAAGAACTGGCCGAAAAACAATTACAAATACTTCAACAACAGAAAAAGCAGGCGACCAGTCAAACAGGTGTGGTAGCCTCACAGTCAAATGCTACCGCACAATCGATAGGCGTAGCAGAATCTGTTGTAAAACAGCGTGAGGTTGAAGTGGAAGATGCAAAGCTTAAACTTTCTTATACAGTTATTACGGCTCCTGCCAGCGGAAGAGTTTCCCGGGTGGATGTAGTACCCGGACAGTTATTACAGACCGGTCAATCTACCTTTGATATTGTACGTAGCCATAATCTTTGGGTGGTTGCTAACTTTAAAGAAACCCAACTTAGCAAAATGGTGGTAGGCCAAAAAGTGGTAGTTCGCGCAGATGCGTTTCCTGATCATGATTTTGACGCAGTACTTTCCTCATTCTCTCCGGCAACAGGCGCTAAATTTTCTTTATTACCCCCTGATAATGCCAGCGGAAATTTTGTGAAAATTGTTCAGCGTTTGCCTGTTAAAATTGAGTTTACCAATCCATCAGATTCTTTATTGCAAAGATTGCGGCCTGGCATGAACGTAAATGTAGATGTACATCTTAAATAAAATTTTTAAAAGGTCAAGAGCGGAAAAATGATGCAACAAAATTCTTTAGTTGAGTATGGGGCAAGGCGCGCAATAGTTACCATAACCGCCATCATAGCAGCTTTGCTTGAAATTGTGGATACAACTATTGTAAACGTGGCCCTTACAGATATGAAGGGAAACCTTGGCGCTACACTTACAGAAATAGGTTGGGTAGTTACTGCTTATGCCATCGGAAATGTAATCGTTGTTCCGATGACAAGCTGGCTCTCCCAACAGTTTGGCAGGCGCAATTATTTTGCAGCTTCCATAATGATATTTACTACCTTTTCTTTTTTGTGCGGTAATGCCACAGGTATCTGGGAGTTGGTGGCTTTTCGGTTTTGCCAGGGCCTGGGTGGCGGTGCTTTGTTGGTTACTTCGCAAACCATTATTACTGAAAGTTACCCGATTGAAAAAAGAGGAATGGCACAGGCAATATATGGCCTCGGGGTAATTATAGGCCCTACCTTAGGGCCGCCGTTGGGAGGTTATATTGTTGACCATTTTAGCTGGCCATACATTTTTTATATCAATATTCCTATTGGAATTGTTGCCACCTTATTAACCCTTCAATTTATTCGGAGTCCTAAATTTCAGGAAAAAACCTCCCGTAGAAATATTGACTTTTTAGGTATTATTCTGTTGGCAATTGCTGTCGGTTCTTTACAATATGTGCTGGAAAAAGGCCATGATGATGATTGGTTCAACAGCAACCTGATCATTTTTTTAACTGTCTTGTTTATTTTTGGAATTTTCTTTTTCATATGGCGTGAGCTTTCTTATAAAAATCCTATTGTAGAATTACGTGTACTCAAGAATGGAAACTTGCGTATTGGCACCGTATTGTCTTTTATTTTAGGCTTTGGGCTTTACGGCTCTACATTTATTGTTCCTTTATATACCCAATCAACGCTTGGATGGACGGCTGAAGACGCGGGCTTGTTATTTATCCCGTCTGGTATTGCAACTGCCTTTATGATGCCCATTATAGGTAGACTTTTGCAACGGGGAATTAAACAGCAGTACCTGGTTTCAGCGGGTCTTATTATATTTTTTCTATACAGTCTCTGGGCCTATAAAATACTTACGCCTAATACACCCGCCGATTCATTTTGGTGGCTGCTAATGTTCAGGGGCTTTGGTTTAAGCATGTTATTTATCCCTATCACTACGCTGGCACTTTCCACTTTACATGGACAGCAAATAGGCCAGGGTGCAGCTTTTACAGGTATGATGCGGCAACTGGGCGGATCTTTTGGTGTTGCAGTAATTACCACTTTTATTGCCCGGGCTAATATGACCCATCGGGTAGATCTGATCAGTCATCTTAATGCAAGTAGCCCACTCGTACAAAATAGGGTGGCGATGATGCAACGGGGATTTGAGAGTAAAGGGATGACGCCGGATGTAGCACTTCAATCAGCCTACAAGGCATTGGATTTTTCTGTTACCAAACAAGCGATGGTGTTATCGTATATGGATGTTTTTCTATACATCGGCATCCTGTTTTTGATTTGTGTGCCCTTTGTTCTGTTTATCAAAGAAAAGAAAAACAAAAAAGTGGATCTTTCAGTTGCCGCGCATTAGAGAAAGAAAGCAGCCTTTAAAAGTTAACAATTTTACTTTTAGCATTCTATTCGTTAAATAACTTCGTACTATTATATTTGCATAAATCAAACAGGAAAATTGAGTAACTCTACAACGGAAAGAAAGGCATTTTTTAAAAGCTTACGTGGAAAGGAAACTGAAGGCGCGGAAATGAGTTTTATGGACCACCTGGAAGTTTTGCGTTGGCATCTTTTTAGGGTTGCATTGGTACTTATCGTAGTTGCATTCGTTGCGTTTTTTTATGTCGATTGGATTTTTGATAATATTATTCTTGCCCCTTCCAGAAATAGTTTTATTACCTATTCCGGATTATGTAATCTTGGTCATTACTTACATTTAGGCGATTCTCTTTGCATGCCTCCTGTAAATTTTCAACTGTTAGGGCAAACAGTTAGTGGCCCATTTATGTCGGCAATTAACATTTCTTTCATAGGCGCTATTGTCGTTTCTTTCCCTTATTTGATTTGGGAATTATGGCGTTTTGTAAAACCGGCTTTATCTGCTAAAGAAATCAGTTACGCAAGGGGAAGTATTGGCTGGGTTTCACTATGTTTTTTTTCAGGGGCTGCATTCGGGTATTATTTATTAGCGCCCTTCACCTTTAATTTTCTTGCAAATTTCCAATTAGGAAAACTGGGCGTATATAAGTACATGCCTACGCTCGATGATTATATTGACACACTTACTTCTTTAATACTCGGTTGCGGGATGGCATTTGAACTTCCTGTTCTTGCCTATATACTTTCTAAGTTAGGATTGATCACACCCAAATTTTTGAAAAATTACCGCAAATATGCTTATGTGATCATTTTAGTGGTTGCGGCGGTTATTACTCCTTCTCCGGACTGGACAAGCCAAACCATTGTGGCTGTCCCTCTGATTATACTGTACGAGATAAGTATTTTTATCAGTAAAAGAGTATATAAGCAAAAGAAGGAAGCGGAAAAGCAGTGGGATTAAGTTTTCATGATTCTCTTTAAACTTTCCGGAAAAAATTACATCAAATAAAAGTTAAAACCACTTTACAAACGGTTCTATATTTTGATTGAAACAAGGATTTTTTTAGATTGCAGTACCTCCTAAAATGAAAACACCTTTTAAGCCCATATCACTATTTCTTTTATTTTCCGTTGCATTTTTATCCTTTGCTCCCGGTAAACGAACAAATAATAAAGATTTTAATTCTAATAAAAAAACCATTGCTCATACTTCAAAAGCCAATCCGTATTACATTATTATTTCTAAGAAAAGTTATGAGTTAAGGGTATATGATGATAAAGGCTGGTATGCAACCTACCCATGCGTTTTCGGCAGCAGTGATTTTAGGGATAAATACATGGAAGGCGATAAAAGAACACCTGAAGGAAATTTTAAAATCATTGCTAAAAAGAATGATTCAAAATGGAAATACGAACTTTTATTGAATTATCCCGACGCGGAAAGTTATAAGAAATTTGATGAAAGAAAGGCTGAAGGACTTATTCCAAGAAACGCAAAAATAGGTGGTGGCATTGCCATTCACGCTACAAGGCCCCAGGAAGAATGGACGGTGGATTATTACCAAAACTGGACCGATGGATGCATTTCTCTAAAATATACAGAAGCTGCGGATTTGTATAGTTACATTCCGGTAGGTACGCCGGTTACTATTGAAAAATAGAAAACTTTATTTCATTATCTCATAAATATTTTACCCTAAACTTTTTAATATCTTTAAGATTCTCAAACTCTTTGTCTCCGGTAATTAATGTTGCATTTAAATGCAAGGCAAGTGCTGCGGCATGAGCATCGGCAAAAGAAAGTTTATGTGTTGATTTTATGGTAGCGGCTTCAAAGGTTAATTGTAAATCCGGTTCTATAATAGTAATTTCAAATTGTAAAAGTTTTTTCAGGCATTCATCGGCTATTGCTTTTCCATTCTTTCTCCATATTGAATAATAAACTTCACCAGCATTATATGAGCACATATTCAATTGTAGCTTATTATTTATAGCATCAAGTAAAAGTTTTTCCACTTCATCGGCACCTTTTTCATTTCTAAAAAAAGCAACT
Organism: bacterium; assembly: GCA_027364635.1. GTDB lineage: Bacteria > Bacteroidota > Bacteroidia > Chitinophagales > Chitinophagaceae > Ginsengibacter. The sequence goes on along the minus strand of DAHXOZ010000097.1, from coordinate 2,565 downwards.
ATTGCGAAAGTGTCCAGAACGAAACCTCCCATTACTTTTTTCTTTTTATTTTAGTGGCTCTTTTGTAAAATGTTTCAGGTTCACTGAGCAAGCTTAACTTTCTTTCTTCCAAAGTAATTTCTTTCGCTTTATATTCCGGCCACCATTTATCCATAGTTTTTTCTCCCTTTTTTCTTGGCGCAATACCTTTGGCGCTCTTTATAAAACCGGCATCTACTTGTTTTAAAGTTATCCCGTTAGGTGTTTCTTCAAAAAAAATCTTTGTTCCCGGTTCAAGTTTGTATTTTTCCCTAATACCTTTTGGTATTACTATTTGCCCCTTGGTTGTTATAACGCTTGATTCCATAATGTGGCTTTTATTCTTACAAATATAATGAAGTAAGATTTAAATTAAAAGTAAGAATTAAGTAGGCTTTTCAGTGCTATAGCACCACATTCTGTACCAAATCACTTTTTCCCGGATAGTCAGTATTAAAATGCAGCCCCCTGCTTTCGTGCCTGAACTGCGCGCTTTTCACGATAAGATATCCAACCGTAATTAAGTTTCTCAATTCACAAAGTTGTGGCGACACAGAAGTTGCCTGGTATAATTTTTCGGTTTCAATATGAAGCAGGTCGAGCCTTTTCATCGCTCTTTCAAGCCTTACATTGGTTCTTACAATTCCAACGTAATCGGTCATCAATAATTGCAATTCTTTCAGGCTTTGCGTGATAAGGATCATTTCTTTTGGCGCGTTTGTCCCCTTTGCATTCCAGTCAGGAATGTCTTCATTGAATTCAATAGCATCAATATTTTTAACGGAATCCCAATAACAGCGATGCGCAAAAACCATTGCTTCCAAAAGTGAATTACTAGCAAGTCTGTTGGCACCGTGCAATCCTGTGCTTGCACATTCGCCGCAGGCATATAAATTTTTGATGGAACTTCTTCCCCATACATCCGCTTTTATTCCACCACAACTGTAATGCGCTGCAGGTGCTACCGGGATGTATTGTTTGGCAACATCAATTCCAATTGATTTACACTTCTCATAAATGTTGGGGAAATGGTGAACGAATTTTTCCATATCCATTTTGGTACAATCCAAAAAAACATGTTCAGTACCATTGATCTTCATTTCCTGGTCAATAGCGCGCGCTACAATATCACGTGGAGCCAAATCTTTTCTTTCATCATAGTTTTCCATGAATGCTTCACCATGGGCATTTCGTAAAATTCCACCATCTCCGCGAACAGCTTCTGTTATTAAAAATGCCTGCCCGCTTTTTCCTGCCTCATATAAAGCCGTTGGATGAAACTGGATAAATTCCATATTTTCAATCCTCCCTTTTGCCCTGTAAGTCATTGCCACTCCGTCTCCTGTTGCAATGGAAGGATTGGTGGTAGTGCGGTAAACCTGTCCGTTTCCACCTGTTGCAACCAGGGTAATCTTTGAAATTATTTTTTCTATTTTATTTTTTTGCAGGTTGAGGACATATACTCCAAAACATTCAATATCCGGCGTCGATTTTGTAATTAAATAACCGAGGTGATGTTGTGTAATGATATCAACTACAAAATAATGATTGATTAATTGAATGTTTGGAAACTTCTCAATTTCTTCAAGCAAAGTATTTTCAATTTCTTTTCCTGTAACATCTTTGTGATGAAGAATCCTAAATTCACTGTGTCCGCCTTCTTTCCCCAAAGCGTATTCACCTGAATTTTCTTTATCAAAATCGGCGCCCCAATTGATAATTTCTTTTATTCTTTCAACACCTTCTTTCACCACAATCTCAACTACTTCCGGATTGCATAAACCATCACCGGCGATCAACGTGTCTTCAATATGTTTTTCAAAACTGTCTTTTTCAAAATCTGTAACACCTGCAACGCCGCCCTGGGCGTACTTTGTATTGGTTTCTTCGCTTTCTGTTTTGGTAAGAATGGTAATACTTTTATCCGGGCAATCGCGCGCTACTTTTAATGCATAAGTAAGTCCTGCAATGCCGCTGCCTATCACTAAAAAATCTGTTTTCAATTTGAGCTATTTAATTTGAAAATGAAATTAAAAATGATTGAAAATAATCCAACTCCTGATTTTTTAAAAATTAAGAGTTTTTTTTACCGGCTTGAAAAATAAAAAGCCGGTTTATTTGTTCATTTACTACAAAATAAAATTTTAAATCAGTTAGCAAGCGCTAATTCCGGCTCTACCCACGCATTATTTTCTTTCAATAAATTAACCAGTTCTTCTACCGCGATAGATTCAGGTACATTTCTTTTTATTACTTCTTTGCCTTTGTACAAAGTAATTTTTCCGGGGCCGCTGCCTACATATCCAAAATCAGCATCAGCCATTTCGCCGGGTCCATTGACTATGCAACCCATTATTGCAATTTTTACTCCCTTCAAATGCTCGGTTCTTTTTCTAATCATTTCTGTTGTTTCTTGCAAATCAAATAAAGTTCTTCCGCATGAAGGACAAGCAATATATTCCGTTTTAGAAATCCTGGTGCGGGCAGCCTGCAAAATTCCAAATAAAATTCTGTTAACTATCTTATCTACCGAATCATCTGTCCTAA
>DAHXOZ010000096.1 GCA_027364635.1 bacterium | reverse complement strand
AAATGGATGAAAAAGATTTCAGCAGAAAAAAAGATAATTCTTACAGGAAGTTTAATGATTGAAGAAGAAGAGAAGTTTTATAATCGTTTACTTTGGGTTTTGCCAAACGGAGAAATTGGCTTTTACGATAAAAGGCATTTATTTGCCTACGCAGATGAACACGCGCATTATTCCGCAGGAAATAAAAAACTGATTGCTTCGGTAAAAGGTTGGAAAATCAATTTGCAGGTTTGTTATGATTTGAGATTCCCTGTTTGGGCGCGACAGTCTCCTCCTCCTTTGGGGGAGGCCGGGAGGGGGCCTGAATACGATCTCCTGATTAACGTGGCCAACTGGCCTGAAAAAAGAAGCGTTGCATGGGAAACTTTATTGCGTGCCCGCGCGATCGAAAACCAATGTTTTGTTGCAGGGGTAAACAGGGTGGGAGAAGATGGAAATGAAATTAATTACCAAGGCGGCAGCACTATCATTGATCCATCCGGCGAAATTATTTACCAAAAAAACAATGAAGAAGACGTCTTCACTTATACTTTACAAAAGGAAAAAATAGCCGAAACAAGAAACCGCTTTCCATTCTGGAAAGATGCCGATAATTTTATAATTACTGATTAAAATTTGTAGCAGTAAACAAAGAAAAAAGAAAAATTTTTACTCTGAAATGTTCGATGTCAATTAAAATCTTTTTTGACATTTAAAGTCTTAAATGTTGCATTTATTTCTCCACTTAACTTTTCCTCACCCTGTCTTTTCGTAAATTTGCCTCTATGCAGGAATATTTACAGGGACTCAATGATTCGCAACGCGAAGCTGTACTTCATCGCGATGGACCCATCATGATTGTGGCAGGTGCCGGCAGTGGCAAAACAAAGGTTTTAACAACAAGAATTGCGCATTTAATGGCGTCCGGCGTGGATGCTTTTCAAATTTTGGCACTCACTTTTACGAACAAAGCGGCAGCGGAAATGAAGGAAAGAGTAACGCATATTCTCGGAAATAATGAAGCGCGCAATCTTTACATAGGAACTTTTCACTCTGTATTTGCAAGAATTTTAAGAGCCGAAGCCGATAAGCTTGGTTATCCACGAAACTTTACCATTTATGATACGGATGATGCAAAAAGTGTAGTAAGAACTGTTGTAAAAGAAATGAATCTTGATGATAAACATTATAAGGCCAACACGGTTTACAACAGGATTTCAAATGCGAAAAATAGTTTGATCACACCGGATGAATACATAAATGATTTTGGTTTGCAGCAGGAAGACATGCGGGCCAATCGTCCCTTGATTGGACAGATTTATACCGCCTATTGCAATCGTTGTTTTAAAAACGGTGCAATGGATTTTGACGATTTGTTGCTGAAATTTTACCAACTTTTGAAAACGCATCCTGAGAGCCTGAGCAAATACCAACGCAAGTTTAAATACATCATGATCGATGAATACCAGGATACAAATACTTCCCAATATGAGATTATAAAATTATTGGGTGCCATGTACGAAAATGTGGCTGTAGTTGGAGATGATGCGCAAAGTATTTACAGTTTTCGCGGTGCGACAATCGAAAATATTTTGCAGTTTCAAAAAGATTATGACGAAGTAAAAGTGGTAATGCTTGAACAAAATTATCGCAGCTCACAAAATATTTTGCATGTTGCCAATCATATAATCGCGAACAATAAAGGACAAATTCCAAAGAAACTGTGGACCAGTAATATTGAAGGAGAAAAGATAAATCTGGTGCGCACGGCAACAGATAATGACGAAGGAAAATATGTAGCGGATGCAATACAAGAGCAGAAACTGCGCAATCATTATCGCAACAGTGACTTCGCTATTTTGTATCGTACCAACGCCCAAAGTAGAAGTTTTGAAGAAAGTTTAAGGAGGATGAATATTGCGTATCGCATTTATGGCGGCATCAGTTTTTATCAACGAAAAGAGATAAAAGATTTTTTAAGCTATTTGCGTGTCATTGTAAATCCTGGTGATGAGGAAGCGCTAAAAAGAATTATTAATTATCCGGCGAGAGGAATAGGAAAAACGTCAGTTGAAAAAGCAGTTCTTTATGCCAATGAACACAACATTTCAATGTGGAATGTGCTGGAACGCGCTGCAGAGTTTGGTTACAGGGCGAATACACTTGAAACAATCAGCAATTTTGTGGTGATGATCAAAATGTTTCAGAGTGAATTGCAAAAGAAAAACGCTTATGATCTGGCAATTCTTGTCGGTAAAAACACAGGCATTGTAAAAGATCTCTTTAATGATAAAACCACTGAAGGCCTGGCGAGATATGAAAATTTACAGGAATTATTAAACTCAATAAAAGAATATACTGAAACACCAACAGAAGATGGCGAACTGCTTGATAAAAGTTTGGGAAGTTATCTTCAACAAATCACCTTACTTACCGATGCAGACGACGATAAAGGAGAAAGCGATGTAGTAAAGCTAATGACGATACACGCGGCAAAAGGTTTGGAATTCCCGGTGGTTTTTGTTGCAGGTTTGGAAGAAACGTTATTTCCAAATGCAATGGCCATTAATACGAGGGAAGAACTGGAAGAAGAAAGAAGATTGTTTTATGTAGCGATAACCCGAGCTAAAAACCGCCTTTGGTTAACATATGCCAACAACCGTTATCGCTTTGGAAATCTTACTCAAAATGAGCCCAGCCGTTTTATTGACGAACTTCCGCAGGAACGCTTAGACAAATCATTTGCAGGTGGAAACATGAGAAACAATCAAACCAATTATTGGAATGCGTTTGACAGGCCGAAATATCCGGGAGAAAATCAAAAAAAAGAAGCAAAAACAGAGAAACCGGCGTATCTCGTTTCAACTCCCGTTATAAAAATAAAAGAACATATTCCTTCTCCGGATTTTGCGCCAAGTGATACCAGTAATTTGCAAACAGGGCAAAAGATAGAACATCAAAAATTTGGATATGGAGAAGTTTTAAAAATGGAAGGTGCGGCCCACAACCCGATAGCAATCGTAAAATTTGAACATAACGGCGAGAAAAAAATTATGTTGAATTATGCCAAATTAAGAATTGTTGAATAAACTTCGTTTACTGATTAATGCACATGTCTCCGCTTGATAATTCCACCGGAAGCTTCTTTAATGGTGCTGGCAAAAACAAATGAACGGGGATCAATTTCGCTAACGAGATTTTTAAGCTTCCTTATTTCCAATCTTGTGATCACCGTAAAAATAATATCACAATCATCATGCAGGTCAAATTTGCCCGGCAAAAATCCTCGTTCACCTTTGTAAATGGTAATGCCTCTGCCCATTTCATTTACCAGCCTGTCTTTTATAATTTCACTTTTGCCTGAAATAATAGTTACCCCAATATATGCCTCCAAACCTTCAACTACATAATCAACCGTGCGTGTTGCAGTAAAATAAGTTAGCATCGAATACAAGGCTACCTGAATTCCAAAATGTAAAGCAGCAACACTGAAAATAATAATATTAATTGCAAGAATAATTTCAGTGATGGTAAAGCTTGTTTTTTTCCATGTATATAGCGCCAGAACCTCAATGCCATCAATAGCACAACCGGCCCTCATAGTTAGCCCGATACCAGCCCCCACAAAGAATCCGCCAAAAATAGACACAAGTAGTTTATCTGAAGTAATTGAGTAATGAGGAAAATAGTATAAACATATACCAAGTAACAAAATGCAAAAGAAAGTCTTAAGCGCATAATTAAAATTAACCGCGTATACACAAATAATTATGAAGGGAAGATTGGCCAGCATGATCACATATGAAATGTCCAAATGATAGAGTTCGCTTACCAACAGTGAAATACCTGTGATGCCTCCATCAAAAAAACCATTTGGAATAAGAAACCCTTTAAGTGAAAAAGCCGCCAATAGCACACCCAAAACAATAAATATCCAATCGCTCACCCATCCGGTAATCACAAAAGCATTTTTTGGTTTTTTTTCTTTAGAAGATCTGATTCTCAATTGTAATACTGTATGTTGCAGTTTTGTATTCAGTTTTCGTTGTGCAGCCGGTGTAAAATAATGATGATGTTCAACAAACTTAATTTCTTCCTCACCCCATTCCTCGCGGTTTTTTACCAGCCCGGCCTCATGCAGTTCTTTATATAACTTTTCCGCCCCAATAAAATATTTGTCAGTTCCGAGATAATAAAGATCCGCATCACAAAGAATCGCCCCGAGTTTATCCTGGGGCTCCTGAGGAATTTTAGTTGTCATTATCAAATTACAAATTTCCTCTACCTGGTCCTTGTTATATCCAAATTGTGGCAGCCATTTTCTGGACATCTCACAAGAGATTTCTTCATGATCACTATAAGTCTCTAAAAATCCGGAATCATGAAATAAGGCAGCTGTTTTTAAAAGTACAAGATCATTCCCTGTTACTTTTTCTTCCTGTGCAAGTTTCTCTGTTGCAGCCAACACTTCTTTGGTATGTTCAGCATTATGATAATGCAAAAAAGATGGTAATTCTGTTTCTAATTTTCCCATCAGAAATTCATAGGCCAAATCGTACTGCATTTGTTGTGGTTGCATCAAGATTTATAGATTTATGTATTATAAATAATGGTTTGCCGGTATTACACCAGGAAGATTTGTTTCGGAAATAAACACTGATACAAATCTAAACATTACAAAATAAAATTATTAAAAATGTATCTTCAAACATAAATTATAACCATTTCCAAATAAACTGAAAAAGTAAATACTGGTTTTTATACTTTCTTATGAGAAATTCCTACCATATTTTTATCTGGAAAAAAGCGCCTTTTCTACGTATACTTGTTCCCGTTATAGCCGGAATTATTTTTCAGTTTTATATTCAACCCGGTATTTCCTTACTTCTTTTTTCTACAATTATTTTTGCGACGCTTTTGGTATTTTTTTCTTTTTTGGCGGAAGCAATCCGGTTTCGTTTCAGGGTGGTTCAGGGAGTTCTGATTTCACTAATGCTGGTTCTTTTTGGCACATACATTTCCTGGCAAAAAGATGTGAGAAACGATCCAAACTGGTATGGAAAATATAGAAGTCAAAAGAGTCTTATAGTGGCAACCATTGCCGAACCGCTGCAGGAAAAAGCAAAATCATTTAAAGCAATTGCAAATGCAAGCAGTGTTATTATCAATAAAGAAGCACGTAAAACAACCGGCAAATTTTTGATTTACTTTTCAAAGGATAGCTCCTCAAAAAAGTTAAAATATGGCGACCGGATTATAGTAAACAAAGTTTTAAGCCCTATTCGTAATTCAGGCAATCCTGCTTCATTTGATTATGCACAGTATTCGGCCTTTCACAGTCTCTACCAGCAGGTATTTTTAAAAGAAAATGAATGGATATTGTTGCCATCAAAAAATAAGAATGCGTGGAGTTCTTTTATCTTTTCCACTCGTGAAAATGTGGTTTCTATAATTGAAAAATACCTGGGGAAAACCAATGAATCGTCAATAGCGAAAGCTTTACTGATTGGTTATAAAGTTGATCTTGATAAAGATTTGGTGCAGGCTTATAGTAATGCCGGCGTGGTGCATATCATTGCTATTTCAGGGCTTCATATGGGAATCATTTATGCAGTTTTACTCTGGCTGTTTACACTTCTTCCTTTTACCAAAAAATCAAAATCTTTACGATTACTGTTAATCCTTGCCGGTCTGTGGCTTTTTGCTTTGCTCACAGGTGCATCACCTTCGGTAGTTCGCGCTGCTCTTATGTTTTCTTTTATCATTATTGGCAGCGCTTTTAATAAAACAGGGTCGGTTTATAATTCAATTGCCGCCTCCGCTTTCTTTATAGTATGTTTTAATCCCTTCCTCTTATGGGACGTGGGGTTTCAGCTTTCATACCTGGCGGTAACAGGAATTGTATTAGCACAAAAACCAATTTCAAACTGGTTTTATTTTAAAAACAAATGGTTGCGGCGATCATGGCAATTAGCAGCAGTTTCTTTATCTGCACAGTTGTTTACTTTCCCTTTGTGTTTGTTTTATTTTCACCAGCTACCGCTGTTATTTTTATTCTCCAACCTGGTCGCTATTCCTCTTGCTTCAATTGTTTTATGTGGTTGTTTGATTTTAATTTTGATCGCCCCCTTATCAATCGTAGATGTTTATTTTGCAAAAATAGTTTATGCAGCAATCTGGCTACTGAATCACATTGTGTTATGGTTTGATGCCATTCCCTACTCTTTATGGACCGGCATTTCAATTTCTGTAAATGAAACTATTTTGTTGTATTTAATGATTGCTTCCTTTCTCGTTGCTTTTATTAAAAAAAATAAAATGGCGTTTAAATATGCATGCATCATCGCCATCTGTTTTTTTTCTTTTAAAGCATTTGATAAGTGGCAATTATATCATCAAAAGAAAATAATTGTTTATAATATCGCAAGACATAAAGCGGTTGAATTTATCGACAGAAATAATTTTTTCTTCAACGGTGATAGTGACGTTGTGAATGACAAATTACTAAACAATTATAATCTAAAGCCCGCTCAGATTGCCTTTCAGCTAAAAGATGCACCCGTTAAATTAAAGCATCTTTTTTCAAAAAATAATTTTTACCAGTTTTACAATTCAAGAATTTTAATGATCGATTCTTCATTCAGCAATTATCATTCAGATAAAAAAATAAGGATCAACTATATCGTTATTTCAAAGAATCCGAAAATAAAAATTGCAGATATCGCTGAAACTTTTGAATGCAAAAATTACGTCTTTGACGCTTCCAATCCGCCCTGGAAAATAGAACAATGGAAAAAAGAGTGTGAAGAATTACATTTGCATTCCCATTCTGTTCCTGAACAGGGTGCCTTCATAATCAATTTGTAAATGAAAAACTTGATTTCTTAAAATGCAACAAAAAATAAAATCAGCGCTAATTTCAGTTTTTAATAAAGATGGATTAAAAGATATTATCCCTTTACTTAAGCAGCAAAATATTACTATTTACAGCACGGGGGGAACTCAAAAATTTATTGAAGAAAATGGTGGCAAATGTATTTCTGTGGAATCTCTTACCGGCTATCCGTCTATTTTAGGCGGCAGGGTTAAAACCCTTCATCCTGTTGTATTTGGTGGTTTTTTGGCAAGGCGGGATGTAGAAGGCGATCTAAAAGAAATGAAGCAATACAACATTCCTGAAATTGATTTGGTGGTTGTAGATCTGTATCCTTTTGAAGAAACCGTAAAGGCTACAAACGATGAAGCAGCTATCATCGAAAAAATTGATATTGGCGGGCCTTCCATGATTCGTGCAGCTGCAAAAAATTTTAAAAATGTTTTGGTGATCGCTGATAAAAAAGAATATCAAACACTTGCAAAAATTCTAAAAGAACAGAACGCAGAAACCTCTTTGGAAGAAAGAAAAGATTTTGCAAGAAAAGCATTTGATGTTTGTTCAGGATATGATATTGCTATTTCCAATTACTTTAATAAAACGCATTTTGCAAATCCCTTTCAATTTGAAAAAAAAGTATTGCGCTATGGAGAAAATCCACATCAGCAAGGATATTTCCTGGGTGATATGAGTGAAATTTTCGAACAACTTCACGGTAAAGAACTTTCTTATAATAATCTTGTTGATGTAGATGCAGCATTACAGTTAATGAAAGAATTTAAAAAGAAAGATGATTCGGATGATACAACATTTGCTGTAATAAAACACACCAATGTTTGTGGAATTGCCCAGAGAAAAAATGTTTCAGAAGCTTTATCAGCAGCACTTGCCGGCGATCCTGAAAGCGCTTTTGGCGGAGTCTTAATTTGTAATTCTACTATTGATCTAAAAACTGCAGAAGCTCTCAAAGATTTGTTCATCGAAGTTTTGATCGCACCTGCTTTTGATGAAGAGGCAGTACCTGTTTTGAAAGTAAAAAAGAACCGAATCATTTTGAAATTGAAAAAATTTCCCAAAGAGGAAGAACAAACGAAAGCCTTATTAGACGGATTACTGATCCAGGAAAATGATAAAGGAAATTTTACCGAATGGAAAGAAGAAGGCGGAAGAGCCTCTTCTGAAAAAGAGAAAGAAGATTTGGCTTTTGCAAATCTTGTTTGCAAACATTTAAAAAGTAATGCGATCGCCATTATAAAAAACAAACAGCTTTTAGGAAAAGGAGCGGGGCAAACTTCCCGCGTTGATGCTTTAAGGCATGCAATTGAAAAAGCGAACCAATTTGAATTTGATTTACAAAATTCAGTGGTTGCCAGCGATGCTTTTTTCCCTTTTGATGATTGTGTAAAAATTGCGCATAACGCCGGTGTAACTTCGTTTATACAACCCGGTGGTTCTATCCGGGATAAAGATTCTATTGATTATTGCAAAGAAAATAATTTGGTAATGGTTATAACAGGTTTGCGGCATTTTAAGCATTAAGCAAAGCATTCTGAAATAGGAATCTCAAATATTTGTTTGTTTACTTATGGCAATAAAAATAATTATCTTTATATCATGAGTGCTGTAAAATTATTGCCATATTACACTTATAAAGATTATTGCAATTGGGAAGGTCGTTGGGAATTAATTGAAGGGATTCCTTATGCGATGAGTCCTGCACTTTTGCCTCGTCATCAATGGATTGCTGCAAATATTCTTTCAGAATTAAGATCTGCCATAAAAAAATCAGAATGCCAGAATTGTAAAGCTTATGATTTTGTTGATGTAAAAGTAGAAGAGGATACAATTTTACAGCCCGATGCTTCTGTTATTTGTGGGCAAATAAATAAACCTTTTATTGACTTTCCGCCCAGTCTGGTTGTAGAAATATTATCTGATTCAACTGCATTGAAAGACAGGATAACCAAATTTTCTATCTATGAGAAATTTGGAATAAAATATTATATTATTGTCGATCCCGATAAAGAGATGGTAGAAATTTATGGCGTGGAGGATTCAAAATATACCCTTCAGAAATTTTCTCCTGAAAAGCCTTTTACTTTTTTACTTTCCGATGATTGCAACATAGAAATTGTTTTGAAAAATATCTGGGAATAAGGTTGACAAAATAAAAATCTTATTTATTTATTGGATTACTGTAATGAGTTTTAAACCCTCCCCGTCAGAACTGGTTCATCCTGGCGGGCTTTGGAGGGTAGGGAGGCCATCATTTCAAATCCCGTTGCTCCTTCCACATTTGATTAAAAGTTTTTTTGCTAAACTCAAGCGGCGCATGGTATTTATCCCAGCTTTTGAACAATCTACTTACGATTTTAGTTTTCAAATTTCCATTTCCCATATTCATCATTCCCCTTTTTAATGAAGCTATCTTCCAAATCTTCCAGGCCATTTTTTCTGAAAATGGAGTCATTCCTTCTACCACGCTTTCGTTACGATTTTCCAATAATAATTCATGGAGATTTATTTTGACAGGGCAAACTTCTGAGCAAGCGCCACATAAAGAAGATGCATAACTTAAATGCTTGTATTGATCAAACTCGCGCAAATGCGGTGTAATCACACTTCCTATCGGGCCGCTGTATGTAGTGCCGTAACTATGGCCACCAATGTTTTTATAAACCGGGCAAACATTTAAACAAGCGCCACATCTTATGCAATAAAGGCTTTCCCTTTGCCGTGCATCAGCCAAAATATTTGAACGGTTATTGTCAAGGAAAATAACATACATATCATCGGGACCGTCAGTTTCTCCCGGTTGTCTCGGACCGGAAATAATGCTGCTGTAAACGGTTACTTTCTGACCGGTTCCGTAAGTAGCCAATAAAGGCCAAAGCAAAGCCAAATCAGTCACTGATGGAATCATTTTTTCTATCCCAACAATTACAATATGCGTTTTAGGCCATGCAGTACTTAGTCTTGCATTTCCTTCATTTTCGGTTAACGCAATTCCTCCTATATCGCTTATCACAAAATTGGCTCCTGTAATTCCAATCTCTGCCTTTATATATTTTTCTCTTAATTTTTTACGGGCTACCAATGTCAATTCTTCGGGAGAAAGATGGCCAGGGGTTCCTAATTTATCTGCAAACAATTTTGCCACATCTTCTTTACTTTTATGCATAGCCGGCGTTACAATATGATAAGGCGGCTCGCCATCTAACTGCTGGATATATTCGCCCAAATCAGTTTCAACACTTTCAATATTATTTTTTTGAAGAAAATCATTGAGATGAATTTCTTCTGTCACCATGCTTTTACTTTTTACAATAGTGCGGCAATTTTTTTCTTTACAAATTGAAAGAATTTCGTCTAAGGCTTCCTGTGAGTTTTCAGCCCACAAAACTTTCCCTCCGCGTGCCGTAAAGTGCATTTCAAATTCTTCCAAATGCTGATCAAGAGTTTCAAGCGCACGCCATTTTATATTTTTAGCTCTTTCTTTTACGAGATTAATATCTATAAATTGTTGCTTGCCTATGGGCACAACTGAATTGTATTTTCCAATATTGAAATTGATCTTTTGCCTGTGATCCAGGTCGGCAGATCTAATAGAGCTTTTCGCTTTAAATGTTGCTGCTGTTTCGGTCATGGTAAATTTGTTATCATCAATTCCCAAAATTCTTTTGGCGAAACGATTCTGGTTTTCTTGTATTCTGTCATAGGAAAATGCTTGCCGTTTCCGGTAATTAAATAATCTGCGTCGGAGCTTTCAGCAAGTTCGAGAAATTTATTGTCTGATTCATCCTGAAGGATATTTATTTTGAGCGTTGGTAAATATGTACGATCAAAATTATTAATATTAGAAAGTAATATTCTTGATTTTAAATCGTAACCAGGATATCTAAAAAATTTAATTCTGCTCAAAACTTCAGAATACTCATTTTGCAATTCTTTTGAAATGCAAAGTTCGATAGTCATTCGTTCTTTAAATATATAGTCAACTACTAAAAAAGGATAATTATGTTGAATAAGTGAAGAAACAAAAACATTTGTGTCAATAATTACTTTTAGCATTTGCTCTTATTTCTTTTATCTCTTTATCTATTTCTTCCATAGTGGTATTTGAAAACCCATACTTTTCGCCCAGTTCAACAGCTTCCCTTAAATTTTTCCGGGCTAGTTCCCTTTCAATAATATCAAGAAGGTCAGAGAAAGTAAGGTTTTCTTCCTTTAACCCAAACTTTTCATATTCTAATTCTGAAACAGATATATTAAGTGTACGCATTTTTATTTATTTTTCATTAAAGTTACTACAAATAAAAAGTTACTTAACTCTTCAAAACTCCTAATTCTTTACCCACTTTAGTAAAAGCTTCGATCGCTTTATCCAAATGTTTTTGTTCATGCGCGGCGCTTAATTGAACGCGAATTCTTGCTTGCCCTTTTGGAACCACCGGAAAGAAAAATCCGATCACGTAGATACCTTCTTCCAATAATCGTGCTGCAAACTTTTGCGACAACACTGCATCATACAGCATTATAGGAACAATGGGATGAACGCCCGGCTTAATATCAAATCCGGCTTCTGTCATCTTTTCCCTGAAATATTTTGTATTGGCTTCTAATTTATCGCGCAGATCAGTTGTTTCATTTAGCATATCAAAAACCGCCATTGAAGCACCAACAATATTTGGAGCCAACGTATTACTGAACAAATAAGGACGGCTACGCTGGCGAAGCATTTCTATCGTTTCTTTTTTCCCCGAAGTGAATCCGCCATTGGCGCCACCAAGTGCTTTGCCCAAAGTGCTGGTTATGATATCAATTTTGCCTGCCACGCCGCGATATTCCGGCGTCCCTCTTCCTGTTTTTTATTAATTAAAGAAGGTTCCTTCTTCATTAAAAACGATTTATCCATAAGTTTTACCTCTTCATCAGGAGAACTGATCGTAAGCTTCAGCATACAAAATTCCTCTTTCAACTCCGGGTTTTCCTTTACGAATACTTCCACCATTTTCCTTTCTGCCGGTGTCAATTCATTATCGGCATACAGTAAAAAATATTCTTCGTAATTATTTCTATTGATATTCATTTTAAATCACATTTTCGGGTTTTACCAAATAATTTTTTAATTGTATTCTTGCTCTGTGCAAGTACACTTTTACCTGGCTGATGCTTAAAGAGGTTATTTCTGCAATTTCATCGTATGAATAACCCTCATAATCTTTTAACAAAACAAGGCTTCGCTGCGTTTCGCTTAATCT
>DAHXOZ010000095.1 GCA_027364635.1 bacterium | reverse complement strand
ATCAGCATTCTTTGCACCAAGTGTGGTTACTTGCTGGTTCAGCGCTTTGGAATAATATTGTTCGGAAGGTTGCAGGTCAACATTGTTCACGTCAACATATAAAGACACGATGACGAAATTATTTTTTAAACGCTTCATCACTTCCGGATCGCTCCACACCTCCCCTTCCATCTTTCGGCAGTTCACACAATTAATGCCTGTAAAATCAAGCATCAGCGGACGATGTAATTTCCTCGCCACATTCAAAGCTTCGTCGTAATCAAAGTAAGTCGTCATGCCGTATTTGGTAACCACATCAGGTTCGTACATTTTCATCCTGTCGTAATATTTTACAGGCCGTGGCAAAGTAGTAGTTGATGAATCTGTTGAAATGGAATGAACATTTTGTGAACCGGAAGCAGAAGTAAAATCCTGCGTTCCCATTGGTGGTAGAAAAGCACTGATTGCCTTTAATGGCGCGCCCCACAAACCGGGAATCATATATACCACAAACGAAAAAGAAGCAATCGCAAAGAACAATCTTGTCACACTTAAATAGGGAACATCAAAATCATTCTTCGGTAATTCATCATCATGACTGAATTTTATTTTTCCTAAAAGGTACACTCCCAAAAGTGCAAAGATGACGACCCATAAACTAATGAACACTTCACGATCGAGTATCCTCCAGCCTTTTGAAAGATCGGCATTGGATAAAAATTTTAAAGCAAGCGCAAGCTCCAAAAAACCGAGCGTTACTTTTACCGCATTTAACCACCCTCCTGCTTTTCCCAGCACATTTAATTTGCCCGGAAAAAAAGCGAATAACGCAAATGGCAAAGCAAGCGCTAATGAAAATCCAAACATACCAATGAGCGGCCCCCAATAACTTCCTCTTGCGGCTATTACCAATAAATTTCCGATGATAGGACCCGTACACGAAAATGAAACGACCACTAAAGTGAGCGCCATAAAAAAGATCCCCATAAAGCTTCCGGTACTGGCTTTGCTGTCGGCTTTATTTCCCCAGGAACTGGGAAGTTCTATTTCAAAAGCCCCTAAAAAAGAAATACCGAATAATAAAAATAGCGTGAAGAAAATGAGATTGGCGATCCAGTTGGTGGCCAGGTTATTTAAAGCCGTAGGACCAAAAATAACGGTAATCAAAAATCCCAATAAGGTAAAAATAAAAACGATCGACGACGAATAAAGAATAGCATTTTTAATGCCTTCAGCTTTGTTTCTGCTTCGTTTGGTAAAGAAACTTACGGTAACAGGAATCATTGAATAAACGCAGGGCGTAATTAATGCCAGTAAGCCGCCTGCAAAAGCAGTAAAAAATATCCACGTAAGTGATCTGGTTGCTACAGAACCACCGGCTGGCGAAGGGTTCAACTGCGCTCCTGTTGAAGAAAGGCTCTTTGATTGCGGTAAAATAAACGTCTTGAATTTACTTTCTCCAGGCAAATAATCAGCACCTTTCTGATACATGTAACTTACCGTTCCTTTCAGTAAAAAACTATCAGATAATGAAGCCGCCACTTTTTGTTTCCATACAACCGAATCAGTGTAATAATGCACTTCACTATTCAAAGATGGATCGTTAGATTTTTGTTCATCACCGGTATGAAAAACAGAATCCTTTACTTTATTTTGTTCAGAAGAATCGAAATGAATAGAAGAATACAATACATCATTTGGTGAATGTTGCAATGCAAACAATTTGATGCCCGGATTTATTTTTGCAGCGATATTAAACACTACTTCGCTGTCGTTTATCCTTTGATAATTATAAGAAAATTTAACCGCAGAAGAATCCTGGGCAAAAACTTTGGCAGAAAGAAAAAAGCAAAACCATAAAGCCAAAAGGCCGGTGAAAAACCTGTTCATTAAAATCTTTTTTATTTAAGCTCTTTTATCAGAGTGCAACGGTCAATTTCCTGGTCGTTGGTGGCAAACATTGTTTATCGTTGCACACCATAAATTCAACCGCTACATTTACAGATGTTTTTACAGGCGCTTTTAATTTTACCAACTGAACAAAATCAACGATGTTGGAAAACTGTTTTACATCCACCCCAAAAAGTGGCTCGTGGTGCTGTTCCAGTTTGCCCACTTCTTTCGCCTTTCCTTGAACAATTACCAATGGATTTTTGGTAAAAGTAAAACTTGTCGGAATAGGCCCGCCATCCGGCGTTGTTTGGGAATAAATATGCCAGCCACGATCAATAGTTGCTGTAATATGTACTTCGTATGTTTTGTCAGCAATCTTTTTAGAAGTTGCTGTCCACACAACCGGGTTTTGAATTTGCGCAAACAAAATATTTGAAAACAAAAGCAAAAACGATATCGTAATAATTCTCTTCATGTTGTGGTTTTAAAAACGGGTATAAATCAATTTATATTGCAAATTAATATAAAAACATCTCACAAAATGTTACAATAATACTAACTAAAGTAAAACGCAAGCTGTTTGTAGCATAGTGCCAACTTATATTGTAAAGGTTGGCTTGGCCATATGCTTTAAGAAATCGCTAACAATTAGCGCCTTATATCTGCAACCATTTCTTTTTTCACATTTTGTTTTAACATCCGTTGCTTTAGAGAATACGTAAATTTGAGAAACAACAAAATATGAAATCGTTATTCACTTTATTTTTTATTGCTGCCATGTCTATTGGCTCTGTTTCATGCGGCCAACGATCAGTTACCAATTCAGAAAATAAATCAAAAGAAGACCTCTCAAAATACAGCAAAGCAGCCTTTGCTGCCGGATGTTTTTGGCACGAGGAAGCTTTGTTCGAAAGTATCAAAGGGGTAAAAGAAGCCATCTCCGGTTATGCCGGCGGAACTGCAAAAAACCCGAACTATGAAATGGTTGAAACCGGAAATACCGGCCATGCTGAAAGCGTAATGGTTTATTATGATCCTTCACAAGTTTCTTATCAAACTTTATTGCAAGTTTATTTTGCAGGACAAGATCCTACGGCGACCAACGGGCAGGCGCCTGATTTCGGAAGCCAGTATCGTTCTATTGCTTTTTACACCAACAATTCTGAAAAAGATCAAATAGAAAATTACATCAAACAATTGAATGCATCAGGGAAATACAAAGCCCCAATCGCAGTGCATGTAATCCTTTTGACAAAATTCTGGCCTGCGGAAAGCTACCACCAGGATTATATTGCAAAAAATCCCAACAGCGGTTATGTACAAAATGTTTCTATCCCTGAAATAAAACAATTTCAAAAAGAATATCCGCAATTAATAAAGAAAGGACACTTTTTTTGATCTGTGATTATGCATAACAGAAATGTGAAAGCCAAAATAGAAATCGGTATAGAAGATTCGTTCACTGTACACTTATCCTTCTTTACCCTTATTTTTGCCAAAACATTATTATTATGCAAATCCTGCTTGTATTACACAATTTATTTCGCTGGCTGATTTTAATTTTTGGTTTCTGGACTTTGCTTAGTGCTATAAGTGGCATGACTTCCAGCAGAATTTATTCAGCCGGCGATGGAAAAGCCAATTTATTTTTCATGATCAGCATGGACATTCAATTGTTACTCGGGCTGGCGCTTTACTTTATGAACGGATGGTACACCGGTTTAGGCAATATGGGAGAAAGCATGAAAGAGCCAATGGTTCGCTTTTTTACAGTTGAACATTCCTTTATGATGATAGTTGCGTGGATTTTGGTTCATGTGGGAAGAGTTGCTGTAAAAAAAGCCTTTAATTCAAGTGGAAAGTTTAAAAAGACATTAATATTTTTTGGAATTGCTTTGCTGTTGATACTAATTGCCATTCCATGGCCGTTTAGAGAAGCAATAAGCCGTCCGTGGTTCAGGTGGTTTTGATTTGAATTATTGATTATTAAATTATTAATTATTATTCGGTTAAAGTACTAAACTTTCTAAACCTTCTAAACGCTCTAAACCTTTCAATTAAAAATTGATTTTAAAATTTGTAAAAAATAAATGCCAGAAATAAAAAAAGAAAGACCAGTAATTTTAGTTACTAATGATGATGGGATAACGGCGCCGGGTATACGAAGTTTGGTAAAAGCGGTAAAAGATTTGGGTGATGTAGTGATAGTTGCACCAGATAAACCTCAAAGCGGAATGGGACATGCGATTACCATCGGCGTCCCATTGCGATTAGATAAAGTAAAAGATTTTTTTGACGGAGCCGAAGCATGGCAAACCAACGGAACACCTGTTGATTGCGTAAAACTCGCGGTCGATAAGATCCTTCATCGTAAACCGGATATTTGTTTAAGCGGCATCAATCACGGGGCCAATCATTCTATCAATGTAATTTATTCAGGAACGATGAGTGCCGCGATGGAAGCGTCAATCGAAAGCATTCCTTCTATTGGCTTTTCATTGCTTGATTACAGTATTGAAGCCGATTTTACAGCCGCTGAATTTTATGTTCATAAAATTGTGGAAAGTGTGATGAAGAAAGACCTGGACAAACATTTTCTCCTTAATGTAAATATTCCCGAAGGGCCACTTGAGGTAATGAACGGAATTAAAGTATGCCGGCAGGCCTATGCAAAATATGATGAGGATTTTGATGAAAGGCTTGATCCACACGGCAGAAAGTATTTTTGGCTTACAGGAGAATTTAAAAATTTTGATCCGGGTGAAGACACCGATGTGTGGGCATTGGAACACAATTATATCAGTGTAGTTCCTGTGCAATTTGACCTCACTAATTATAAGCTTAAAACAGAACTGGAAAATAACTGGGACATTTTATGATCTTCAAAAAAGATAATTTCATTTTCGGCCTCGCATTGGGTTTTATTGCGCCAATGATCGGTTTTCTCGTCTATAAACTGGTAAAATTTAAGGCGCTTTCGATTTCCGAAATGTTTCAATGGATGAAAATGAATCCCAGCCTGATAACGGTTTCTATCAGCGTTTCCTTAATGGCAAATGCTATCTTATTTACCATTTACATCAATGGTTACCGCGATAAAACCGCTAAAGGGATTTTCGTGATGACGATGATCTATGCAGTTATTGCTTTGGTTTTTAAATATTGGTAAAGTTTTGCAGCAAACTAACAAATTCCAAAGATTCTTATTTTCTCACGCATGCTCATCATAATACAATGAAGCAGCTCCAAGTATTCCCGGATTTTCTAAATCAGAAACTTCTAAATGAAATTGTTCCAGCGTATTTGAATAAACATAGGTGCGAATACGCTCCCACATTCTCTCTTCGAACAACGAATACGCCTTACTGATAGAGCCACCTAGGACGATTAGCTCAGGGTAATAAGTATACAATATCATCCTGATCGCGTTTCCCAAATGCATTCCCAGTTCTTCAAAGATCATGATCGAAAGCGGATCGCCATCCAACGCTTTTTTATAAACCAGTTCACCATTGGTTTGATAACAATTTTCAAAGAACTGGCCGCTGGCATAGTATTCAACATACTGATCCAAATATTCTACGTTTCCAAATTCGCCTGCGCCGCAATTAACACCTGCATATAATTTATCATTAATAATAATTCCGGCGCCCAAACCAGTTCCGATAGTTAGCCCGATCATCGAATGGAATTTTTTGCCTTTGCCAAAATATTTTTCGCCGAGGGCAAAACAATTGGCATCGTTATTTACCGACACCGGAAGATTATAACGTTCTTCCATTAATTTTTTCAGTTCAACTTTTTTCCATGAAGGAATATTTTGAACGTCGTACACAATTCCGTTTTCAATATCCACCACGCTTGGCACGCCAATGCCTATTGCTCTTACATCACTATCTACCAATGGATCGACTAAATCATATATTACCTTCAACACTTCTTCTACAGTGCCGGAAGACGGAATTCGTGCCGAAACAATTTCAGCCAAACTATCGCCTGCAACAACTCCTGCACGCACATGTGTTCCGCCAAGGTCAATTCCGATAATATTTATTTCATTCATTTATGATTAAGTTTAGAATGTTTAGAAAAATGGTTTAGAAAATGGTTTAGAAGTTTAAGCACTAAACAATCTAAACCCACCTAAAACTTTTAGAAAGGAGTTTAGAGACTTCTGGCTAATCCATCTAAACTTGTTTCTCTTTCTGCATCTGTATCGTTTTATTTTTAATAATCGGTTTGGCCCAAAAACCGATGCTCAAAATATAGCCTAGAGTGATGTATAAAAAAAGCATTCCTGTACGCAAACCGAAATGATCGCCGATAGCCCCGATAATTAAAGGAATCACCGCTCCGCCGATAATTCCTGTCAGTAAAATTCCTGAGAAAGCGCCATGGTGTTCCTCCAGTGAATTTAAGGCCAATGAAAATATAATCGGATACATTACAGAAGCAAAAAATCCTACACATGGAAATGCATAATAAGCTACGCGGTCATTACCTGTAAACAACGCGATGCTTAAAGAGATGATCGCCAAAATCGTAAAAGTGATCAGCACTTTACTGCTGTCCATAATCTTCAATAAAAACAAACCGAGCACGCCGCCGGCAGTCATCATTCCCCAGAAATAGGCAACATCATTAGCTCCTGACGTTTGAGGGTTGTATTTATGATAGTCGTAAAGGAATTGTGAGATCCAATTGGCAATTCCCTGCTCAGTGCCCACATAACAAAACATACCAATGAAAAAAAGAATAACGATTGGTTTTTTTAAAAGATCAAGATGAACCTGCAACGCTCCGGCTTTCTCATCTTTACTCAAAAAAACTTTTGGAAAACGCGATACAATTATAACTATGAACATGATCAGACTTACTACCGCAAATACCCAATATAATGAGATCCAGGGAAGATCTGTGGGAACAATAGAAGCAAATATTCTTTGCACCGGATCAATATCACCTTTGTTGGCGAGATTAACCACCAGGTAGGAATATACAAGAGGGCTAATGAAAGAAGCCGCTCCGAAAATCAGTTGGGCCAACACAGAATTAAAAGCATAATTTTCTTCACCACCCGCCGTCCTCAGCAAAGGATTGATCACTACCTGAAGCATGGCCATTCCACATCCAATCAAAAATAAGGAGATAATGTAACTGGTATAATTGGGAAATAACACAAGCAATAAAGAACCGAGAAAAGCAACCACAAAGGCGGACACCATTATCTTTTTTTCCTTATACTTTTCGTTCATCATCCCCGCAGGTATAGACATTACACCATAGGCAATAAAAAAAGCAAAAGGTAAAATAGCCACCTCCGTTAAGCTAAGATGAAAACCAGTTTTGATATCCGGAATTAAAGCCCCGATAATATTGGTTAAAAATGAGATCACAAAGAAAGTGAGCATGATCAGAAAAACGATGTAATAATTTCTCTTTGTAGCACTGGTAGTTGTAGTCATGGATTTTTTTATGAAAGATGAAGAATGATTCGGGTTTTATTTGAGTAATATATGGACAAATTAATACGTTTTATACAACTTCTGCATTCAATATTTCTTGTTCTTTATTTGAATATTGCCAGTAAACCAACAAATTCCATTAATTTCTATTTTCGTTTATTCTTAATAGTTACACAAAATAAAAAATTAAACCTTCTCTTCTTTATCCAACCAAACCGGTTTGGTTTCTGAATGATGATCTGCTCCAATAATATCTTTGTACAATTCAGGCCGACGGGCATTTTTATAACGCCATCCTCCTGCAAGTTTCAATTTATCTTCTGTAATAACCGTCACAGCAATTTCATCTTCAAAACTTTTAATTTCTGTCAACACTTCACCATAAGGATCCAGTATCATTGAATTTCCGTTCTTCAGGTGTTCTCCATCATAACCAATCGGGTTGGTAAAAACGTAATACACACCATTATCATATGCTCTCGCAGGAAGCCATCTCATCAGCCATTGGCGGCCCTTTGGCCCGTCAAATTCCATTCGCAAAGGAACAGGATCAGTTTCCCGTTTTTGCCAAAGCGCATCATCTACAAATCCTCTTCCCGGCATTGCTGAAGGCGTACACATGGTAACATGCGGAGCGAAAATAATCTCAGCGCCCAGCAATGAAGTAGCTCTCACATTCTCCACCACATTATTATCATAACAAATTAAAATTCCGCATTTCCAATCTTTAATATTGAAAACAACATATTCATTTCCGGGTGAAAGATATTTGCTGATGAAGGGATGTAATTTTCTGAATTTCGCTTTCAGGCCTGTTTTATCGACACCAATATATGTGTTGTAAAGTTGATCATTTTCAATTTCCACTAAGCCTGCAAATACAGTGATGTCGTGCTTTTCAGCGATTTTAATAAGTTTTTTTGTACTTTCCCCATCCGGTACTTTTTCAGCATAACTTTTTACCTGCTCGCGGTCGAGGTCTTTAAAAAAAGTGTAGGCAGTAACAGACATTTCATGAAAACTGATCACCTCCGCTCCGGCACTTTTGGCCTTCGCAGTTAATTTTTCAATTACTGAAAGATTGTATTCTTTGTTCCCGTCTTTAGGAGCAAATTGCGCAACTGCAATTTTTAATGTTCTCATTGTTGTGAATTGTGAATCGTCAATGGTGAATGGTGAATTGGTGAATAGTCAATGATCAATAGTAAATCGATTTCTAAACTCATCTAAACTTATTTCTAAACTAATCTAAACCTGTTATTCAACATTCCAACCTCCTACTTTTACTACCGGTTTTTGTCCATCCAAATCGGATGTATGACACCAAACAGAAATGGTTCTTTCTTCCCCTGGTAAAAGTGTAAAATAATTGGTGTCCCAAAAAACGGGAACCACTGATTCATTACTATTTCCTTTCTTTAAATCAAGATAAACCATAAAAGCAACATGGGAAGTTGGATTTTTCACCTTTAGATTCACCATGGTTTTTCCTTCTTTATTAGAAACCTCATCGCTTGTGTGCAGTTTTACTTTAGGAAGTTGCTGAAGCATTGTAAGGTCGGCATAGTGAGATTCAGGCGTAAAAAACCAACTGCTTTTCTTTACATCAAGCGAATCTTTTTCTGTTGAAAGAACATAAAAATTGTTGCTTACATTTTTATGTTCTTTGTCAAATAATTTTAAATCCAGGAAATAAGTTTTTGTAAGATCCGGATCAGAAGGCAGACTGAAAACCTGTTTGGTCTGTTGTGAGCTAAGATCAGCAACTGGAACTATTTTTTTCAAAACCGATTTTGAATTAAAATCGAGCACATTGATTTCTGCCTTGAGTTCAGGCTCAGTTTTGCCGGTATTGTTCATTACCTCAACCGAGTTATTTTTATAATTATAAGAAACATGCAAAGGTTCGTTGGCTTTTCTTGCGCCATAAAAAGCACCTGTCGGCATCAGGTAATAATCATACAACTGCCACCAAAGCTTTGGCCATGAAGCATTGTACATCCATTGAATAATTCCGGTTGCTTCAAAACGGTTTGACTCAAACGCTTCAAACATCGCGCGCATGCCTTCATAGTTTAGGTACTGGGCTTTTCTCTCATAATCGTTGAGAGACGTAGCTTTACCCAATCTTTGATCCATCGCATTGTTATAATGTGTCAGGTTATGAAAATTGCCTCTTGCTGCATGGTACAACCACGAACTGCTTATCGGCCATAAAGAATCTTTCGGGATCATTTTCTCCAGGCTTTCCAGGACCGGAACCTGTGGACCTGGCCCGGTTTCAGTATTGAAGCCAAAAGCGCCGCCATAAGTGGTATCAATGTACCAATAACCCGGTGGCACATAATCGTAAGGACCGCGCATTTTCATTCCTGTAGGGCCGGTAATTTCGCTGACCCATTCTTTGGCTGATTGAGCGTAAGGACGGGTAGGATCATATTTTGCCAAAACATCCAGGTATTTTTTTTCCAATTCCGGCCTTGGCCATTTATCGCTTCCGTACATCCACAAGAAGATGCTCGGGTGATTTCTTAGCCACACAATTTGGTCGTGCCACGATTTTGTGGCGATATCAATCTGATCCGGCGAAGAAATAACTCCGTATTTATCGTCAATGGCAGTGTGCATAAGGCCTTTCCATTCCCACTGGCAGCTAAAACCTACCATCAGTAAAATTCCTTTTTCATCACACAAATTATAGAGGTGTTGATTTTCGCCCCAGAAACCTTCCATACGCAAGGCATTAAAACCCTGATGAACGGCATAATCAATTCCTGCTTCTTCATAAGCCGGAGTTGCTCTCAATAACATAGGATCTGTCCAGCCACCACCTTTTATCAATATCTTTTTTCCGTTTAAGCGATAAGCCCGAAATCCTTTATCAGTCATATATCCGGACACGGAACGAATTCCAAATTTCATTTTTCTTGAATCAGAAATTTTATTAGCCGTTTCAAAATTCATTGATAGAGAATAAAGGTTTGGCTTTCCCAAATCGTGTGTCCACCAGAGTTTGGGATGATCTATGCTTAAAGCATGATAGTCTGCGGGAGTAAGAACTATTTCTTTTGATTCGTTCGCATTTAAAGAAACCTCTTTTGAAATGTGAATATCATTACCAATCGTTGTTTTCAAAACGCCGTTGATGTTTTTATCAGAATGATTTTCAAGTTTTACTTTGAGGGTAATATTAGCATGATCAAGAGTGGCGGTATCTACATCAGTAATAATAAAAGGCTGATCCAAAGAAACCGGCCCGGTTTCCTGCAAATGTACATCCCGCCAGATGCCCATGTGGTTATCAGCAGGTTCGGGATTCCAGTCAACAAAACCAATATTCAGATCACCAGGGCCACCTTGTGCTACTTTTAATGCCAGCACGTTTTCACCTTTTTTGATGTAAGGAGTTACATCAAAAATAAACTGCCGGAAACTTCCTTTTATTGTATCTGCAGATGCGATCTTTTTTCCATTGAGCCAAACATCAGCGCTGTAACTGATACCATTAAAACGCAGCCGGTAAATCTGTCCTTCTTCTTTTTTACTCACCTCAAAAGTGCGGCGATACCACCATGGCCCTTTAAATAAACTGGCAGGAATTTTTTCGAGATTGCGGTTAAAATAAATATTTTTAAAAACACCATCATCCACCAGGGTTCCTAAGGTACTGTTGGGAACTTTTGCTGCATACCAGTTGGAAGGTTTGAAATTTAAAGTAGAAATTTTTCCTCCTGTTGCAGACACTTTATCAGAAGATTGTATCTGCCAGTGGTCCTGCAGTTCTTCGTTTTTTACACTCCAGGAACTACTTTGAGAAAATACCGACCCTGAGAGAAACAGCAAAATGATAAAACCTAAAAACTTACTGTGGATTTTTTTCATTAGATAAGATATTTGATGATTTTAAAAAGAAACCTTAGCTATTTGTTAGTAACACGTTTGATAAAAACGAAGAAAATAAAAACTTTTCAATTCGTTATCAGAGAATTATAAAGTTAAATAGAAAAATCCTTTTTTGAATTACAAATTCGCGGGCGCTAAAAAAAAGACAGTAAACAAACAAAAAAACATTATT
Organism: bacterium; assembly: GCA_027364635.1. Taxonomy (GTDB): domain Bacteria; phylum Bacteroidota; class Bacteroidia; order Chitinophagales; family Chitinophagaceae; genus Ginsengibacter. Next base: position 873 of record DAHXOZ010000095.1, on the reverse strand, counting down.
ATATTTTAATCTAATCTTCTATAATTTCTATACCTCCACCATCCGGCACAGCCTGGTAAAGAACAAAAGTTCCGTTTTGATCTTTTTTCGTTTGGAGCACTTTCTTGTCATTTGGTGTTTTTACTTCAACCCTTTCCCAATCAGCAGGCAAATACGTTTTAAGCGTTAAAGGCTCGTTATACATTTTATTGTCCAGCGTTTGAGAAAGCCTGACTATTATCTTATCATGCTCCTTTTTACCGGCAACTTTCGCGTTCATTCTCTCTCTTACATATCTTGCCACTTCCCCAAAGGGAGCCACCCAAATATCTTTTTCATTATTTTTTATGTACTGAAAATATTCCTGCAATTTTTCATGTGGCGTAGGTTCCCAGCCGATATCATCAATGCCGTGAAAAACCAACACCAGCCAGATATTATCATGCGCCAAAGATGTATCCACCCAGGATTTCATCAAAGACATTGGCGTTTTTGACAGCGGCCCGCGTTGCCATTGCACATATTCTTTATCTGAATTTCCCGGCTGGTCTTTGTAACCACGGTTGATCTCTTTCATCCAGGGCTCTGGCATTGAATTGCGCAATGCAGGATAAATCGGGAAACCATATTTCATTACGCGCGGATCTTCAATGCCAAAAGGCACTTCAGCAGAAAATGTATATTTTTCTCCCAAATGTTGTCTGATCTCATCTTTACTTTTCCTCAGTTCGTATCCCATGTTTGCCGTATCCAGAATAGCAAGATGAGCATGAGTAACCGTGTGGCTTGCAATTTCATATCCTTTCGCCGCATCATCTTTTAAAAGTGTTTATTTCCTTACACAAAAACTGTTGCCATTAATGAATGACAACGGAAGGATTATAAACATTTCTT
>DAHXOZ010000094.1 GCA_027364635.1 bacterium | reverse complement strand
TAAACCATTTTTAAAAATTCTATAAAAAATTAGCATTTCCCGCTAAGCAGCTTGACCGCAAACAATTATCTTTGACCGCTTTAAAAAAAAGAATGACCAGAGAAGAAAAATTTATGGAAGCCGCGATAGCACTGGCTGAAAAAGGGATTGAAAATGGTGAAGGAGGTCCGTTTGGTTGTGTGATCGTAAAAGATGACAAAATTATCGGAAGAGGAAATAACAAAGTTACCAGCACCAATGATCCTACAGCACATGCAGAAATAATTGCGATAAGGGAAGCTTGCAAAAACCTGGATTCTTTCCAACTGGATGATTGCGAGATTTACACATCCTGCGAGCCTTGCCCCATGTGTTTGGGCGCTATTTACTGGGCCCGGCCAAAAGTTATTTATTATGGAAACACACGAAAAGATGCCGCTAAAATCGGCTTTGACGATTCAATGATTTACGATGAAATCAGCAGTGATTTGTCCGGCAGAAAAATACCGGTTATCAATATTTGCCGCGAAAAAGCCAACCATACTTTCATTGAATGGCAACAGAAAAAAGACAAAAAAATTTATTAATAAAAAACAATAACAACAAAATTTTATCAATTGCACAAAATGAAAGTTATTTGCTTTTTTTCCTTGTGTATTATTTTCCCCAGCAAAACCCCAATGTAAATCCAAAAATTTAAACAACATGTCTGATTGCAATATAAGTATTCCATTTACGGACTCAGTTTCAGGTGCGCTGGCCAAGGCTAAAGCAGCGATTGAAACCCAAAATGGCACATTCAACGGAGACGAAAATTCAGGAAACTTTGAAGTGAGCGTTTTCGGCAACACGATAAAAGGAAACTACTCTGTAACCGGACACACACTAAATCTTGTTATAACCAATAAGCCTTTTTTTGTGCCCTGTAGCACTATTGAAAGCCTGCTGCTTAAAGAAATTTCTTAAGAGAAATACGAGAGAAGAGCGGTTAATTAATTACACGTTTTACAGATAAAACATCTTTGATTTTCTTAACCATTTCATTTACTTCAAATGGTTTAGCAATAAATTCATCTGCACCAAATTCAGCAATGGCGGTTTCGGCAATATTTGGATAAGAAGAAAACATGATTATAGGAATATTTCTTGTTAAAGAACTCGATTTTAATTTTTTACATACGTCCATGCCATCCATCCCTTTTAGGAATACATCCAAAATGATTAGATTAGGTTTATTTCTCTTGATATCTTCCCATGCTTTTTGCCAATTTGCAAAAGCCCACACATCAAAACCATTTTTCTTAAGCAAAGATTTTACAACGCTTAAAAGGTCCTGATCATCATCGAGAATTAAAATTTTTGACATGCTTTACCAACTACAAAAAGCGTGCAGTGATTATTGGTTTTTCAAGCAATCTGAAAAACAAATCTTCAGGTATCTTAATATTTATTTTGTTCTGTATTCGGCCATAGCCAAGGAATTGTTAGTACCGTAAAAGTTTTATACTTGAAAAGTTTTGGTTCAAACTTTTTTTCACTTATTTTTGCACTCCTTTTAAAAAAGAGGGACACAAAAAATAGGATTCGGTAGCTCAGTTGGTAGAGCATCCCGATTTTATCGGGAGGGTTCTGGAAACTAAAACATATTTGATTCGGTAGCTCAGTTGGTAGAGCACAACACTTTTAATGTTGGGGTCCTGGGTTCGAGCCCCAGCCGGATCACACAGCCTTTGTAAAACAAGGGCTTTTTTTATGCCTTTTACTTATATTTTATATTCGGAAAAGCTCAATAAATATTATGTCGGTGCCTGCATTGACATGGAAAGAAGATTGTATGAACATAATATTGGTCATTCAAAATTTACTTCAACGGGAATTCCATGGATTGTAAGATACACAGAGACATTTGGAACTTTGCAGGAAGCAAAAAAGAGAGAATTAGCTATCAAAAAAATGAAATCAAGAAAATACATTGAAAGTCTTTTTCGGTAGCTCAGTTGGTAGAGCATCCCGATGTTAATCGGGAGGGTCCTGGGTTCTCCCGATGAATCGGGACAGCCGGATCACACAGCCTTTGTAAAACAGGGGCTTTTTTTTTATGCCATTCACTTATATTATATATTTGGAAAAACTAAACAAATATGACTGCCACTTTGGAATCATAACATTACGCAGCATATTGCGCATTTTGTTGTTTTATACCAATAATTTTACTATTTTGCATCAAAAAGCGAACTATGGTGCGTAATACAGCGATTGAAATAGGGAAATCTTTACGTCAAAGACGTGAGTTGCTGGGATTGTTGCAGCCACAGTTAAGCGCCATTGCAGGAGTGAGTACGCGAACCATTCAGTTGGTGGAAGCCGGTAAAGCCAATCCATCACTAAGTACCATCATGCAGTTAGCCGACGCACTGGGGTTGAACATGCAGTTGGTACTAAAGGAACCGGGGAATCTCTCTAAATAAAATGATTTTGGCAAAAAACATTTCACATACACAGATGGCGCAGGTGTTGTACAATGGCGTGCCTGCGGGCTTGTTGGAGAAAAAGGGGAAAAAGTACTATTTTACTTATCTGCCGGAATATATCAAAGATGGTGGAAGACCAGTAAGTATTACTATGCCGCTACGAAAAGAATCTTATCAAAGTAAGATGCTATTTCCGGCGTTCGCTAATCTGCTGAGCGAAGGAGTTAATAAGAAAATGCAATGCCGGTTGTTGAAGATAGATGAGAACGATTATTTCGGGCTATTGCTTGCTACGGCTACAGAAGACACCATTGGTACGATAACCGTTAAAGAAATTAATGAAGTTGCCTGATATAAAATATTCTCTGTACACTGCAACCGGGTTATACCACTTATAGCCCTGCAGGAAAGATGTTGCTATTTGGCAGTCGTACCAAAGCCGTAAGCCATGTACTTTCTTTTGGGCCACCCGGGAAAAATGCCGCTCTCACTAAGGAATACAACGAAAAGAGAAAGGGAATGAGCATCAGCGGTTACCAGGAAAAATACAGCTTGCGTTTAGAGAAAAAGGAACTGATACTGGTAGCAAACAAAGGGTCGTATATTTTAAAACCTGTACCAACTGAGCGGCTGGAGTCTGTGAAAGATATGCCTGCCAATGAACATGTAACGATGCAAATAGCCCGGCAGGTTTTTAATATCAAAACTGCGGCTGCTGCCATGATCTTTTTTGATGATGGAAGTCCTGCTTATATCACACGGCGCTTTGATTATAAGCCTGATGGCACCAAATACCAGGTAGAAGATTTTGCTACTTTACTGGGCAAAACTTCTGAAGCCGAAGGCGATAATTACAAATACAATGCATCTTATTTAGATATGGCGCATTTGATACAACAATATGTACCCGCTGCAAAAGTTGAATTGCTTAACTTTTTTAAGTTGGTTGTATTCAATTATCTTATAGCGAACGGAGATTCACACCTGAAAAACTTTTCTCTAATGGAAAGCAGCCAGGGCGATTACCTGTTAAGCCCTGCTTATGATCTTATGTGTACCTCGCTCCATCTGAATGACGAGGATATTTGTATGAGAGAGGGGCTGTTTAAGGGCGATTATAAAGAGGCGGCTTTTGAAAAATCCGGGATATACACGAGAGAAAGCTTTATTTCTTTTGCAGCCAAAATGGAGATTCCCATTGAACTTGCAAAAAATATTCTGGATGAAATGAGCAGTAAGGAAATGACAGTGAAAGAAATAGTGAACCGTTCATTTTTAAGCAATCCCGGTAAAGTGGCTTATTATCGTATTTTTGAAGAAAGGCAGAAACGATTACGCAAAGACTACTTGCCAAAACAAAGCACTTAAAATACAATGGCCTGCCATAAACTTATAGAGTAAGAGATACCCTATTCGTAAAATACGATTTTAAAGCAAACAAACAAATTTCTCCTATTTCTATTTTTCTTCCCTAAGAATTCATAATTAATTTTTCTTCTTCCTTCCTTCTCTCCTATTTTTGTTGAAAATAAAATTGAATGTTTGAAAATAAAATTATTGTGATAACCGGAGGAACCGATGGGATCGGGAAAGCACTTGTGGAAGAATTTCTGAATCTTGGAGCAACAGTTGCTACTTGTTCACGGACTGAAGAAAAATTAGAAAATTTAAAAACAGAATTTGCCGGAAAACCTTTGTTTACTATGGTTGCCGATGTAAGTAAAGAAGAAGATTGCAAAAATTTTATTGAAAAAACGATAGAAGAATTTAAGGGCATTGATGTTTTGATCAATAACGCCGGTATTTCTATGAGGGCGCTTTTTAAAGACACAGAACTCGCCACCCTAAAAAAAGTAATGGATATTAATTTTTGGGGAACCGTTTATTGTACAAAATTCGCTTTAAATTCTATCATTGAAAATAAAGGAACCATTGTAGGAATTGCTTCCATAGCGGGTCACAGGGGTTTGCCGGGAAGAAGCGGTTATAGCGCAAGCAAGGCCGCTGTTATCCGATGGATGGAAACATTAAGGACTGAATTGTTGGACACGGGCGTAAATGTAATGTGGGTGTCTCCCGGTTTTACCGCTTCCAACACAAGATATGCTGCATTGGGTGAAAACGGAGAGCCTGTAAGGGAATCCAAATTAGATGAAGGTAAAATTATGACCGCCGGGGAATGTGCCCGGCATATCGTAAAAGCAATAGAAAAAAGAAAACGTACGCTTGTGTTAACCTTCACGGGAAAAGAGGCCATCTTTATGAATAAGTTTTTCCCGGGCCTTGCCGATAAAATGATCAGAAAATTATACTTCAAAAATGGTAAGATGGTAAAATAAAATCCCGGTTTTAAAATTGTTTATTTAGATTAGGCAATAAATATTTTTTTTATAATAATAGATATTCCGATATATAGGAGAAAAAGATCAACACAAATTTGAATGGCTTTAATTACACTTACATCAGATATCGGGCGACAGGATTTTTTAACCGGTGCAGTAAAAGGACAATTATTACAAGTTAATCCTGACTTTAAAGTTGTTGATATTTCTCACGAACTTTCTCCTTTTAATTATCCGCAGGCGGCTTACGTGTGCCGGAATGCTATTAAAAATTTCCCTCCCGGAACATTCCATATTGTGATGGTAAATCTTTTTGATAAAAACAAAGATCATTTATTATTAATAGAGCATAATGGCCAATATATTGGTTGTGCAGATAATGGTTTAATAACGATGATCCTTGAGGAAACGCCGCAAAAAATTGTTGCGCTTGCTTTGGATAATTCCAAACAAAAAAACACGTTGAACTGTGCAAATGTTTTTGGGAAAGCTTATCAAAATATTATTGAAGGAAAATCAATAGAAGAATGTGGTAATCCGGAAATTTCAATCGAGGTAAAAAATCCTTTACGGCCTTTGCGTGGTGAAAAATATATTGAAGGCCAAATCATATTTATCGACAATTTTGAAAATGTTATTATTAATATCACCAAAGAAGAATTTGAAGAGCAACGGCGTGGCAGAAGTTTTAAAATCGTTTTTAAAAGAGATGAAATAATTGAGAAGATCAGCGAAACCTATGCAGATGTTCATGAGAGTGAAAAACTCGCTCTGTTCAACTCAGCCAATTACCTTGAAATAGCGATCAATAAAGGAAATGCAGCAGGTTTATTCGGCCTGGAAGGATATACTGAAAAAGTAAGTATGCAAACGCAATACATGCAAAATCGCTTGCTTTACCAAACGGTAAAAATTTATTTCGATTAAGGGATTACTGTTAACTCCGGTTTTCTCGTTTTTATAAAAATTTGTAATAAATAGCCAAGCAGAATTACCAGTATAGCGCCGATCACATTCAGCCAGAGAAAGGAGACTATATTCGCTATGTATATAACAATTACAAAAAATTCGGCGATCATAGCGCCATAAAAAAGCGCATTTGCTTTTATTTGTTTGAACCAAAAAGCAATCAAAAATATTCCCAGGATTACGCCATAAAATAAAGAGCCCAGAATATTTACTGTCTCAATTAAACTGTTACCAAGGTTGCTGGCAAATTCAGCCACCAAAATGCAAAAAATTCCCCAGCAAAAAGTATAAAATTTAGAAACACGGTAATCCTGTTGTTCTGTCAAATGTTTATTAAAAAGTCTTTTATGAATATCCACCACCGTGCACGAAGAGAGCGCATTAAGCGCCGCCGCAATACTTCCCCATGCCGCCAGGAATATGACGGCAATCAACAAGCCCACCAATCCTTTAGGCATGTAATCAATAACGAAATGAAGAAAAATGTAGTTGGTATCGTTTACATCTTCATGAGGCAAAGCTTTTGACAAAACCGCTTTGTATTCAGCCTTTATTTTGTTTTTCTGAAAATTATCTGTCGGTGAAATGGTTGCATATTGATTTTCCAAATTGACCAGTTCGTTTTTATAAACCGTATGTTTTGCGAGCAGCACCTGGGTCTCATTAAAATACACGGGCGCTTTATGATATTGATAAAAAGAAAAAACAAGAACTCCTATCATCAGTATCAAAAACTGCATGGGCACTTTTACCATCCCGTTCATCAACAAACCTAATTTTCCCTGGCGATTATTTTTCGCCGTCAGGTATCTCCCCACCTGGCTTTGGTCAGTTCCGAAATAAGAAAGTGCCAGGAAAAATCCGCCGATAACACCACTCCAGATATTGTATTTATCTTTCCAGTCAAAACCCTTTGCCGTTTGTCCTGAAGTGATAATATTCATTTTCCCGTTCTTACCACCAATATGCAATGCATCTAAAAATCCAACATTCGCAGGCATTAAATGAACCACAAGATATCCGGCAATCGCCATCCCGATAATAACAATAAACAACTGGAGTTTTTGCGTGTGGGCTACTGCCTTTGCACCTCCGCTAACGGTATAAATGATGAGCATCCCGCCCATAATAATATTGGTATAATAAATATTCCAGCCAAGCAACGAGCTTAAAATTAATGAAGGCGCATAAATACTTATGCCCGTTGATAATCCTCTTGAAATTTGAAAAAGAAAAGAAGTAAGTGTTCTTGTTTTTAAATCAAACCGTTTTTCCAGGAATTCATAGGCGGTATATACTTTCAATTTATTGAATACCGGAACGAACACAATACAAATCACAATCATAGCCAGAGGCAACCCAAAATAATATTGCACAAATCGCATTCCATCAGTAAAAGCCTGGCCCGGCGCGCTTATGAAAGTGATAGCGCTTGCCTGTGTCCCCATAATACTTAGCAGCACAAGGTACCAGGGCATATCCCTGTTGCTCAAAAAATATCCGTCAAGATTTTTTGTGGACTTGCTTTTATAAACACCATAAATGATGATACCGGTAAGTGTTACAATAAGCACGATCCAATCCTGGGAACTCATATCTATGATTTAATTAGCTAATTAGCTAATTGGCCAACTAGCTAATTAAAATACTTTGTGATGAAATAATAAAATATTACTTGCAGCACCAAAAAAAGGAATACAGCCAGGTACAAACGGTTCCAATATTTTTTATCTGATGTATCCAAACTTTTAAGTTTTTTATTTCTTACTTCAAATCATTTACTTACAGGTTTGGCAATCAGGTTGGCAAATAAACGAAAAGCGCCCGGTACTCCTGCAGGTAATTCTCTAAAGAAAACCAATCCTGAATAAACAAACCTTCCTTTGCCATAATCAGTGTAGATGAGGCTTCCATCGGATGATGCTTTACCGGCATCATGCATTTCAAATAGTGTTTGATAATTTTTATCATAGTCTTCTGCCTGGTAAGTACTACGTTCCTGTATCCAGTCATCAAAATCTTTTTGATCGATCTTGTTTGGATAATTCATTAAAAGATTATCAGGATGTAAAAATTTTACTTCCGCATTTTCATCTGTAATCCTGTTGCGTGAAATGGTAAAAGGATACGGACCGATCTTCACTTTTAACGGGCCTATATTATTATCCCTGTTATATTGCGCCAATAAAACACCGCCTTCTTTTACATAATTCATTAAAATATCATAATCATCATAGAGCCATTTGTTAATATCATAAGCCCTTACACCGGTAACGATCGCGTCAAATTGTTTCAAATTATCAGTTGTAACGTCTTTGGATGAAAGCATGGTAACTTCATATCCCATCTTTTGCAAAGCACCAGGAACTTTATCGCCGGCTCCGGGTATATAGCCTACCTTCTTTCCTGAGGTTTTTAAATCAATTTCCACCAGTTTTGATTCTGCTTTTTTGAAATAAATTATATTGGGAATATGAGGATACTCAATTACTGTTTTATAAGAATCATAAGTTTGATTTCCGCTAACAGCGCTCCAGTCAATAAATTCAGTATTTTTTGTTTGAGGATTTTTTATTGAATACAGAGAATCTGAACCAACTTTTGTTTGAACAACATTTGGAGAATGTTCTTCTTTCAACTTAAAATCATTCTCGGAAGAACCATTATTAATGGTATGCACTTTAATATTTACCGGCTCATCATTTATAGCTAAAGCCAGTTCGGGGCTGGATTGCACCTCAATTTTCGGAATGATAAAAAGCGGTTCATACGTTTCGCCTTTTACGGGATCATTGGATTTATACTGAATAGGAATGTTATAATTTAAATTTTCACCATCAATTGAAATTTCCACCAAAGCTTCTTCAGGATCATTTTGTGGTTTTCCAATCATGGTTTGATCAGAAACATTGTAAGAGCCTTTGCTCATCGGCAGCACCAGCCAATAGGGTTGAGAAATTTTAGCATCTGAAGGAATGAAATCTATTATACTGTGAGAAACATCTTCATCAACAGGTAATAGATCATTGAATGTATATTTTTTCCCGCGGATAGTAAGCGAAGAAACTTTGACCCGGGCACCCAGCCTGTTATCTGCCACAAAATTTACCTGCAACGAATCTCCCTGAACAGCAAACATAGTTCTTGTAGTTGCTTCCATGTAGAGCCCGGTACATTCTCTCATAATTTGCTTTACCTGTTCCATCTTTTGATCCCGCCAGTAACCTTCAGGTGAATTCTTTAGCGTTTTATAAATACCTAAAAGCTCAGGCAATGAATTTTGCGGATGTTGAAAAGAATAATCATTTATTAGTTTTTGTACGGCTTTTTCCATCGCAGGATCATGAAGTCTTCCCCAGGTAGTATCTACTCCATCCATTAAAGTTTTTGTGGGAGCAGTTCCCTTAATTGTTTTAAAATATTCGAGCTGAACACCGCGTGAAGAAGGAACACCAAAACCCTGTGTCTTATGCTGACTTCGGCTTTCAGCAGCAATTTCTCCATAACTTTTACCCAGTAAAGGATTATATCCGCCTACATCAATCTTAAACTGGTCAGGGCTTTCTGTACGCACACTCCCGAAATTAAACGTATTCCATAACAGCCTTTTTGCCTGCCATGGTTTTACGCCATATTTAAATTGTTCAGGAAATTTTGTAGGATCTGCTGCCGCATCAAATGCTTCGCCGGCTAAAATCGCAGAGGCGGTATGATGGCCATGCCCCCCCTCTCCTGTTGTAGGAAAACGGGTTATGATGATATCCGGTTGAAATTTGCGTATTACCCAAACAACGTCCGACAATATTTTTTGTTCATTCCAGAATTTAAAAGTTTCTACCGGACTGGTTGTGTACCCAAAATCAAATGCACGTGTAAAAAATTGTTCAGCGCCATCAATTCTTCTTGCTGCCAAAAGTTCCTGCGTTCTTATCAAACCCAATGCAATTCCCTGTTCATCGCCAATTAAGTTTTGGCCACCATCGCCTCTTGTCATCGCCAGGTAACCGGTACGATATAATTTTTCGTTGGAAAGATAGGCAAGCAACCGATTGTTTTCATCATCGGGATGAGCTGCAACATACAGTACAGAACCTAAAACATTCAACTTCTTTATTTGCTGAAATATCTGGTCTGAATTATAAGATTTAGGAGCTTGTGAAAATACAAATTGAGTAAATGAAAAAAAGAACAGTAGTAAAAAAGATTTACGCATTTTTCAAATTTTTATTATACGAATGTAAGGCAATGTAAATTTAACCAACAACCCGTTTAAATAAATTTATCAACGATTTTTAAAGTTCTAAAGTAAACAAACAAAAAATCAATTTTCTTATTTCGAAAATGAGTAAGGAAAATCTGCCGGCTTTATACCTCTTTGTTTGTCAGGAACCGGTGACATTTCGATTTTTATTTCGCCGCCTCTCTGTAAATCAAAATGATTAAAATAGTTTTTCGTATAGGCCTTACCGTTAAACCTCACAGAACTTATATACCTGTTTTTATCACTATTCGCAGGTGCATTTAAAAATAGTTTATGACCATTTTCAAAATCAATTTCAGCATGTTTAAATAAAGGCGCTCCTGCTGCATATTGAACACTGGTGGGTGTTACAGAGTAAAAGCCTAATGCCGAAAACACATACCATGCAGAAGTTTGACCGTTGTCTTCGTCGCCACAATATCCATCAGGTGTAGCACGATACATTCTGTCCATTGTCTCTCTTGCCCAATATTGTGTTTTCCATGGCTCTCCCGCATAGTCGTATAAATATATCATGTGTTGAATGGGTTGGTTGCCGTGCGCATATTGTCCCATATTTGCAATTTGCATTTCACGAATTTCATGAATAACGCCACCGTAATAACTGTCATCAAAAACAGGAGGCATCACAAAAACCGAATCCAGCATTTTTACAAAATTCTTATTGCCACCCATTAAATTAATCAATCCATTTATGTCATGAAAAACTGACCAACTGTAATGCCAGGCGTTTCCTTCTGTAAAAGCATCGCCCCACTTAAAAGGATTGAATGGTGATTCAAAACTTCCGTCTTTGTTTTTACCACGCATCAAAAGATGGTTTTTATCAAAAAGATTTTTGTAATTCATTGCCCGTTTTTTATAAATACCAATTTCAGAAACCGGTTTTCCAAGCGCCTTTCCCAATTGATAAATACAATAATCATCATAAGCATATTCCAATGTGCGCGCCGCATTTTCGTTAATGCCCACATCATACGGAACATAACCCAGTTCGTTATAAAATTTGACCCCTGTACGCCCTGTACCTTCGGGACCTTCATTATTTGCATCATGAACCAGGGCTTTGTACAAAGTCTCAATATCATAACCACGCAAGCCTTTTATATAGGCTTCTGCAACAATAGAGGCTGAATTATTTCCAACCATCACATCCCTGTAGCCCGGTGCCGACCATTCAGGCAAAAAGCCGCCTTCTTTGTAATCATTAACCAAGCCTTCCTGCATTTCCTTCACTATGGAAGGATACACCAAATTGAGAAAAGGATATAATGCACGAAAGGTATCCCAAAAGCCGGTACCGCCAAACATATACCCGTCCTTAATTTCACCGGTGTATGGACTATAATGAACAATTTTTCCTTCTGCATTTTTTTCATAAAACTTCAATGGAAAAAATAACATTCTGTAAAGGCAGGAATAAAAAGTTTTTATCTGATCTGTAGTGCCACCAGACACTTTAACCCTGCCGAGCACTTTATTCCATTCCTGTTTGGCATTGTTTTTTACTGTTTCAAAACTTTTATTGCCTACTTCTTTTAAATTAATTTCAGCCTGTTCAAAACTGATGAATGAAGAAGCAACTTTTGCATGAATAATTTCCCCCTTGGTTGTGTTCGTAAACCCAATGACCGCTCCGGTGTGATTGCCTTTTTGTTCATTATTTTTTGTAAGAACGCTGTCTAAAAAAGTATAGGTATATTCAAATGGCTTGTCGAAAACAATTACAAAATAATTCTTGAAATTTTTAGCAACGCCTCCACTGTTGCGCGTTGTGTAGCCTATGATTTTATTTTCAGCAGGAATTACTTTTATATAAGAGCCACGGTCAAGCGCATCAATGATCACGGATGAACTATCAGCCTTTGGAAAAGTAAAACGAAAAATTGCTGCGCGTTCCGTTGGAGCTATTTCTGTCGTTACATCATCATCCGCCAGGTAAACCTTGTAATAATAAGGCTTAGCAGTTTCAGCTTTATGAGAAAACCAACTTGCCCTGTCTTGCTGTTTAAAACGAACTTTTCCTGTGATGGGCATTATGGCAAAAGCGCCATAGTCATTCATCCATGGCGAAGGCTGGTGTGTTTCTTTAAACCCGTTTATTTTATTGGAAGTGTATTGATAAGCCCACCCATCGCCCATTCTTCCTGTTTGCGGTGTCCAAAGATTCATCGCCCATGGAACTGCAATGGCAGGATAAGTATTTCCATTAGAAAGGCTGGGCTTGGAATCTGTGCCCATCAAAGGATTTACATAATCAACCGGATCAGAAATTTTTACCTGTGCAATAAAAGTTT
>DAHXOZ010000093.1 GCA_027364635.1 bacterium | reverse complement strand
GACCGATAAGAAGTTCTGCGATGATTATTGCCGGAACTCTTACAACAATGAATTAAAATCTGCAAAAAATAACCTGGCTGATAAATTTTAAGCCTACCACGCGGTTGGCAGTAAACGAACTTTTAAGGTCATTTATCCATTTCAAAGATTCCTTATTGAGTCGTTCTTGCTGCTCTTTTATTCTGAAATCCAACACATCAACGAGCGTGTTTATTTCATTAAAAGAAAAAATTTCCTCTAATATTTGTTGCGTATAAATTTGCCTTGCTCCCTGGAATCTTTCCACCAGCGAACCTTTAGGCGTGAGTGTTTGCTGTCCTTTTATTACATGCTGATTACTATAAATTGCTGCAGAAGGTATTTTTGACAAGAGTACAATTCCGTCTAAACTGGTGCAGCGGCTCAACGCCACATAAACCTGCCCGCTGCTGAAAGCGGCGCCGGCGTCAATCATCACTTTTTCAAAAGTCAGCCCCTGGCTTTTATGAATGGTAATGGCCCAGGCAAGTCTCAAAGGAAACTGGGTAAACGTTCCTATTGTTTCCTGTTCCAATTTTCCATCGAGCCTGTTTAATGTGTAGCGAGAATTTTCCCAGGTTTCCTTCGATACATAAATATCTTCTCCATCACAATTCACAATAATTTCTTCCTGTTGCAATTTTTTAATCACACCAATCTTCCCGTTGAAATATCTTTTCTCAATATCATTTTTCAAGAACATCACCTGTGAGCCCTCTTTTAAAACCAACTTTCCTTCTGCAGGATACATACTTTCAGGAAAATCACCTTCAATTTCCGCTTCATAAGAAAACGACGGAGCTAATAACTTTTGCAATTCACGATAATTGATAAGGTCTGCCTGGTTATTGTGAGAAGTGAGCGTAATATATTTTTCTTCCAGCGCCGGCCTGAAATCCGGAAAATATCTTTGGTGCAGTTCTTCAAAATCATCGGCGTTCATGTTGTTGTTACGTACCTTATTTAAAATGTCAACAAATGAATCTTCTTTTTGCCTGTAGATTTTATTCAGCTCAATGAGCATGGGCATTTGCTCTTTTATTACCCTACTGTCGAAAAAGAATTCGGAAGAATAAAATTGCTGTAAAATATTCATTTCCTCTCTTTTTGCCACCGGTGGCAATTGATATAAATCGCCAATGCACAAAAGCTGAACGCCCCCAAAAGGAAGCTCATGTTTTCTGCGGACCGAACGTAAAATTGTATCGATCGCATCCATGGTATCGCAACGCACCATTGATATTTCATCAATTACCAATAGTTCCAGTTTGCGCAACAGATCCTGCCGTTGCCGGTTAAATTTTAACTTTCCCAACAATTCACTTTTACTAATGGAGGTTGGTAAAAATGGATGAAAAGGTAGTTGGAACAAACTGTGCAATGTAACGCCTCCGGCATTGATCGCTGCCACGCCGGTAGGTGCAGCTACGATGATATTTTTAGAACAATTTTCCTTTAAATATTTCAGAAAAGTAGTTTTTCCGGTTCCTGCTTTTCCGGTGAGAAAAATATTCTCGCTGGTTTCTGTAATAAAGCGATACGCGAGATCAAAAATTTCGTTGCGGTCTATTATTTGATTGTACATTTTTTATTTTTTTTTTGACACAGATTACACGGATTGCCACAGATTTTTTAAAAATCAAAAAATTAATCGCTTGTGTTCTAATGACTTTCTTCCAAAGTTAATAATCAATCCAACTTTACATCCTGAAGCTTTTAGATAGTTTAAGGTTTGTGAAACGCATGCTTATGCTTCATTTATTGCATTTTCGATTGCTTTTATTTCTACAATTATATCATTAAAAATTACAAAATCTGCAAAAAAGGAATGTTTCAATATAGTTTGTTTGTACTCAATTTTAAATTCTTTTTCTCTTTCCAATTGAATGTTTTTCAAAATTGCTTCATAAACTATTGCATCTTTATAAACTATTTCACTGAAGCCATGGCCAGGTGTCCGATGCACTTCCATGCACAATCCAATGATGGCGTAAGTTTTATTTTCAAATAAAAGATCAGTCATAATAAAATTTAAGGATTAATAAAAATAACCACAGATTAGTTGAACAAAAAATTTAGCCACGGATTGCACAGATTGTCACAGATTAAGAGACGAATACAGTTTCTGCTCCGATTAAATTAAATAGATGAAAAAAATCCGTGTTAGTCCGTGTGATCCGTGGCCAAAAGACCTAAGCCGAAGGCTTGCTTCCCAACAGCAATAATTCATGTACCTGAATTTCTGTGGTGTATCTTTTATTGCCATCTTTATCTGTGTAATTGTTGTTCATCAGCTTTCCTTCGATGGCTACTTCCGTTCCTTTTGATAAATATTTTTCAACCACATCTGCCACTTTTCCCCAGGCAATTAAATTGTGCCATTGGGTTTCTACCACTTTTTCGCCTTTCACATTGTAATAGGTTTCGTTGGTTGCGATTGAAAATTTTGCCAATTTTCTACCTTTTTCTGTGTTCTTAATCTCAGGAGCATTTCCTAAATTTCCGATCAGTTGAACTTTGTTTTTTAAAGCATTCATGTCTTTGTGTTTTGTGTCCGTTTTTTTGGACTGTTTAAAAATGTTTTTATTTCAGTTGATGATTTTGTTTTATTTCATCAACACCGCAAAGATGCATTTGGAGGAAAGCGTTATTCGGTTTTTATTCGTTTATAGTTGGATATAACCGTTTGTAAACGCTTGTACCTGATAAATAATTGGTATCTTTCCTTTACAAATCAATACCAAACAGCATGACAGCCAATGGAACTACTACCTGCCTTAACTGCAACAAAATTTTAAAAGGGCGGACCGATAAGAAGTTCTGCGATGATTATTGCCGGAACTCTTACAACAATGAATTAAAATCTGCAAAAAATAACCTGGTAAGAAACATTAATAATTCGCTGGGAAAGAACAGGAGAATTTTGGAAAGCTTTTTTAAACCAAAAGAAGACAAGGTTAATATTCATAAAGACAAACTGCTTGAAAAAGGCTTTCAATTTAAATACTTGACCCACACTTACACTACGCAAAGAGGCCATGTTTATTTTTTCTGTTACGACCTTGGCTATATGCCTTTGGACAATGATTGGTATCTATTGGTGAAAAGGAACGAAGAAAAAACGGAGTAAGGCAAAAAGAAATCTTCAATATTTGTTGATTCACTATATGGTTTGACAACTTATGAAAAATTATAAGACCTGTAAATAAAAAAATATTTTTTATTTACAGGTCTTTGAACGAAAATTAAGTTTTAAACCTTTACATAAATTTTCCTCTTATTGAGCCACCATCCTACACTCCAGCAGAAGAGCATGTAGCAGATCGCGAATAAAAAAGATCCAAATGGCCCCGGCGCTATTACCTGGAAAATAGTTCTGTTTAAAAAGCTAAACAAGCTTTCTTTACCCACAGGAATCATGAAAAGAATTACGACAAAAAGTTCTGAAAGGATATAAATAAACAACGGATTTCTTCCAAAGATCATAAAGAAGTTAGACCATTTAAAGGTATTCCAGTTTTTCATTTCCAATATATAAATCAGTGCCGAGATCAATAACAAATCGATGCCGCAGGTAAGAAGCACAAAAGGGCTTGTCCACAATTTTTTACCAATTGGGAAAACCAGGTTCCAGCAAAGAGCGATAAAAATCAGCAAAGCGCCAACAAGCATTAATTTGGAAAGGCATTCAAAACTTTTTCCTTTTTTCTGAATAAACCTTCCTGCAAGAAATCCAATCACTACATTTACAATCGCCGGCATCGTACTCAACCATCCTTCCGGATCAAAGGGAATTCCTTCGCCATGATACATGTGATTGTTTCCCATTAAAAATTTATCCAGGTAGATCCCGGCATTTCCCATCATACTAAAGGGCTGTGCGGCATTACCAAATGCCAATAGAATAAACCAATAGCCCAACAAAAGAATGATGCTGATAATGATCACTTTGTTGGTTGAAAAATATTGAACCAGCAAGGATCCAAAGAAATAACACAATGCGATTCTCTGCAAAACACCCATAATTCGTGTATGGCTTATCGGCGCGCCGGTAATGTGCCCGGCCGCATCCAAACGAAAAAACGGAAACCAATACATCAGGTAGCCGATCAAAAAAATCAGGATGGTGCGCTTAATAACTTTTGTAAGAAAAGCGGAATTGCTGATCAGTTTATATTTTTCCTGTGAAAAACTCATCGCATTTCCAACGGCAAATAAAAAAGATGGAAAAACAAGATCGGTTGGTGTAAAACCAAACCAGGTAGCATGTTCCAGCGGAGGATAAGGATTGGCGCCGCTGCCCGGCGTGTTTACAATGATCATAAAACAAATGGTCATTCCCCTGAAAACATCTAATGCTAAAAAGCGTTCTTTTATTGACTTCATAATGAAGAATTAATTTGTAACAGAATTACCTGTCGGTGATTTTAGAATTGATAATGGATGATCCGTCGGGAGTAAAAAATACATCGCCGGTTTTCTTTTGCAATACATTGTTGGAGTCGAGGTACTCAAAGTTAAGTTGGTACCTGATTTCTTTTTTAAAATCGGGGTTATCGGATACTTCTACCGTATCTTCTTTAAAGCCTGTAACATCGTATTCTCGGGCCTTGTAAAGCTTGCTATGAATTTGATCTTTCGCCATGATTTGTCTTTTGTCACGATCGAAATTGTGAGTTTCGCAAGAAAAAAAGGCCGGCGTTACGATAATAAAAAGAAATACGATTTTAAACATTTGTGTGAAATGATGCGTTTTCGTCATTTAAAATTTCATTTAATTTTTTTCAATGTCGTCATATAAGCGGAGGGGAGATTTATAAATGAATAAATGAAATCAAGCAGGTTTCATTTATTTAGTTTTAATAAATCGTTTTCAAATGTAATTAATTAAATAAATCTTTTCAGTACGATTTTTGGTTTATTTAAAAAGAATTTCTCTTTTCATCTTTTTTTCAAAATCAATTAGTTTTACCACTAATCGTATTATATGGGTCCAATTGCAGAAGAAATTGTAGAATTTTTTAAGAAGCACAATTCTGAAAACATAACCGGCTTTCAAAAACTGCCTAAATCCGGCGGCGACCGAATTTATTTTCGCATCGTAACTGATAAAAATTCTTACATAGCCACCTACGATGAAAATACGCAGGAGAGTGAAACCTTTTTATATTTTACCAATCATTTTTCAAAAATAAATGCCCCGGTTCCTGAAATATATTTTGCTTCAGAAGATAAAAGGATGTATGTGCAGCAAGACCTTGGGCCGGTTTCACTACTTAATGAACTGGAAAAACATGGTGAAAATGAGTATGTGTATTCGTTGTTTCAAAAAAGTTTGAAAGCACTCGCGTGGCTACAGATCAAAGGATTAAAAAAACTCGATTATTCTTATTGCCTTACTTCAAAGGAATTTGGAAAACAGGCTATCCTCAGCGATCTTTTGTATTTCAAATATTATTTTCTGGACACACTTAAAATACCTTACGACAAAGAAAAACTGGTAAAAGATTTTGATAATTTAAGTACTTATCTCACCAAAGTGGAGCACAAATATTTTATGTTCCGCGATTTTCAAAGCAGGAATATTTATGTTCAAAATGAAGAAGTTCATTTTATAGATTACCAGGGCGGAATGAAAGGTGCGTTGCAATATGATGTGGCGTCTTTGCTGTGGCAGGCAAGGGCCAATCTTTCGGATGAATGGAAAAATTCGTTGCTTGAATATTATATGGATTGTGTGACAGAAATTCTAAAAAAACCTTTAGATCGCGAGCGTTTCATCAGCCAATACAATGGTTATGTTTTAATACGGTTAATGCAGGTTTTGGGTGCTTATGGTTTTCGTGGAATTTTTGAAAGGAAAGCACAGTTTTTAACCAGTATTCCTTTGGCGCTCACCAATATTAAATGGTTTTTGGGCAATAAAAATATTGGTATTGAATTGCCTGAATATGATCGCATTTTAACCCTCATTGTTCAGGATGAGGTGATCGACAGGTTTCGGCCGTTGCAGGCAAATGAATCTACACCACTGGTAGTTACGATCAATAGTTTTTCTTATTTAAAATCCGGTTACCCAAAAGAGGAAAGCGAAAATGGTGGCGGTTTTGTTTTTGATTGCCGTGGTCTCATGAATCCGGGAAGATTTGAAGAGTATAAATCCATAACCGGCCGCGATAAACCGGTGATTGATTTTTTGGAACAACAAACGTCTATGCCTGATTTTATGAACAGCGTTTATACCATCGTAGATATTTCTGTTGAGAACTATATTCAAAGAAATTTTTCTTCGCTGACGATCAGTTTTGGTTGCACCGGTGGCCAGCACAGAAGTGTTTATGCGGCTGAAGCACTGACGCGATACCTGCGAAATAAATTCAAAGTAAAAATTGAGTTGAACCATCTTGAACAGGGAATTCATGAATCGAAAGGTTTTTAAAATTACTTTTTTATGAAGGCAATGATATTAGCGGCAGGATTGGGAACACGCCTGAAACCTTTTACTGATCAGCATCCTAAAGCGTTGGCAATGGTAAATGGCAAAACCATTTTACAAAGAAATATTGAATATCTTTCTTCATTTGGCATAAAGGAACTAATTATTAATGTTCATCATTTTGCCGGGCAGATCATTGAAATTGTAAAAGAAAACAAGGGTTTTGGAAGTGAGATTTCTTTTTCTGATGAAACAAATGAAGTGTTGGAAACTGGCGGAGCGATTAAAAAAGCGTCTTGGTTTTTTGAAAAAGATGATCAATCATTTGTTGTGATGAATGTGGATATTTTAACCGATTTGGAACTTACTAAAATGATTTTGCAGCATACGCAAAAAAGCCCGCTTGCTACGTTGGCTGTTTCTTCAAGGCAGAGTTCACGGTATTTTTTATTCGATGATTCCGGCGGGTTATGCGGCTGGAGAAATGTAAAAACTGGTGAAGAAAAGATCCCGCGCAAAGCAGAAAAATATATTGAAAAAGCGTTTAGCGGTATTCATATTATTTCACCGCGGATTTTTCCGTTAATGAAAATGGAAGGAAAGTTTTCTATGGTTGATGTTTATTTGGATCTCTGCAAAAACAATACTATTGCTTCTTTTGACCATAGTGCTTCTAAATTCATTGATGTAGGAAAACCGGAAAGCATTTTGAAAGCAGAGGGAATGTTTAAATAAAAAAGCGCCGGTTGCATTGGCGCTTTTTTCATTAAAATAAAAATCTTTAAAATTTGTTGCTTTACTACTAAAGCATCAGTACGAATCTATTTGGTACTAAACAGCTCGTTTTTAGGAACCACTTTTACTTTATCTCCATCTTTTAAGGTTTTTGAAACTACATCATAAGGGCCTGTAACTACTTCCTGGCCTTCTTTCAGTCCATCTGTTATTTCGATATAATTAATGTCCTGGATGTCAGTTTTTACTTTTTGTTTTTTTACTTTTCCATCAGGCTGCACCACAAACACAACAACATCCAGATCATTATCGCCCTGGTTGCTTATGTCCATCGCATCACTTGTGGCAGGATTGTTCATAGAATTGTTTAATGTTGAATCATTTTTTTCTCTTGTTGTAACAGCATTTATTGGAATGGATAATACATTTACGTGCGTTTTGGTTTGAATGTCGGCGCTGGCGCTCATGCCCGGCCTGAAAGGAAATCTGTGTGTCTTAGATGCATTAATAAGATCCTGGTATGATGCCGGATTTAAGCGGATGTAAACTTTATAATTGGTAACATCTGTGCTGGTGTTGGCAAGATCATTTTGGGTCGCAGCACCGTTATTGCTGCTGGCAATTTGGGTTACTACACCGGTAAATTTTCTATCATTGAAGGCATCTACTTCAATGCTGGCGCTATCCCCAAGGCGAACCTTTGGAATATCGTTTTCTCCCACATCCACTCTCACTTCAATTTTGTTCATATCGGCAATACGCATCATTTCGGTGCCGGCCATCATTGAACTTCCTACAACTCTTTCCCCCTTTTTTACACTTAATAAAGACACCACGCCATTCATTGGTGATCTTAAAGTGGCCAGGCTGATATCTTTATCGGCTTTTTGCAAAGCGGCTTTAGCGCTTTCTACTGAAGCCTGGCTTCCCTTCACTCCCTGTTTTGCGGCGTTGAGATTGGCTATTGCTGTTTTATAAGCAGCATCTGCAGTATTGAATTCATTGCTTGAAATTACTTTTTCGTCATACAACTGCTTTTGCATTACATAAGTTTTTTTAGCCTGGTCCAGTTGCGCTTCCAATGCACCTAATCCGGCTTGTGCATCTGCAAGTTGAGCTTGTTGTTGGGTCACAATAGCTGCAGCCTGGTCTCTTTGTGTGGCATAAATATCACCATAAATCTTGGCCAGCACCTCCCCTTTCTTCACACTATCACCTTCTGCTACATCAAGCTCGATGATTTGCCCTGAAATGTCAGGGCTCAGTTTAACTTCTACCTCAGGGTATATTTTCCCGCTTGCATTTACAGTTTCAACGATTGTCCTCTTCTCTACTTTCTCAGCAGTCACTTTTATTCCTTCGTTTTTTCCAAGCACACCTGTTTTTTTCAAAATGACCAGGACTACAATCAGAAGTACTAAACTAATTATTATCCATTTAAGTTTTTTATTCATCTTTTCTTGTTTGCGATTTTTTTAATTCTTTGAATTCTTTTCTTATCAGAATTTTATTCCTTGTCCTTTATAATATTCCAAAACTTTCATTTTAAAAACATAATCAAATCGATTTAAAGCATATTGAAGTTTTGCAGTAAATAAACTGTTTTCACTTGTGATCAACTCTAGTGTTCTTAACATTCCTGCAGTATATCTTTTTAATGCATAGTCGTAGGTTTTTTGGGCGGCTTCTACTGCTCTTTTTGTAGAAGATAATTTTTGCATGGCTACAATAGCTGCATTATAAGCCTGGTAAATATTTTGTTTCAAAGTTTTATTATCAAGATCCTGCTGGAACTGAAGTGTTTTAATGTTGATTTTTGATCTTTGGTAATTTGCTTTCGCCTGCCATCCGTTGAATATCGGGATAGAAAGGCTGATGCCTACTGATTGGCCGAAGTTGTTGCTGAACTGGGTTCCGAATTTATCTGAAGTTATATAACCATTCTTTCCTCCATTTGTATACAGTGGTTTTTGCACATCAATGTAGCCACCTGAATTATCACTTACTACCAAGCCACTGGGAACATAACCGTTAAATACCTGTATATACTTAGGTGTACGAAAATATCCATAATTAGAAGAGAGGTTTCCGTAAGCGGATATAGTAGGATATAGTGAACCTTTTGCAGCCAAACTGTTTTTCTCAGCAGCCTTCAGGTTGTACTCATTTTCTTTTTGCTGCGGTTGATTTTGTAATGCTGATGCATAAACGCTTTCAGGTTGCAATTCCCCAATTGGCATTATCGGTATTTGCTCCAGGGGAGGTTCAGCTATATCAAAAGAATCAGCAGCATCAAGATT
Organism: bacterium; assembly: GCA_027364635.1. Classification (GTDB taxonomy): domain Bacteria; phylum Bacteroidota; class Bacteroidia; order Chitinophagales; family Chitinophagaceae; genus Ginsengibacter. Next base: position 2,937 of record DAHXOZ010000093.1, on the reverse strand, counting down.
CATGTAAGCTTTTAAGACAAATTTTGCCTGGGCAACATTTCCTGTAGCTGTAATAAGGTTAGCGGTATCGTTGGCCAGTTGAGATTCCAGTTCAGTTGCATTATATTCAGCCAAAGCCCCTGCTGCCACTTGCTTTTGAACAATATCCAATTGTGTTCTTGATTGTTGTACCTGTACTGTCGCAATCTTTTCCTGCTCGCGTGAAAGCAATATCTGGAGATAAGAATTGGCCACTGTTAATGAGATATCATTTTTTAATTTATCCGTTGCTGCTTTTGCTGCTTCTGCAGACCATTCATCAGCAAGTATTGTATTCTTTTTGGAGAACCAATTGAAGATAACAGCACTTGACTGCAGGTTTAATCCAACAGAAAAATAGTTTTGATTTTCCAAAATACCTGTTGATGGATTTTGGGATTTACCATACCGTAAGCCTTCATTATTTGAAACACTCGCAGAAGGTATCTGCGAAAGCTTACTTTGTTTATAGGTGATTGTAGCAAGGTCTGCCTGCAAAGCGCTTTGCTGGATAGAAATATTATGATCCATCGCATATTGAACACATTCCAGCAAAGTCCATTTCTTTTGGGAAAAAGCGAATGTGGAGATGAAAATGAAAATGAACAGTATTTTAATTTTGATAGACATAAAACAAAAATAATCATTTGGATGTATCGTGAAATAAGAGTTGGATAAGTGGTAAATCAATAAGGATTAAAAGTAATCCATATAGACAAAGTTTTAAGAAATATTGACTATAATCATATCTCTTGTATAATTTCCCTGTTTTCAGCATAGATCAATCATTACTTCAATTAGCTCTTTATAGCTTCAAAACCTCTTTTAAGGTCGTCAATAATATATTGGGCATCTTCAAGTCCGACATACATCCTTAATTGCTTGTGTTCCTTGGTATTAGCATCAAAATCTTCTGGTTTTACAGAAGCGCAACCTGGTATAATTAAAGATTCATATCCGCCCCAGCTTACTGCCATCAAAATATGTTGAAGGTTTTCACAGAAAGTTTCTATTTCTTTAATAGCGTTTGTTTTTATAAAAAAAGAAAATAATCCACAAGCTCCCTGCATTTGTTTTTTCGCGAGATCGTATTGTGGGAAATCTTTATCGAAAGGGAAAATGATTTCCTCAACTTTTTCATTGCTTTTTAAAAAAGCAACTACTTTTTTTGTTGTCTCAGAAATGCGTGCAAGCCTTACATCCAAAGTTCTTAAACCACGCAACATAAGCCATGCATTAAATGGGGTAGTTCCTATTCCCATGTTTAAAAATTCACTATCGAATATTCTTTTAATCATGGCTTTATTTCCGCTTAAAACGCCTGCTATTACATCACTGTGGCCGTTTATATATTTGGTGGCGCTTTGCAAAACAAGATCAATTCCATATTCTATAGGGCGTTGATATAATGGTGTACAATAGCTGTTGTCGCAAATGGTTAGGATATTTTTTTCTTTTGCGAGATTTGCAATCTCTTTTAAATCTTGTAGATAAAAGCTCCAACTGTTAGGTGTTTCAAGATAAATAACCGATGTGTTGGATTGAATGGCATTTTTAAAATTTTCAATATCTCTTCCATCTACGTAGGTAGTAGTCACATTAAATCGGGGTAAAATAACATTAAATAATTTTTGCGCCCATGTATAAGGCTTATCTACAGAAATTATGTGATCGCCACTTTTTACATTGGCAAACACTGCTGCGAAAATAGCGCCGGCTCCGCTATTGAAAACAAGGCAATCTTCTGCCCCATCAAGCGCCGCAAGCTTTTCCGATAAAATTTTTACAGTAGGATTTAATCCGCGGCTATATAAGAATGTAGAATACTCATCCTGAAAAGCCTTCCGCATTTCATCTACTTTTTTAAAAGCAAAATTGCTGGTCTGGATTATGGGAGGAGCTACAGAATTGAAATACAATTCCCGATCTTCTCCCAATTCATTTAAAATATATGAAAGATCCATGGGTTATCCTTTTATTTCTTTCCTGGCTGGAATTGCTTTGGTAATGAAATATATTATCATAAATACTGTTAATACTAATAAGCCTGTTAGCGCTGCATAGTTATTATTTTTATAATCGGCTGCAATGCTTATACCGACAAAGGTATAGGATGCAATGAAGATAAGAGGCAATAAAGGATACAACTTCATCATAAAAATTCCGCTTTCATTAAGATACGAGGTCTTTTTCCTTATAATAAAAATGCTGCCGGCAGAAAAAACCATACCAAAGCAATCAAGGAAAATAGTGAAACTTAAAATCGTGTCAAATTGTTTGGCCCAAAAAACTATTAATATACACATGGCCGAAAAAGCACTTAATGAAACAGTAAGCGCTTCGGTTTTTTTATTCCTCTTTTTGAAAGAAGGTGGCAAAATTTTGTCCGCACTCATTGCAGCCATTACCCTTGGATTGCTCATCAGCGAAACATTTACATAACCCAATACACTTAAGAAAAGAAAGCCCGATAAAATGCGTTCTGCATTTTCTCCGAATACTTTCGACGCCATAATAGCAGCAATATTTTTACTTGTTTTTAATTGTTCAAAACCAATAACCCTAACATAAGCGTAGTTGATTAAAAGGTACAAAATAATAATAATGGTTATACCAAAAAATATGGCTCGGGGAATTGTTTTTTGGGGGTTCCGCACCTCTTCTCCAAAATTTATCGTTTGCTGGTAACCGCCATAAGTAAAGCTTACAGCAACGAGCCCCACGCCAAAAGCTTTTAAATATTCAGTTAGTACCGGGCTGTGCTGTGAAGCAGATGCAAGAATGTGTGAAGAGGGTGGGCTTGCAAAAAACAATGGACTTATTAATAAAATCAACATTGCAATTTTAATAATCATCAACACGTTTTGCGTCTTTGCGCTCATTTTCAAACCCAATAAATTCACTCCTTGTATCAAATGC
>DAHXOZ010000092.1 GCA_027364635.1 bacterium | reverse complement strand
ACCCCTAAAAAAGCCAATCCGACGCAAGAAAAAAATAATTAAAATTTCATAAAATGAACTGGAATTTTATATTAGAAAAATCTGGAGAAATACTCGCGTTTTCATTTTTAATCATTGCTGTTTATACTTTCAGCAAATATGCGATAGGATATAGAAAGGCAGCTAAAAAAGCAAGTTGGAATGAAATAGTTTTTATATTGATAAAAAGAATTTTAGTATCAATAGTACTTGCTTATGTTATAGATATATCAAAAAGCAAAGAATGGGATTTGATCTTTTTTATTATTATCATTATCCCTGCTTTACTTGGCGTTGTGACTGGATTTGGCGAACTGTATAAATTAACTGAGGAACAAAGAGGGCAAAAATTTCCGCGTAATAAATTATTATAGATAAATTAATGAGTATCTCAAAGAAAATATCAATATTAAAATAATTATCAAAATGCGAATAACTGCTACACTTAGTAAGAATACTAATGGGATAGATGAAATTATTTACAATGGTGAAATAATTGATATAGCTACAAGAGGTAACATAATAGTAATAAATAATGTTTCATATTTCGTTTGTAGAACTCTTTTTACAAAATATTTTTATGATGGTAAATATGATTTAGACCAAGTAATAACGACATATAATCGAACCCCTTCACAGCCTTTTGAATTGTTTTTATTGTCTGCAACTATTAATTTTGATGAGGAAGAAAAGTCTTTTTTGTTAAAAGAAGTTGTAATTAATTATTATAACGAAGATAATAACCATACTTACGAAGAAGTTAAATTATTATATAACTATATTAGACATCTGGATTGCGTCAGAATTGGTAATTCCGCTTTAGTATGCAATGAAATCAAAGTTTTAGAAAACAAAAAAATATCCATTGATTTAACTACTAAACACCCTGTATCAGAATTTAGGTACGATAAAAACGGTTTTTGTCAGCACATATAGATAAAGAATTACCGAATTTCCTAACTGCATGAGTAAATGGAAAATAATCGTGACAAATGAACTTTAATTGAAATTCATTTACTTGATCGTCTGTCAATCCTATGTTTTCACTATCAAATTCTGGTATTAATTCAGCCGCTTTATGATAAATATCCAAAAACTCTTTTTTTAAATTTTCAAATTCTTCATCAGTTAGAAATCTTCTTGTGTCTATACTTAGACCTTTACTTTTAGTTTTATTATTCATTTTAAAAATCCTTAATAAGACATCATTTTTATTATTTTCATGGTGAATCTTATTAAGGATTTGTTTTTTAATTACTTACGTTCTGTTTGTCCCTTATTGTAAGTAATTACCGATATTTCCAGGGGCTTTTAAAAAATATTTAAAACTATTAGTTCACAAATTTCTCATCTGCGGCATTGTATTTATCAGAGTAAACCTTTAAATTATCCTTGTCGCCAAGGCTTTGATAAATATTTTCTAACAGATTAACTGCTGATTTGTATCTTGATTTTTCTGTCTTTTTGTATCCTTCTTCAAAAGAAGACATAGCCTTTTCTGCGTAAGGAAGTGCTTTTTGAAGAAAATCTTTACCCTGTGCTCCAAGGTCAGATTTATTCTTGGTTTGGTCAGGAGTTAACTTTGCGCCTTTAATTTTTGATGCAGCATCCAAAGCAAAAATTCCTTTGTTATATAAGTATTGAGCATATAATAAATTTACATTACCATTATTAGGTTCTATAGCAAGCGCTTTATCCAACTGGCTTTGCAAGGTGCTCAACAATTGGTCTTTATCGGGAATAACTGTTCCTTCATCGCTGCTGAAAATATAACTGAAGATTTCAGTGGCATAATTCAGGTGATACCGGAGGCTGTCAGGGTTTGCAGAGGTAAGTTCATCATACTTTTTAAACAGGGCCTGGTGATCTTCTTTTTCCCTGTAATAATCCATTTCTACAAAATCATAATAATCATCCTTAGGGTAAAGTTCTTTACCTATGGTTGCGTATTTTACCATATTTGCTGAATCTCCTGCTTGCTTGTAATCGAGTGTAAGCCACTGGTAAGGAAGTTCATAACTTGGATCAGGACTATCAGCATGCAAACCGCTAATGTGTGCGTCAGCTATTTCCTGGAAATATTTGCGTGCCGAATCATTTTTCTTTGCATTTAAAGCAGCTTTTGCAATATTTAGAACCAAAGTTGTATCTACCTTTCCTATACTGGCCCATTTATTTCCAGCAATATACTGCCCTACATCGTTTGCTTTTATAAAATAGTTCATAGCTTTTGCAAAACCGGCTGTATCAGGCTTATTATTTGAATTTGCCGCAGCGTTAAAAGCGTTAGCCGCTTCCTGGTAAAAACCTGCATATACTCCAAAGATGGGTGAATAATTATCTTTCACTACCATGAGTGTTACCGAAGGGTTATTAGAATCAGCCATTGCTTTTTTAAATGCATCAAAAGCTTCATCATAAGGATCGCCTGTAAATAAATTTTTGTAGGCAGAACTATCCGCCATCAAAGTATACACTTTACTTTTTAAATAAAGCGCCTGTGAATTGGTAGGATCTTTTGCCAGGATCCCATCTATTTCCGTTTTTGCCTTATCATACTTTTTGTCATTGGTGTAAGACGTTGCTTTTTTAAGATCTTGCCCAAATGTTAAAGTGACAAGAAATGCAAATAGGACTGGTAAAACTATTCTTTTCATGTGTGTTGTTTTGATTTATATTATTGATTTTCAGTATTTAGATCAGATTTATTTAAATTTTCATTATCGTTACCTTCATCCTCTTTATTTGAATTTTCTTTGGAAGTGTCACCAGTTAATTCAGAAGACACTTCACTGTTTTCATCGCCTGCTATTTCAATTTCATTGTCCTCTTCGTCTGATTCATGGTCATCTAAACTTGTGATTGCTGCTATCTCATCTCCTTCATCTAGCCTGATCAATTTTACACCCTGGGTAGCTCTTCCTGCTTCTCTGATAGATGCAATTGAAGTGCGAATAGTTACACCAGATTTGCAGGTAATCATTAAATCTTGCGTTTCATTAACATTTAAGAGTCCAATCAGTTTGCCGGTTTTTTCTGTAACGTTAATCGTTTTTACGCCTTTCCCTCCTCTGTTGGTAATTCTATACTCTTCAACTGCAGTCCTTTTTCCATAACCTTTGGCGCTTACCACCAAAACACTTGTTTCCGAGTCATTAACATTTGCACAAATCATACCAACAACTTCATCATTGTCCGGATCTACTGAAATACCAAAAACTCCTATCGCTCCCCGCCCGGTTGGCCTTACTTTTTCTTCAGGAAATCTTATAGCACGGCCACTTTTAACAGCCATCATTATTTCCTGGTTGCCATCAGTAAGACAAGCATCCAGAAGTTGGTCTCCATCATTGATGGTGATCGCATTGATACCATTTTGCCTTGGCCTTGAAAAATCGGCAACTTTGGTTTTCTTGATAATTCCTTTTCGGGTACAAAGTACAATATAATGATTATTGATATACTCTTCGTTCTGAAGATCTTTAATCGTAATAATAGTTCTTACCGCATCATCAGGCGGAATTTGTATTAAATTTTGAATAGCCCGGCCTTTACTTTGTTTATCGCCATCTGTTATCTCATACACTTTCAACCAAAAGCACCTCCCTTTTTCAGTAAAAAACAATAAAGTGTGATGGGTGGAAGCGACAAATAACTGGTCGATATAATCTTCTTCACGTGTTTTGCTTCCCCGGGCACCCCTGCCGCCTCTGCGTTGTTGGCGATATTCTGTTGCAGGTGTTCTTTTTATATATCCCAAATGTGAGATAGTGACCACAACATCCTCTTCCTCGATAAGATCTTCCATGCTTATTTCATCAGCCATATAGGTGATCTCCGTTTTCCTTTCATCACCATATTTTTCTTTGATTTCAAGAAGTTCGTCTTTTATGATTTGGAATCTTTTCCCTTCGTCAGCCAGGATCTCTTTCAGGTTGGCAATGATCAACATCACCTGTGCATGTTCTTCCCTTATCTTGTCTCTTTCCATGCCCGTAAGCCGCTGTAACCTGAGTTCCAAAACGGCTTTCGCTTGTATTTCTGTCATTCCAAACTCTGCCATCAAGCCTTCTTTCGCTGTATCCGGCGTAGCTGCAGCTCTTATCAATTTGATTACTTCATCCAAATGATCAAGTGCAATCAAAAATCCTTCTAATATATGAGCTCTTTCTTCTGCTTTCTTTAATTCAAATTGGGTCCGCCTGATCACTACCTCATGCCGGAAATCAACAAATTCACGAATCAGGTCTTTAATGTTCAAAACTTGTGGCCTTCCTTTTACCAAGGCCACATTATTAATTCCGAAAGAAGTTTGTAATTCGGTGTGTTTGTACAAGTGATTGATAACCACTTGTGAAATAGCATCTTTTTTAAGATCTACTACAATTCGGGTTCCCTCTTTATTATTACTTTCATTATTTACATCAGAAACCCCTTCGATCACTTTTTCGTTGATGAGATAACCAATTTTTTCTGTCAATGCATCCCTGTTTACCTGGTAAGGAACTTCAGTAATAATAATTTTTTCTTTACCGGTTTTGGTTGTTTCTACATTCACCTTTCCCCGCAAAACCAATCTTCCGCGGCCGGTATGTAAAGCCTGTTTTACGCCTTCATATCCGAAAATAACCCCACCGGTAGGAAAATCAGGTGCTTTTACAAACTTTATCAGTTCGTCAATGGTAATTTCCCTGTTGTCAATAAAAGCGATACAACCGTCCACCACTTCCGAAAGATTATGAGGAAGCATGTTGGTGGCCATTCCTACGGCAATTCCACTGGCACCATTCAACAGCAATTGTGGTATCCTTGTTGGTAAAACGGTCGGCTCATTCGTTGTGTCGTCATAGTTTAATTGCCAGTCAATAGTATCTTTCTCAATATCGTCCAGCATGGTTTCTGCAATCCGTTGTAACCTAACTTCTGTATAACGCATTGCTGCTGGAAAATCTCCATCCTGGCTTCCGAAATTTCCCTGTCCGTCAATTAATGTATATCGCATGCTCCAATCCTGCGCCATTCTCACCAATGTGCCATATATGGATGAGTCGCCATGCGGATGGAATTTACCCATTACATCACCGACGATACGGGCGGATTTTTTATGAGGTTTATTATAAGTATTTCCCATTTGATACATCCCGTATAAAATACGGCGATGAACTGGTTTCAAACCATCACGGGCATCGGGAAGTGCCCGGCCAACGATCACGCTCATCGAATAATCGATGTAAGCCGATTTCATTTGTTCTTCTATGTTTACAGGAATAATTCTTCCTCTTGGTGTGCCATTTTCAGGCAATTCTTCATCTATTGTTTCCATAATTTTTTACTATCGGCAAATATACTTTTTTAAGGGGGTTTTTCCTTAAAAGCCTCATTTTTTTACCATATACTTTTCACCAATGTTGAAGCTATAATGTGGATATTGCACTTAGTGAATTAAATTATTTTAGATTGGTTTTAAAAGTGGCTTTCTTTAAAAAAAAGATTCACAATTCTTTCATTTATAACTGTTATTCTTAATCCAGAATTAATAGCTTTGCTTTATGAGCACAATATTATTATTTGGTGCAGGAAAATCAGCCACATCACTTATTGAATACCTTCTAAAAAGCTGTGAAGAGAATAATTGGAAACTTTTTGTTTGTGATGCAAATCTTTCTTTAGCCCAATCAAAAACCATAAAATCTAATTGCGCAGAAGCAGTTTCGTTTGATGTTACAAATACTGAGAAGCGCCACGAATTTATTTCACAGGCTGATATCGTGATTTCAATGCTTCCGCCATCGTTACATTTTTTAGTGGCCAAAGATTGCCTGGCTTTTTCAAAAAATCTTTTAACCGCATCTTATATTGATACCAACATCCGTTCTCTTTCTGACGAGATAAAGGCAAAAGAGTTGCTTTTTATTGGTGAAATGGGATTAGACCCCGGCATCGACCACATGAGTGCTATGAAAATGATAAATGAAATAAAAAATAAGGGCGGAACAATCACTTCTTTTAAATCACACTGTGGTGGATTGATGTCACCGGAAAGCGATGACAATCCGTGGCATTATAAAATTAGCTGGAACCCGATAAATGTAGTAGCAGCGGGTAGTTCGGGAGCTTTTTATAAAGAAAATGATGAAATAATTGAAATTCTCTATTCGCAGGTTTTTGAAGATGAAAACCATAAGGTTGATGTTCCGGGAATTGGTACGCTGGCCTGGTATGCAAATCGCGATTCACTTTCTTATATTGATACTTATCACCTTCATGGCATACATACCTTTCTCAGAACCTCATTGCGATATCCAGCCTTTTGCCGCGGATGGAATAAAGTGGTTCATCTCGATCTTACCAATAAAAATGATCATGAAGAAATTAAGCATTGTAAAACATTTGCTGACTGGTTTAAGTTGAAAAAGCAAAAATTGATTACCCTGCAGGAAAAGAATTTTGATGAGAGTGATTTTTTTAATACAGAATTTTTACAGCAATTGGATTTTCTATTGATGCGCAGCGACGAAAAATTGCCGGAACCGGTGTCCAATTCAGCATCACTACTGCAAATTCTTTTAGAAAAGAATCTTGCGATGAAACCAACAGATAAAGATATGGTGATTATGTTGAACGAAATCCAATTTTCACTTAATGGCAAAAATCAAGAAACCAGAAGTTGTTTAATTGTAAAGGGAGAAGATAAAACACACACTGCAATGGCAAAAACGGTCGGTTTACCTTTAGGAATTGCAGCCAGGTTAATACTTGAAAATAAAATAAAAGTAACCGGTTTGCATATCCCGGTAATTCCTGAAATATATGAACCAGTTTTAAGAGAACTTGAATTAAATGGTATCAGGTTTACTGAAGAAACCTTTACCTTATAACGACTATCAGTAAACGAACAAATACCTAAGTTTTTTATTTTAAAACTTCCGGATTTAAGCAAACCCGGAAGTTTTTTTATTATTGATTATTTGCCTGCTTTGCAGCATCAGCCTTCATTTTATCGTTGGCTGTAATTAAAAATTCCACTCTCCTGTTTTGCGCCATTCCTTCAGGTGTATCATTTGAATAAGCAGGAGCAGTTTCACCATAACCCTTTACAGTCATACGGGAAGGGTCAATTCCTTGTAAGTTAAGATAATCTTTCACTGCGTTGGCACGTCTTAGCGACAATCCCATATTGTACTCTTCCGTTCCGCGACTATCGGTGTGCCCCTGGATTTCGATATTTGTATTCGGATTATTTTTTAATATCGTTGCTAAGTTGCCGAGATTCTTTTTCGCTGAATCACCCAGGTCAGATTTTGAAAAAGCAAAAAGAATCTTTTCATTAAATTCAACTTTTATCCCTTCTCCTACTCTTTCAACTTTTGCGCCGGGAATATCAGTTTGAATTTGTTTTGCTTGTTGGTCCATATCATGCCCGATAATTGCTCCGGCTGTTCCACCAACAGCGGCACCAATTATAGTTCCAAGGGTTTTATTTCCTGCGGCTTTTCCAATAATTGTTCCCCCTATTGCGCCTGCGGTTCCGCCAATAACTGCGCCCTTTTGCGATTTGGTGGCATTGCAACCCATAAGTAAAAACGCAACTACCGGTATTGCAAAAAGTAATTTTTTAAAATTCATTATAATTTTTTTTAGTTCAATCTCTTGTTTCAAACATTGTACCAACAAAAGTTTTGAAGCATTAATAGTGAATGAATAAAGTATAAGGATTTTTATTTTAGTTGTTGTGAAAAATATTCTTTCTCTTTTGAAAGATCAATAAAAGAGTAAGAATTTTCAATCTTCGCGATATTTTGAATTTGAGAAGAAATAAATTTTTGATGTGCTTCGCTTTCTTTTAAAAAAGGTTTGTGGTTCATAGCCAACTTTATTTTCCCGATCTCTTTCATTGCTTCTTTTGTTTCATCATCAAAAAAAGAATGAGAAAATTTTTCGAATACGAAATCAATTGCTGTGTCGTTAGGATGAACCAAATCCTTTTTGTAAAACCGATAATCACGCAACACATCATTCACCAATTCATAAGTTGGAAAATAAAATACATTTTCTTTTTCCTCAACAACTGCGTGTGCTGCCTCGATCAGCCTGGCTTTACTTCGATTATTTTCTTCTAATCCGTCTTTTATATGTTTAACCGGACTAACGGTAAAAATAATTTTCAACTCCGGGTTAAACAATTCCAGTGCGGATATCGCACTCAGCAAATCTGCCTTAATTTCTTCTGCCGGCAGCAATGTTTTTATAAACCAATTTGCAGGCGCTTTATGGCAATTGGCAACATTATTAAAATTATTTTTCAGTTGGTAATTAAAAGCAGTTCCAAAAGTGATGATAAGAATTTTTGCTTCTTTTAAAAAAAGGTGGGCCTGCTTTATGGGAGTTTCTATCTTGTTTAAAACTTCCTTTTTAGAAATACCTGAAAAAGAAGAATGATGTTTCCAGCTATGCCATAAACCGTTTAATTCAAAAAGATTTTCTTTATCAAAAGGTTTGTTTTCAATATAAGAAAATAACGAGTCAGTAATGCTTATCGGATCGTATAATATGCCATTGGGATTTTGTAAAACATCAAATTTCAGCGACGTCATTTTATTTCCAATCTCTTCTGAAAAGCAGGAACCGATAAATAAAATTTTATCGGTATAAGAAATTTTAAAGGGAAAAGGCTTTATCTGAAATGGCAAAAAGAATTCCATTATACAAAAATTTTTGATGCCATGTCGGTGGCTTTCGTTAATGCTGCTTCATTAATATTTTGCAACAACCCTAATTCCTTAAAATAGGGAATCATTAATTCTGAATTCATATTTCCCACCAATTCATCTTCGGCCATAGGGCAGCCGCCTACTCCTTTTAACGCCCCATCAAAACGCAAACAACCATTTTTCAAAGCTGCATCAATTTTTTCTTTCCAGTTAAGACTTGTAGAATGAAGATGAACGCCGGTTTCAATTTCAGGAAATGTTGCAATCGCCTTTTTCACTAATGATGCAATTTGTGAAGGCGCTGCAAGTCCAACTGTATCTGCCAAAGAAATAATTTTAATCCCCTCTCCCACCAATTTTGAGATCCATTCCAGAACAATATCTTCATTATATGGATCCCCATACGGATTCCCGAAAGCCATAGAAATAAAAACGACAGATTCCTTGTTGTTTTTATCACAAAGGTTCTTAATTGTTTTTACCGTTTCTAACGATTCTTTAATCGTACTGTTTGCATTTCGTTTTTGAAAAGTTGGAGAAATGGAAAATGGAAAACCGAGGTAACTAATTTTTTCATAAGCCGCTGCTTCCTGCGCTCCGCGCGTATTAGCAATAATCGCTAATAATTTGGTGTCGGTATTGTGCAGGTCAATTTTTTCAACCACTTCTTTTGTATCCGCCATTTGTGGAATGGCTTTTGGAGAAACAAAACTTCCAAAATCCAAAGTATCAAATCCAACTTGCAATAATTGATTAAGGTATTCTATCTTCTTTTGGGTTGGAATAAAACTTTTCCAACCTTGCATAGCATCCCGCGGGCATTCTACTAATTTTACTCGTTCCATTCTTTAAGTATTTCAATTCTGCAATGCAAAGAACTGCAATAAATTTAAAATCGCACTAAAAGCTCTTGTAATTTTTCCAGCGAATAATCCTTAAAAAGTGCATGACATTCATCACGTGATAAATCAAATCTGTCTCAAACCAACGATGGGAATTTTTAACCTTACCGGGATATTTATGATGGTTGTTATGGTAAGCGTCGCCCAGGAAAATAAAATCAATCGGCAGGATATTTTTGGAAGTATTAGGCAAATTAAAATTAGCATATCCGAATTTATGCGCCCACCAATTGATGATATTTCCCTGGAAGGCAGCCATAGTAATCGTAAGCGGCAAAAAAAGAAACATCCACCACTCTGTGGCGAAATAAATATAAAGGGTAATATAAAGCAGAATCCAGCAAATGCGTGTGATCCAGTTGTGCCCCATCTTTTCTAACCACTTCCAATAAGGAAGGTTTTTTTTAAGATTTTCATTTATCAGTACATCGGCACAAAATATTTTTTGGTATCGATTCCTGGTGAGATACAGCAATTTAAAAAAATTAGGTTCATTGTGAGGTGAGTGTGGATCTTCCCTGGTGTCGGTATGAATATGATGAAGCCGATGCATAATTCCATAAGCAGACGGACTCATAAAAGATGAACCATGAGAAAGGAAGCAACACATAAAGAAAAATCTTTCAGCACCTTTTGACATGGTAAAATGATTATGCGATGCATAGCGATGATAAAAAAAAGATTGTAGAAAAAAAGAGAAATACCAATGAATTACGAAAAAGCATGGAATAACCATAGATTCGTTTTTAAAGTTAAAGGAGAAGTTTTTGTTTGGCATTGTTTACATACGCGCGCAACCTGTTAAAAAAAACCAATCTTTCTTTTTCATTTACGCGGCTTATCGGAGTAGATTTTTGAGAGATCACGTCGAAAGTTGTTTTCATATAGTTATTGAACTTGTCATCATAAGTTACCATGAAGTTCAAAATAGAATGATTTAAATAGGTATAATGTTTATCTCCTAATTGAACGATCTGCATATTATCACCCATGATCATTTCATTTATAAACATATGGTAAGGAGCGCCGGAAACTGAAGAAGGTTTTTGGCCGCGATGAAGCTTAACTCCATACTCCGCCTGCAGTTCAATATGGTCGATAAGTTCGAGCAGTTTATTCAACAAAAAAATAGAATCGTCCAGCGATTTTAAAACACCTGTTGTAACATAAAATTCAATTTGGTGAATCGTGCTGGTGATATTTTCAACATTCCAGATTTCGGTACCGGGAATCGTTGCAAAAGTATTGCTAAGATCTTCCCACACTTTGTGGTAATGGCTGTAATCATCTTTAACAGAAAATCTTGCGCTTTTCCAATCGTCGTAAAACAAAATCGATTTCATAAAAAAAAAGGATTTGAAAGCCGCTATTTCAGGAATCAGAAAATAATAGAAGAAAGGAAATTCTTTGGCCAGATATGACATGTGATGCGGTTCAAATGTTTTCACTCTTTTGATCACATCAAGGCACGATTGAAGCCATTGGTCATAATTAAAATCTGCGTTATTTGTTAGTTTACCGGAAAAAACAAATGAATCAGAATTCAGATGCAAAAGTTGATCAAGTGAAATTTTAAAACTAATACAGAGTTTTTTTATTTCCTCCATACTAATTTGGGTTTCACCCCTTATCCTCCTGTAAGCACTGTCGTTGCTTACTTCCAAAACATCTGCCACTGCATCAACCAACGACAGATGAGCCGGCAAAATGCTTTTAATGTGTTTAAAAAATTGTAATTGTGCACCCTCCGTTTTCATAAATAATTTTTAGTAAACTTTGAGTGTGTGCAGCATCAGGTTTAGTAAATATCGCAAAAAAATCTAATCCAAAATACTTTATTTTTCCACTCATGAAACACAATTGCAAACGGATTAAAAGATCTGAAATGATCTGCCAAGCCATAGTTTGGTTTAAATGTCTCTTCCTGGAAAGTGCCAAATAATTTATCCCAGATAATCAATGTGCCGCCGTTATTCTTATCCAAATATTCTACATCACTTCCATGATGAACACGATGATGTGATGGAGTGTTAAAAACAGCTTCGAACCACTTAGGCAATTTGATAATTGCCTCGGTATGCATCCAAAATTGATATAACACACTTGCCGATTTCATGTACAGGATTATTTCCGGTTTTTTGATATACCTCAATTTTTTCTTTTACCGTGGCTAATATGTTTTATTGCCGATGATTTCACCTTCTATTGGTTTCATCGCGCGAGCCACACTGTAAGAATCTTATGGGCTTCGCACCAGGTGCATCATTCTTCTGAAAAATTTACGTTCGCTGCCGGGATTCGTGTGCCGTGGACAGCAGAGTTTACCGGCAACTTTTTGTTTTGGTGCTGGATGCCCTTAATCGGTATAAAACCGGTGATAAAACAGAATAGTATATATATATAAGGTAAGCCCGTTTGTTAATGCAGCAATAGGGACACGGCCAAGCATAATGCACAGGCTGGAAAGAACATCTTTCATATCAAAATCATGTTCTTTGATCATAAACAGACTTTCTGCAATAATCAGTATTGCCATTGCATGTACAGCATGATAGATAAGAGGATCGACGTGCATTGGAAAAAGTTTTAGCTTAAATAAAATCGTTAACTAAAACTATCACTGGTATAATCGGATTCCTAATTGATATTTAATGCGCTCCAACCCTTTTTAGTAAAAAGTATTCATTGAAAAATAAAGCAAAAGGAGGCAATTGCAGATTTTAAAAATAAAGTATTTTGGTAACTATTCAGTACTAAAACATAATTTTTAAGTTATATATGTAAGCACTGCTTTTCAATTTTCTGATAGTTATGCA
>DAHXOZ010000091.1:1319-12505 GCA_027364635.1 bacterium | reverse complement strand
CATCAATGTATTCAAATTGAGATTCTTCTTTTTCTTCATATTCTTTGGAAAGGCCAATATCCAGAAGAAATACCTGGCCGGTAAAAGATTCATTTTCCGGCAGCAGGAAAGCTTGTTTTTGATTTTGAAAAGTAAGGGTATAATTTGCTTTTATAATTGCTCTGTCTTCACCTTTACTGCTTTTATCAATATATAACCCGCTTGGAACATCGATAGAAATAATTTTTGAACTGGCTGAATTAATAAAATCGATTAAATCAGCATATAATCCTGCTGCGGGTTTATTTAAACCGGTGCCAAATAATGCATCAATTATTGCATCCTGGTCTGAAAGTTCGGGAAAGGATCGTTTATCTTTTAAATAGAAAATATTAGCAGAAGTTTTTTTTAATTTATTAAGATTGGTTTCAAAATCATCAGAACCAGAGGTTTCAGCAAAAGGTATAAACACTGAAACTTTGTATTTTATGCTTTTTAAAAGCCTTGCTATTGCAAGTCCATCACCTCCATTATTACCTCTTCCGCAGAATATTTTAAAGTGATATTCATCATCAAAATTTTGAATGATCCAGTCAAAGCAGGCGGTAGCAGCTCTTTCCATCAGATCTATCGATTTTATCGGTTCATGATGGATCGTAAAAGAATCCCATTTTTTTATTTGGTTTACTGAAAATATTTTCATGTTGAAATTTCGATAATGAATAGAGAAAACTGCAGATACCAATCAAAGGTATCTTTCTTTAAGAATTTTTACATGATGTGCAAAATGGCCGGATATGATATAGCCAATTCCCTTCACGCTCATTTCATTTGAACTTGCTTTTCCTATTGCATTTAATTGTTCATCTGAAAAACCATGAAACAGAAGTTGGGTAGATTTTCTTACAGCCAAAAATTCTGCTAACAAATCTTTCGGATTTCTGTTATTTGCGTTTGAATTTTTCGTGTATTCGTTTTCATTGAAAGAGGGAAAGGTATTGGGATCTCTTCTTGAAAATGCCAATGCCCGAAAGTTGAAAACCCTTTCTGTGTCTGTAATATGTTGCAAAACTTCTTTTACAGTCCATTTGTTTGCTTTATACTTATATAACCATTTTTCGTCGGGAATTGAAGAAAATAAGTGTTCCGCTTCTTCCGCCTCTTTTCTCAATAATGAATTCATTTCTTCATTCTCAACCAATGAAACATAAGTATTAAAATAAGGAGGATAAATACCTGTTGATACTTTTTCAGTCATACTTTATTTTTTTATTGATAACAAAAATACTACTATTAATCGCCGGCTTTTTTATAGCTGAAAATAAAATTCCTGGTTATTTGTTTGTTTACTGTTTCAAAAAAAAATTAAAATAAAAAACCGACAATGATTGCCGGTTTTTTACCAATTTATTAGTAAGTCCTTACGCTCTTTTTTTCTTTCTTTTATGATGATGCTTTTCGTGGTGGTCATCATTATCTTTCATCATGATGTAACCATTATCAGTCTTTTTTCTTTCTCCTTTCAATGTTGACGCTAGTTTTAAAGCATTATAGGCATTAAGCTCGCCGCCTGTTATAGAAATATCAGCAAGACTCACGCTGTCTTCTGTTCCGGGTAATTTTACTTTTTGTGTAATAGGAGTAACTGAATTGTCAATTACATATTTTACCTGCTCTGCGCTTAGGTCAGGATAATATTCAAGGATCAAAGCTGCTACCCCTGCAACAACTGGTGTTGCCATACTGGTGCCGGAAAAATCACCGAATTTATCATTGGGTAAAGTGGAATAAATATTTACGCCGGGGGCAAAAAGATCAACAGATTTCTTGCCATAATTACTAAAGCTTGCGGTAAAACCTCCATTGGTTGAATCGCCACTTGCACCAACTGTAATAAAGTCCGGCGCAACACCTGAACCATCCTGGTAAACTGGATTGGGGAAATTTTGAGCACTATCAATATTTTCGGCATCATTTCCTGCAGCATGTACAAGAAGTACTCCTTTACTTTGAGCATATTTTACGGCATCATCCACCCAGTTTTTTTGAGGTGAAAAGGGTTTTCCAAAACTCATACTGATGACTTCTGCGCCATTATTTACTGCGTAACGAATGGCGTTGGCAATATCTTTATCATGCTCATCCCCATCCGGAACTGCACGAACCATCATTACTTTTACATTATTAGCGATACCATTCATTCCTATGCCATTATCTCTTTCTGCAGCAATAATCCCGGTTACGTGGGTACCATGTGAAGGTGTTCCGGCCATTACGTCATTGTTTCCATAATATCGGTCATTGATATCATTCGGGTTGTCTTTTACAATTTCATCTCTAAAATCTTCTGGCGGAGTAGAAGCCGATTCTCCTTTGCGTACTTGCCCTCTTAAATATTCCAGGATATCGGTATTTGAAATATCATAATTTTTATTAGCCTTAGCCATATTCAAATAAATGGCTGCGGCAATTTTTGCATCAGGATCATCAGAAGTATAACCTTTTACATCATTACCCGTAAATTCTGTTTTGCCTAAATCTTTACGAATTACAGAATCTCCTTTTTCAAGTATGGGTAAAATTCTTTGCATTTGCATCAACTCTGCAGGATTTACACCTTGTGTTACATCGTTTTTGGCTCTCAGGTAAGTCACATATTCTGTTTTTTGAGCTGCATCCATTGTGGTAGTATCAATATCTGCGCTGTCATATTTATCTTTCAGTTTCCAGTAAACTCGCGCAGCTTCATAAGAATCCTGGTGCACATTGCGCCCGTCTTTTCCACCAATAAAATTCCATCCATACACATCATCAACATAACCATTATGATCGTCATCAATTCCATTTCCGGGAATTTCTCCCGGATTGTGCCACAGGATTGATTTCAAATCAGGTTGCAAAGTGTCAACGCCACTGTCTATTACTCCTACAAGCACCTGGTGGCTTTGTTTACCCTTTAAAAAATCATAAGCCTTATCAAGGCTGATTCCATAATATCCTGTTGTTGAGCGGTCAAGCTGATACCAGTTATTCGGTGCAACTTTTTGAACTGTTGTAGCACTGGTATCTGATTGCGCAATACTAAACAGTGGCAAAGACACCATCAAGGCCATTCCTAAAAAAATCCGTTTACTCCTGTTTGTCATTTTATTTTATTTAATTTTTAGAAATACAAAGATTTCAAATTTATTGTAAGATCCTTTACCATTTAAAATTATTAAATAATATTTATCAATCTTCTATAAGATAGGTTAAACTGTAAATTTTATTCCCTGCGCTAAAGGAAGCGTATCAGAATAATTAATAGTGTTGGTTTGCCTGCGCATATACACTTTCCATGCATCGCTTCCGCTTTCTCTTCCGCCGCCGGTTTCTTTTTCACCACCAAAAGCGCCGCCTATTTCGGCGCCGGATGTTCCGATATTTACATTCGCTATTCCGCAATCGCTTCCTCCATTAGAGAGAAAAACTTCTGCTTCGCGAAGATTTAATGTGAAAATAGCACTTGATAATCCCTGCGGTACACCGTTCTGAAGGGCAATCGCTTCTTCTAAAGTTTTATATTTTATTAAATACAAGATCGGGGCAAAAGTTTCATGCTGCACAATTTCCATGTCGTTGGTAACTTCAGCGATACAAGGTTTTACATAACAGCCACTTTCAAAACCTTTGCCTGAAAGCGTTCCGCCTGCTACTGCCATTTTTCCACCCTGTTTTTTTATCTGGTCAATTGCATTGAGGTAATTCTGTACCGCGTCTTTGTCTATTAAAGGCCCGACATGGTTTTCTTCTTTCAAAGGATCGCCGATTTTTAATTGTTTATAAGCATTTACGAGTTTCTTTTTGAAAGTATCATAAATTTCTTCATGAATGATCAGGCGACGTGTAGAAGTACATCTTTGGCCTGCGGTTCCTACGGCTCCAAATAAACAACCGACCAATGCAATATTGAGGTCTGCTTCTTTTGAAATAATAATGGCATTGTTGCCTCCTAATTCAAGTAAACTTTTTCCAAGCCTGGCACCAACGGTGGCACTTACTGCTTTCCCCATCCTGGTAGAACCGGTTGCTGAGATTAGCGCTACGTTAGTATCAGAGCAAAGCCATTCGCCGATTTCACGGCCGCCGGTAATTAAATTGCAAACTCCTTCAGGAACTTTGTTTTCTTTAAAAACCTTAGATATAATTTGCTGGCACGCAATGCCACAAAGTGGTGTTTTTTCAGAAGGTTTCCAGATGCACACATCACCGCAAACCATTGCGATAAGACTGTTCCAGCTCCATACGGCAACCGGGAAATTAAAGGCAGAAATAATTCCTACAATTCCCAACGGATGATATTGCTCATACATCCGGTGGCCAGGCCTCTCACTATGCATCGTTAATCCATATAACTGCCGCGAAAGTCCGAGCGAAAAATCAGCAATATCAATCATTTCCTGTACTTCGCCCATTCCTTCCTGCAGGCTTTTTCCCATTTCAAAACTCACTAATTTCCCCAGGTTGGCTTTATTTTTTCTGAGTTCATTTCCAATTTGCCTGATGATTTCACCTCGTTTTGGCACAGGCCATTTTCGCCATTCCAAAAAAGCATTTTGGGCGGTTTCCACTACATAATCAAAACTTCTTTTGTCGCATGAATTTACAGAGGCAATTGGCTTTCCATCAACCGGGGAGGAGGAAATAATTTTTTCTCCGGAGGCTGATAACCATTTCGTTCCTGTAGAAACACCTTTATTTAATTCTGAAATTTTTAATTCTTTGAGAAAATTTTGCATAATTATTTTTTAAAAAAAGTATTTGATTTGAAGAAAATAAAAATCTTCCTTTTTGGTTCGTTTACTGTAAAAAGTTTCATTCAAAACTCCCTAAACTATTCTAAACTATTCTAAACTCTCTAAACCCAATTAACCCTCTAAACTATTCTAT
Source organism: bacterium (assembly GCA_027364635.1). Classification (GTDB taxonomy): domain Bacteria; phylum Bacteroidota; class Bacteroidia; order Chitinophagales; family Chitinophagaceae; genus Ginsengibacter. Next base: position 7,597 of record DAHXOZ010000091.1, on the reverse strand, counting down.
CCTCTTCCTAATATTGTTCTTTATCATTCGGGAAATCCTTACTTTTTACATCATCAATATAATGTTGAACCGCATTAGTAACCTGTTCATGAAGATTTAGATAAGTTCTGAGAAACCGCGGTTTAAATTCTGTATTAATGCCCAGCATATCATGCATTACCAGCACCTGTCCATCGCAACCATTTCCTGCGCCGATACCAATGGTGGGAATGGAAAGATTTTCTGAAACTTCTTTTGCCAATGAAGCGGGTATCTTTTCAAGAACAATTCCAAAGCAGCCCGCTTCCTGCAAAAGCAGGGCATCACGTTTTAATTTATCGGCTTCCTCTTCTTCTTTTGCTCTAACCGTATACGTGCCAAATTTGTAGATCGATTGTGGTGTTAAGCCAAGATGCCCCATAACTGGTATGCCCGCGCCTACAATTCTTTTTACTGACTCAATTATTTCTTCGCCGCCTTCCAGTTTTATTGCGTGAGCACCTGTTTCTTTCATTATTCTTATAGTAGAACTTAGTGCCTCACGGCTGTTGCCCTGGTAACTGCCAAAAGGAAGATCCACAATAATTAAAGCGCGGCTACAACCACGAACTACCGATGAAGCATGATAAATCATCTGGTCAAGCGTAATAGGTAAAGTGGTTTCATGTCCTGCCATAACATTACTTGCACTGTCTCCTACTAAAATTATATCAATGCCTGCGGCATCAAATATTCTGGCAAAGGAAAAATCATAAGCAGTGATCATAGCTATTTTCTCACCGGCTTCCTTCATTTTTTGCAGTGTGTTGGTAGTTATTCTTTTTACTTCTTTATTGACTGACATACATTATTTTTTTAAAGAAGCGACAGGCTGAAATGGCTCTGCATTAGAATAAAACATTCCTTTGAACAATCGCATCTGCAAAAGTAGATTTTTTTTATTGGAAGAACCGGTGCAGCAGTAAATCAGGAAATAACGATGATTCTTATTCTGTTCCTTTTATGATAAAAAAGCGTTTACGCCCATGGATGAAATATGGTATTTTATGCCGTCCAATACTCCTTTGGAAAGAGGTTCTTTACTGAAGTAGATAAGTTTATTCTTCTTCAAAGGCTCAAGTTCAGGACTGTAATTGGATACGACAATTCCCCTGGCTTTTCCTTTCAACATATCAATATCATTGCCGCTATTACCCGCTGTAATAAAATGCTGAAGTGGCAACTTCCACTTATAACTCAGGTACCTGACAGCGCTTCCTTTGCTGGCCCTGAAGGGCAGAAAATCAAGGAACAAATTTTCTGTAAGTAAAACTTTCGCTCTTAGCTTATGATCATCTAAAAACTTGTATAAATTGGCAAGATCATCTTCAGTAAAATCTTTATCTACATAATAGCTTAATTTAAAACGCCACTGAGCACCCGGTTCCTGCAAACGAATACCCGGGAATTTTGACAAGGCATTTTCCAGTTCCTGTCTCTTCCAGTGGTGATCAATATGGCTTTCAAAACCATTATCCTGGATGAATTTATCCGTATAATAAATTTCTGAACCTGCTGAACAAATAAGTATGTCAGGATTTGGAAGGTCGTATTTTGACAAAGCTTCCTGGGTTATTTGCCTGTTTCTTCCGCTTGCAATACCAAAAACAACTTTCTCTTTATGTTCGTTGATCCAATTTTTAAGTTCCAAAAGACCCTCGGTTTTATCTTCATCCACAAGAGTTCCATCAAGATCGGAGATGATAAACAAATCTGCCTTAACCAACTTTTTGCCATAAGCCGTTTTTTGCATATAATTTGCTTCCGCAGCTTCCTGGGGTTTAAATAGTTCATCAACAATCTCAACATAACGGTTTGCATGCGCTGTCCAGGAATATAATTTATTAGTTGCAATAATTCCATTAGCAGAGTATTTTTCCCATAAAGCATGGTCAGCAATTATTTTTTTAAGTGCTTCCGCTATTGCAGCCGGATCTTCCACATCTACCAGCAATCCGTTTTTGCAATGTTCCAGTATTTCTTTCGGGCCTCCTGTCGGAGAAGCTACAACAGGCAGTCCGCATGCAGCCGCTTCAATGATCGTTAACCCAAAATTTTCTCCGGGCGTTGCATTTACAAATACGCCTTTTGTTCGTGCTGCAATTCGGTAAATTTCCGGCACTTCCAGTTTAGGATCATTTTTTTTCGGGATGGCCATTTTGCCATACAGATCATATTTATCGAGCAACAATAACAAGTTAGTAAGTGTATCCTGCTCATCAGCGGGCATTTGTGTAATATCTTTCCTTACTCCTGCAAATATGGCAAGGTTTGCCATTGCCTGCAATTCCGGATCCTGACCGTAAGATTGTATGATTCTTTCAAAATTTTTTCGCTTATCTGCCCGTCCGATAGAAAGAATCAAAGGCTTTTGAGGATTAAAAAGAAACCGTTCAATATCCGAATTAACGCGGTACAGGGCCTGCTCTTGCGGAATAGTCATTTGAAAGCCCGGCATATCAAAGCGATAAAATGGATAAAACAGATCAGCATTTACCCCGGGAGGAATTACTTCAAATTTGCCGCCCTTCTCAGTGTTGTACAAACTGTATTGTGTTTCTATTTCATGTTGGGTGCTTACAATGATTACATCAGCGTTTTTGATCGCATCTTCTTCCGCAGCAATCCGGCGATCCATATTAAACTTCTCATTGATTTTTTCGGGCTTCATTCCTTCCTGCAACAAAATATTTTTTTTGTTACGACCAAGTGAATGCCCCGTTGCTATGAAAGGAATCCCAAACACTTCACTTATCTGGCCTGCAAGATAATTTCCATCTGCATAGTGCCCATGCGCCACATCAGGAAAATCATCTTCTTTTTCAATAAACAGGATTGTCTTATCAATAAATTCATCAAGATAGTCCCATAAAGATTCTTTAGGCCGGTATGAATTTCCTCCACAACTAACCCTTATGATACGGGCCTTTTCATTTACCGTTTCTATTTCTTTTTCATAAGAAGAAGAAACTCTTTTATCTATGATCCTTCTTGTAAAAAGATCTACTTTACGAACCTTTGGCTGCTCTGATAGATATTGAAGTAACTCGAGAATGTATTTTACCTGGCCACCTGTATCTTTATCCCGTCCAATCTCAGGATCTTTAAACCTGATAAGCCCGTGCGGGCTAAATAGTTGTATATAATATCCATTCATAGTTTCGTTATTCACAGTATCTGATATCCGTAAAATTAACCAAATCAAAATAATTTGATTAATTAACCATTATTTGAATAGTAATGCAATAATTATTTTGCTTTATATTCATAGCTTTTTAAGAGTTATTGCTTGTTGAAATAGTATGAAATTAAAATGGCAATAACAAGATTTTTTTTAGCTTTAATCAAACAGCTTTATATATTATGTATTCAGGATCAGGTTTTAGTGACTGGGAAATCGGCGACATAACAGTTATCATTCACGACGGTGTTTATCATTTATTTCACCTTATCATTCCTAATCACGATTATATTGCACATGCGGTTTCTACAGATGGCATTTCATGGAAAAGAGTAAAAAACGCTTTATTTGTGGGCAATCCCGGAGAGTGGGATGACGATATGATTTGGACGATGGATGTTGTTGAGGTAAATGGGAAGTTTGAAATGTATTATACCGGCCTTCAAAGAAAAGATCGTGGTGTGATTTCGAAAATCGGATTTGCTCAATCTGATAACCTCATCGATTGGAAAAAAAATAAAAAAAATATTTTTCCGATTGCACCCAAAGGGATTTTTTATGAGTCAGAAGAAAACAATCCCCGCAAATGGTTAAGCTTTCGTGACCCATATCGTTTTAGTTATAACGGCGAAGTGTATTTGCTTCTTTGCGCCCGCAGCATTAGCGGCCCTGTATCGCGGCGCGGATGTGTGGGTATGGTTAAAATAACGAATGATGTTATTGAATTGATGCCTCCCCTGCTCTACCCAATGGTGTATGATGATATTGAATGCCCCTGCTTATTTGAACTTAAAGGCCGCTTTTATATTATTGGCTCCATCAGGGAAGATATTAAAATACGCTATTGGTTTTGTTCAGAATTTTTTGGTGAATACCATTCCTTTCATGCAGATGTTTTACTACCAAGGGGAAATTATGCAGCACGTGTGGTAAACGATGGAGATCACTTGCTATTGTATAATTTTTTCTATGCTTATGGTAAAATTGATGGCCTTCGTGTCCTTCCTCCACCTAAAGAATTGGATACAGATGAAACCGGAAGGCTTATTATAAAAAGCTATTACCGCTGGGATCTGCAGGTAACCAAAACCGTTCCTCAGACTGAATTTGGAGAAGTAAGGCATTTGCTTTCCAACCCGACTGCCACCTCTGCTATTGAAGTTGATAAATGGACCTGCTCGTCAAGAAGTGGGTATGAAATATTTGCATTTAAAAAGCCTTCCGGCAGTTTTATCTGGGAAGGCCTTCTAACCGTAGAAGGGATGGGAAAATTAGGGTTGGTAAGTGATGTTGATTCTGAGGGGAATGGCTATTTTATTTCATTTGATGTGCAAAATGGATTGTTACAAATAAGGGCGTGGGGTTTTAATCCATTGAATGTGCGTCAGAATTTTATTTTTAACGAACTGCAGGTCGGCGTTTTTAAAATGAATGAAGAAAACACCTTTTACTTCAGGTTGGTCCATTATGGTAATTATATTGAACTTTCTATTGATAAAGAAGTAAAGCTTTCTTTAATCGACTACACTTTTTCAGGAGAAGGTATTGGACTTTATTCCGCATCTTCTGTCATTTCTCTTCAAAAATCTGTGGTAAAAATATTGCCCGATCCGATTGATGAATACGCAAGCCAGGAAGAGGCTCAAAAATTACCCGACCCGACCATTACTCCTTTATAGATTTTTTATACCAACTACGTTTATGCATTCCTGTTATAACACAAAACAGGAATTATAATTTTTTATTTGTTTACTGGAAAGTCACTACAACAAGTACGCTTACTTACCATTTAATGTGCTGATTCATAAAATGAATCAACCCATCGGCAAGTATTTTTTGCTCGTTTACTTTTGGGTGCCCGGGCGTATTTTTATAAGGAGCGATATACGTAAATATTTTTGGGTCATTCATCTCAGCTACCGCTTTTTCAACATAACCGGGCCATGGCGAACCTTTTTTGGTAATATCCATGTTTCCCAACATGCATATGATCTGTGCTTTTGGGTAGGTGGAGCGAATCGTTTCAACAAACTTTTTATAAGCATTTACTATCTGTGTTTCATCCGGAGGCTCGGTTCCAAACCTTTTTTTAAATTGCTCATTTTGTGGCATAGTTATAATCCAGGAATCATTTTGAAATAAATTAATCACTACCACATCAGGGGTAAATTTTGAAAAATCCCATTTACTGGTAGAATCCGTAGGATCAAGCCGGTCATACATTTCAGGCATAATCAGTGGAAACCAACTCACCATTATCCCAATCCCGCTTTTTGCCGTGCAATGATATTGGGCATTAAAATATCGGGCAGTAATAGCAGCATAAGCATCATAATTATTTTCATAATATCCGAATGGAAAATCTTTTTCTTTATCATATACAGCATAGCCGCAGGTAATCGAATTTCCAAAAAATTCAATCTTTCTTTTCGGAAGCTTTTCAGGTTTAAGCAGCTTTGTTTTTACATTGGTTTCAAATCCATAAAACCAGGTTTTACCTTTGTCCCATTCTGTACGTTTGAACAATTGTAAAGAATGTTTACCATACGGAAGCCCGGAAGCAAGCGCTACTATGCGTTTTAAAGTATCAAACTGTATTACACGAATGCTATCGTGGTCAATGATAACATTGTAATAATTGGAAGTATCCTGGTCTTTAAATTCACCACTAATTCCCGTTCCTTTAAAATTGATCGTTACTGAAGTCCCCGGCCACATCAATTCAGCCGCATTGGGTGTATAAGCAATTCTTCCTTCATAAGAAATATGCTTATCCCGGAAAGGAATTAAATGTTGTGAAAAAGAGGTTGTAGCACCTGACAAAAAGAAAAATGCCGGCAAGAAGATTTTTTTAATCATAACAGATTTGATTTTTGAAATATCGGTGCTAATGTAATTATTTCCGGCCAACAAAAAGTATAAGATTTCATCGAATGACTGCTGTTTTAAATAACAGGCAACCATTTTCATTAGCTGCTTTTATAGCAAAAAAACAAATAATTAAGATTCTTCTTTTGGCTTTGATTAAAGGATGGATAAAGAGAAGTGTTTTGTGGATTGCATCTAATAATTTCTTCCT
>DAHXOZ010000091.1:0-1221 GCA_027364635.1 bacterium | reverse complement strand
TTAAGATTCTTCTTTTGGCTTTGATTAAAGGATGGATAAAGAGAAGTGTTTTGTGGATTGCATCTAATAATTTCTTCCTATATTTTCTTATACTTATGCAGCATTTTCGTCCACTTCAAACATTCCAAAGGTGTTGTTGTCCATATCAATAAAATAACCTTGCAAGCTTTTTATTTAGTTTGAATGGAGATGGTTTTATCAATAATATCGCCATGAATAGTAATTCCGGTAACAGTTATTTTATAAGTTCCCGGAACATCACTGGTATAAAAAGTTAATGAACTATTTGTTTTATCAATATAATAATTGCCGCTCCAGAACAAAGTTGGGGGGGCTTCAATAAATGTTGAAGGCTTTGTATCGTCTTCTGGGTAAGTAGTTATTGGGAACAATACTGGTTTTGAAATACCGGTTGCATAAAATGTCTCCAGGTTATCTTGTTGTTTAGAAGTCTTATCATCGGGTGGAATATTGCGTGTGGTCACTAATATAACACCATTTCCACCTCTTATGCCATAACGTGCACCATCCCCTCCTTTTAAAACTTCGATAAAATCAATATTGTTTGGATTAAAAGTATTTAAATAAGCTATATCAGGGCTCGTTTCCACCATATCACCAACTGATGACGGTTTAACTTCTGTACCGTTTACTAAAATCATCGGTTCTGAGCCTGAGTTCGGTGCAGCCATTTGTGTCAACCCATTAATAACAAGATATCCGTTTAGCAAGTGAAGGCCCCCAATCCCTAATATAGCATTTCCTACGCTGGTTTTATCGCTCAGGTCTTTGGATGTAAGAATTACCGAATTTAAGCTTACCCGTTTTGATATAATATAATTCTCCAGTTTCTGATCTTTTGTATATAGAGGCGATGTTGTCGGAGTTTTAAATGAAATTCGGTTAAATTCCTCATTTTCATTTTGTTGGCTCGAAGGATAGTACGTATCAAGGTATTTTCTTATTTTTCTGCTATCAAAAGTTGCTAATTCTTTTAATGAAGCGGGTGTCTTTACCTTTGGAAAGACAATAGTATCCAAAACTATCTTGCCTTTGTCGGGCCGCCCCTTAAGATTAGTTACCCTTAAACCAAACTGGGTACTATCTGCATAATAATCTAATGGAAAACTAAAACGACCTTCACTATTGGTTGTATCAGATTGAAAAACCGAATTAGAAATCAATGTTACTATTTTTTCAGGGGCGGGCTTACCTTTTTCA
>DAHXOZ010000090.1 GCA_027364635.1 bacterium | reverse complement strand
ATTCAATGCGGGCTACGGATTTGGATTCACTTCCGGTACTGATAAAAATATTTTCAAGGTGATTGTGGGAAGAAGGTCTGTGTGCTTTAATTTCTGAAATAAAATCGCAAAAAGTGAAAACAAAAAAGGAGACAAAACAAAAAAGGCCTTTCTCAAAATATTTTTTCCCATTGGTAATTATTGCTGATATGATTAAGCTTTGCTGCAGATATTAATTAAGTGTAACATCAAATTCTGAATCATTTTTGGAAGCAAAACTTTTTACTTCATTGTATAAAGTATCTCTTTCTACCGCCACACGGCCTGCTTGTGATATCAGTGTCACCAATTCCTCAGTAGTCATTGCCGGGTTCTGTTCTTCACTGCCGGCCATTGAATAAATTTTTGTAGAATCATCAATGGTGCCGTCAATATCATCTACGCCGAAAGATAAAGAAAGTTGGGCATTTTGCCTTCCGAGCATTGGCCAATAAGCTTTTAGATGAGGGAAATTGTCCATATAGATCCGTGCAACTGCATACATTTTCATATCTTCTATAATGGAAGATTCTGGCACGTTGCTCATATCGTTATTCTGGTTTCGGAATTTTAATGGAATGAATGTGTTGAATCCCCCTGTTTTATCTTGTAAATTTCTTAACCTGCTCATGTGGTCAATACGATGGCTGTAATTTTCAATGTGTCCGTAAAGCATCGTAGCGTTGGTATGCATTCCGAGAAGATGAGCTTCTTCATGAATTTTTAACCAACCTTCTGCATCTACTTTATCGTGGCAAATTTTGCTTCGGATTGCTTCATCGAATATTTCTGCGCCTCCGCCTGGCAGGGATTGTAAACCTGCTTCATTCAATTTTTTCATTCCTTCCTTTACAGTAAGTTTGGCTTTTCTGAACATATAATCCAACTCTACTGCAGTAAATCCTTTTATGTGAAGATCAGGTCTGTGTGCTTTAATTTCTGAAATAAAATCGCAAAAGAAAGTAAGGTCCATTTTTGGATGAACACCACCTACAATATGAACTTCTGTTACTGGTTTTCCATCGTAGCTTTTTACGATATTCATCATATCTTCTTTGCTCAGCACCCATCCTTCGTCACGATGTGCATATAAACGTGAGTAGGAGCAAAATTTGCACGCGAAAACACAAACGTTCGTTGGCTCAATATGAAAATTTCTGTTGAAATACGTTTTGTCGCCGTGTTTTTTTTCCCTGATGTAATTGGCTAATGTGGCACTTATGCCGAGACTTGCTTTCTCAAAAAGAAAAAGTCCTTCTTCATCTGTTATCCTTTCATCTGCTGCTACTTTTTCAGCTATTTTACTGAAAAATTTTCCTTGTGGTAAAGCATTGATTAATCCTGATAATTCTTCTTCTCTATTTATGTTTTCCATCAGGCAAAATTACAAATAATGAACTTAGAATGAATAATTATGATAAGAATCAGACGCAACAGTAAACGAGCAAATAATGGAGATTTTTATTTTCCTTTTTTCTCAAACTAAAAAATATTTATTGTTTAACAATCTTCTGCACCACTGTTTTATCTGTGTATTGCAATTTTAAAAAATATACGCCCGGAGGAGGTCCGCTAAAATCAACATTCATAAGCGTGTAAGCTTTTCCGTTATAGTCTTTTGCCCAGACCAACTGCCCTAAAGAATTGTAAATATGTGCTGATTGCAGTGTAACCGGAACCTGGTAATTCCTGATGATAAACTGTTGATGGAACGGATTGGGATAAATCAAATACCCTTGCCGTTTTAATCTTGCTGGCACTGTAATTCCATAGAGGTTGATATTATCGATATAGAGATTATTTTGATGGTTTCCCTTAAAAACAAAATAAGCCTGGAAATTATTTGCACCAACATAACTGAATAGATTAAGGCTTATATTTTTCCACGCATTTGCTAATGGAACAAATGCCGGTGTATACCCGGTTATGGTTTGTAAATCGGTTCCATATTTTTCCCATACAGTTGTAAACGTCTGGCCACAATCTGTTGTTATTTGCAATTCAAGCGTATCAGATAAAGAGGAGGAATTACCTGCGTCATAAGCATAATCAAAAGAAATATACAGAGAATCGAAGGCGGAGGTTTCTGTAATTACAGGTGATACAAATTTATCGGTAGTGCCGGTGGAAATTGAGTTGTAATTATTGATCACCATAGATGCAGTTCCGGATTTAGCCGCTGCTGTAGTTCTTTGCCATGTAATGTCTCCATCCGGATTTTCTACCGACCAGTTTGTTGGCGGAAATGTTGGATCTTCAAAACCCTGGGAAACAGGAAGGGTTACGTTGCCTGTTACAAAAAAGGTCTTGTTGAGTGTATCATTTAAAGGCGATTGATCTCCTGTACCTGAAGAGGAAACAGGTGCTGAAGTAAATACAGTAATCTTGTGATTGCCGATAGCAGGAGTGAAGATATTCAAAGGCACTTTAATAGTTGAATCAGCAGGAAGTGTAATTCCTGTAACTGTAGTCTGTGCTACTGTTCCATTATCTATTGCATAGGAGATGGTAAAAGCCGTAATAGTGGAATATCCTGCATTTTTTACAGTAGCAACCGGGATAACCGGGTCTGTACATTCTGTGGTTGAAGGAGGATTTACAGCGGTAACAGTTAAATCTCTTGAGGTTTCCTGCTTAATATTAATGTTGTCAATAAATATATTATTTCCGTAATCGCTGGTGTTTTTAAACATTACTATAATACTTCCTGAGGATAACGAGGAACCATCGACTACTATTTTTTGATTTTTCCAGTCAGATGTTACCGGATTAGTATAAGCAGTACTTAAAGAGCCGGCAGTGGCAAGTGCTGCACCTGCCTTATTGAAATAAGTTTTGTAAGTAGCGCCACAATCTGATGACACCAAAACCTGCAAACTGTCATTATAGCTTGGATCCGGATAATTTTTATGCGCCAGGTCAAAACTGATTACCACAGGATCAGTAGTGGACAAATTGATCTTTGGTGTTTTTATTTCATCTACTTCTCCTACTGAATTATTGCCATAATTATCTATAAATATTGAATGAGCGCTATTATATCCGACATTAGCTCTTTGCCAGGTTACATCATTGCCCGGGTTAATGATTGACCAACCTGTTGGCGGGAAAGTACTGTTTTCAAAACCTTCCAAAATTGGTAAAGCTACGGGATTAGGGATCATCAAATTGGCTGTTATAGTATCATTTGAAGGCACCTGGTCAGCTGTATTTCCATTTACGTTTTTAGTAAAAAATTTAAAAACATTATTTCCGTTTACAACTGTCGTGGATGGAAAAGTAACCATTTGTGTAGCACCTGTACCAAGGTTGGTATTAATCGAAACGGTAACAGCAGAACCATTGTTGATCACATATCCTACAGTTATTGAAGTTATTGTATTAAGGCCATTATTTTTTATCAGCACTTTGGGTACAAAATTTCCCGTGCAACTTAAAGTATTGGGGTAATAAATTGAATTGCATCCTGAGGTTTCAAATCCACCCGGATTTATGGATTCAACAGGTGAAGCATCTGTCGTTATTGGGTTTGATGGCAATGTTCCCCCGGCAGAGGTTATCAGGGCGCCCCGGTAAGTATTAAGAACGTATTCCATTCTTTCTACTTGTTTTTTGGTAAACATGCTATAGCAATCATCCTCTGTGTAATCCATATAATCTTCATACATTTTTCCGGGAGGTGTAGACGTGCAGGAGTCGGAAGTAATGGTTGAAGGGCAATTGGTAGTTGCTACACTTTGGTTGGGAGTATCGCCAATATCCTGCGCGGTATTTCCTTTCCCCGGGGGGTTGTACAAACTTGCAGGTAGTGTATAAGTAGATCCGTCGGCAGTCAATGCCCTGAAATCATCACCGCTGCAGGTGTTGGCAGAGGTTTCATCATCACCCCAAATATGATTGAGACCAAAATAATGTCCCAATTCATGAACGACTGTTCGGCCTTTATTATAGGTGGGTACGTTGCATGAACTGACGCCAAATCCTAAAATATTACAAAATACACCATCGTCTGCAAGGCTTCCGCTTCCGGGAATTTGCGTATATCCCAAAGTACCTCCTCCGTCAGAAATCTTACCCACCCAAATATTAATATAAGAGTTTGGATCCCACGCGTCGGCTCCTCCTAATGAAGTTCTTTTTATTGAATCTACAATATTGTTCGGGTTGGCAGTTGTGCTACTTGCAACCCTGTCTATACCATTGGTTAGTTCACCGGAAGGCGTTCTTTTTGCCAAAACAAAACGGATAAAAGAATGTCCCCTCACGGCTTCAAATGCAGCGGGAATATTGGTGGTATCAGGGTTCAATCCTGAAAAATCCCTGTTCATTGCATCAATCTGCGATTGTACCACAGCATCGGTTATTGAATAAGGATTGGGAAGCACGATGTGAAATACAACCGGAAGATAAACGATGCTTTGCATCCTTTTTGGGGCACGCAAAGCATTGTTGGGAGCCATTGCGGAAAGCCGTTCTGCCAATAATTTTTTCTCAGGAAATGCTTTGAACAACATTTGTACTCTTTGGTCAGTAGCACATCGTGTGATTTGTTTTCCCGGGCCTAAAAACTGCTGCGGATTTTTTGTTTTTTGTGAAAAGCTGTTGAAAATAAATACAAATAATCCAAAGGTTATTAAAAAAATTTTTTTCAACACACGAGAAGATTTTAAATTAATTAAGGTGAAAATAGCAGAAAATTTTAAGTATGCAAAGTAGGATTTTATGTTGAAATCAAAACGGGGTACAATAGAATTATTAATTCACTTATCTTTCAAATAATTTAGGCTTACGCCCATTTTAAAAAATGATAGATTTGATTTTTATTTGCTCCACTTTGCTTTTTTAATTCTGATTCTTTAAACTAAAAATAGATGAACAATATTAAGTTGAGGCTCATTGTAATGAATTTTTTACAATTCTTTATTTGGGGTTCATGGCTCATCACGATAGGAGCTTATTGGTTTCAAACCAAGCATTGGTCTGGTACCCAATTCGGCGCTATTTTTTCAACCATGGGTATCGCCTCCTTATTTATGCCTTCCATTGCAGGTATTATTGCTGATAGATGGGTAAACGCCGAAAAATTATACGGCATTTTTCAAATCTGCGGAGCGATTGTTCTTTTCACTATTCCACTAATCAATGATCCTCTCACCATGTTCTGGGTAATGTTGTTGAACATGATGTTTTACATGCCCACTATTTCTTTATCTATTGCAGTTGCTTATTCAGCTTTAAAAAGAGCGGATAAAGATGTGGTAACGTATTATCCGCCGATAAGAGTTTGGGGAACGGTCGGGTTTATCGTAGCACTTTGGGTGGTAAGTTTGTTGCAGATAGAAACCACTTCTCAACAATTTTATGTGGCGTCCGCAGCTTCATTGTTACTCGGCTTGTACGCTTTTACTTTGCCAAAATGCCCGCCATTGCTGCAAAGCCGGGAGAAAAAATCTTTGGTAGACGCTTTGGGGTTAAATTCATTTGCCTTGTTTAAGAGCAGGAAGATGGCTGTGTTTTTCCTGTTTGCTATGTTGCTGGGCGCTGCGTTACAATTGACGAATGCTTATGGAGATACCTTTCTTCATGATTTCGAAAATATTCCTAAGTACAAGGATTTAATTGCCGTGAAATATCCAGCTATTATTATGAGCATCTCACAGGTTTCTGAAACACTTTTTATCCTTGCCATTCCTTTTTTTCTTAAAAGATTTGGTATTAAAAAAGTAATGTTGATCAGTATGTTTGCCTGGTTTCTTCGCTTCGGTTTGTTTGCGTATGGTAATCCCGGCGATGGTCTTTGGATGATCATTCTCTCCTGTATTGTGTATGGAATGGCCTTTGACTTTTTCAATATCTCCGGTTCTCTTTTTGTGGAATCTCAAAGCAATCCTTCGATAAGAGCCAGTGCACAAGGGCTTTTTATGATGATGACGAATGGCGTAGGTGCGGTATTGGGAAGTTCTATAAGCGGCATTGTTATCGACCGTTTTTTTACCAATACTGACAGCAGTAAAGACTGGCATGGCATCTGGATTTCATTTTCTTTATATGCGCTGGTGGTGGCTATTTTATTCATGATCCTGTTCAAACACAAACATGTTCCTGCTTTAATAAAAAAGCAACTTCATGAGGAGCCTCAATTAATTATCGAAGAAAAATAAAGCTAAAACAGGAATCTGCTGTATTTGTTGGTTTACTGCAAATCCACAATAAAATAGTTAGGTTTATTCATGGATCATCGTGTGCTGCAAAAAAAGTTTTCTATAGTTAAGCGGACTTATTTGCATATGGGAAGAAAAGGTTTTATAAAAATGGGAAATATCCCTGAAACCGCTTTCAAAACAAATGTCGGCAATACTTTTATCTGTTTCGGTTAATTGTTGGGTTGCAAAATTAATGCGGTAATTAATTACAGTTTCCATAAAAGTTTTCCTGGTCATTTTCTTAAAAAATTTGCAAAAGGCATTGGGTGTCATTCCAATAATAGCTGCTGCTTTATTAAGAAAAACTTCGTCATGAAAATTTTCTACGATGTAGGCAAAAACCTTATTGATACGCACGCGGTTATCATCGGTTTGCGCCAAAACTGAATTCTTTTTATTTAGTAAAACATATTCTTTTGAAACCGAAAGCCGGTTTAAAATGTCAAGCATCAGCATCAGCTTTTTAAAATGATTTTTTTCATCAAGCACTGATTCCATTTGATCCTTCACCAGTTGGTTTATATTTCCCTGAAACTCAATTCCGGCCTCACTTCTTTGTAATAATTTGCGGATGGAATTCATTTCTGCCGATTCAAAAAAATCTTTGCCCAGGAAACCATAATTAAACTGGATAACGATAGAGCCTGCTTTATCTTTTTTAGAATCAGATAGTTTCCAGCAATGCGGGAGGTTTGGCCCCATAAGCACCAGGTCCGATTTTTCAAAACCGGTCATGTTGTTTCCCACAAAGCGCCTTCCTTTTCCTTCTGTGATGAAAGTTAATTCTATCTCGGGATGAAAATGAAAAGGTGCTTCAAATCCTTTTTTATCAAATTTTTTGATTACAAAAGATTCTCTTTTTGCAGCAGTAATGATTTCAAAAGAAGCTTTTAACATTGCTTATTTTGTAGTTGATTGATTAAAAAAACAAAATTAGGATAATATATCCCAATATTTTACCAATTTGTGCCTTTTAATTATAAAATCTTAGGCCTTCCTTTGTTTAAAATCTGAATCTATGGAAACTAAAAAAAATAAGTTGCCTGAGCTTGACGATTTTGTAACAATTCCACAGAAACAAATTGAGGAATTTAGTGAGAATGGCCATACAATTACGAAAGGATTGTTGTCGCCGGTGGAAATAGCAGCTTATCATTCAGTAATTAGAAAATCCGCTTTAAAATACAATACCGAAGAAAGAAAAATCGAAGATCGCGACACTTACGGGAAAGCTTTTTTACAAATCATGAACCTTTGGAGAAATGATGAGAATGTAAAAAAGATCGTACTGTCAAAGCGGCTTGCAAAAGTAGCTGCCGATCTTCTGGGTGTAGAAAATGTCCGTATTTACCACGACCAGGCTCTGTTCAAGGAACCTGGTGGTGGGCCTACGCCATGGCACCAGGATCAATACTATTGGCCCGTTGATACGGACAAAACCATTACTATGTGGATGCCTCTTGTGGATATCGATGTTGATATGGGAATGTTGACTTTTGCATCAGGCTCTCAAAAAAAAGGCAACGTTTTTAATTATGAAATATCGGATGAATCAGAAAGCGAATTTGACAAATATGTACTAGAAAATAATTTTGAAATCAGCCGTGCAAAAACCATGAAAGCCGGTGATGCCAGCTGGCACACCGGTTTTGCCATTCATAACGCTCCTTCAAACAAATCCAATACCATGCGCGAGGTTTTTACCATCATTTATTTTGCTGATAAGGCCAGGATCGCCCGCCCAAAAAATAAATGGCAGGAGAATGATTTAAAAACATGGCTCATGAATAAAGAACCGGGAACATTTGCGGATTCTGAATTAAATCCATTGGTGTTGTAAAAAGATAATCTCCAAATGTTTTTACTAAAAAAATCTGCAATAAATTGGAAAAGATAAAATGTAAAGCGGCTGTTACCGATGGTAAAGGTCATTTTTCTATTGAGCTTGTTGAAGTTGAAGACCCTTCCTTTGATGAAATCCTGGTAAAAATAAAAGCAGCCGGAATTTGTCACACCGATCATGATTCTCTTAATTGGGGTAAGCCCATTATCCTTGGCCATGAAGGTTCGGGTACAATTGCTGCATTGGGAAGAAATGTAAAAGGTTTTTCTGTAGGCGATCCTGTTATTTTAAATTGGGCAATACCATGTGGTCGGTGTTATCAATGCAGGAATGGCCATCAGAATATTTGTGAAAATAATTCACCCGTTACCGGCAAGAATAATCGCGGACATGCACATTACGGTGCTACGGTTTTAAAAGGCGAAAATATTGACCGTTCCTTTAATCTCGGAACTCTTTCAGAATATACACTGGTAAAAAAGAGCGCGGTTATAAAAAATCATTCTAAAAATATGTCATTTGCTGCTGCCAGCATTATCGGCTGTGGCGTTATGACGGGTTATGGTTCAGTAGTAAATGCGGCCAAAGTGAAACGCGGATCGACCGTTGTAGTAATAGGCGCAGGCGGCGTCGGATTGAATGTGATACAGGCGGCCAAACTTTGCGAAGCAAAAATCATTATTGCTATTGATATAAATGAAGATCGATTTAAAATGGCAAAAAAACTTGGCGCTACACACACGATTCTTGCCGACAGAAAGGATAAAGGTTTATTGCAGGCTGCTTTAAAAGTAAAGGAATTAACAGAATGCCGCGGAGCGGATTATGCATTTGAATGCACTGCAGTTGCTGCTTTGGGCGCCGCTCCTCTTGCAATGATAAGAAATGCGGGAACTGCTGTCCAGGTAAGTGGAATAGAAGAAGAGATCAGCATTGATATGAACTTATTTGAGTGGGATAAAAAATACATAAACCCACTTTATGGAAAATGCAAACCCAATGTTGATTTTCCGGCTATTATCGATCATTATGAAAGCAAGAATCTTTTACTTGAAGAATTAATTACTAAAACCTATTGTTTGTCCCAACTTGATAAGGCTTTCGATGATATGTTGCAGGGCAAAAATGCAAAAGGGGTTATTGAATTTTAAATTTATATTAAGAAGAAAGAAAACGAATAGGAATCATTTTATTATTTAATAACTTTATACTATGTCTTCAACTTTATACTATGTCTTCGTTTTTAAAATGTGTTGCATTTATTCGTCCTCATTTTAAAAATAAATAATGAAAGAATTTAAAACAATTGAAATTTCGAACCCACGCTTTGAAAATGATTTCTTGCGTTATGTTACCGTGAAGAGTGAAAATTTAAAAGGGCGTGGTGATATTTGTGTTTTTTCTCCACCTGGAATTGAAGAAATGAATTCGTGTCCATTGGTAATATTGCTTCATGGGGTATATGGAAGTTCATGGAATTGGGCGTTAAGCGGAGGTGTTCATATTTCAGCGCTTGACCTGATCCGGAAAAAACTGATTTCGCCTGTAACCATTGCCATGCCTTCAGATGGATTGTGGGGCGATGGTTCTGCTTATCTGCCACACAACCAGCTTGACTTTGAAAAGTGGATTGCAGAGGATGTGCCCGCAGCTATAAAAAAAGTAATGCCCGAAGTGGATGATCAATCGAAAGTATGTATCGGAGGCTTATCCATGGGAGGCTTTGGCGCGTTTAAAATTGGTGTAAAATACCATGATACATTTACAGCGGTAGCTGCTCATTCTGCAATTACGAACATCGCTCAGATGAAAATGCTTGTTGAAGAAAATTTAGATAATTTTTCTCAGGAAGATAAAACAGAAGAAGATGTATTGGAAACTATTTTAAAATATAAAGAAGATCTTCCTGCCTTCTATTTTGATTGCGGAAATTCTGATCCGCTACTTGAGAACAACCGTGTTCTGCATCAAAAGCTAAAGGAAAATAATATCAGGCATGATTATGAGGAATATGCCGGCGGGCATGACTGGACTTACTGGCAGGAGCACGTTATTGATTCGATGCTTTTCTTTTCAAGATTTTTTAAATAGGTGTCAATCATAAATAAAATAAAAATACCGGGAATTTATTTGTTTACTGAATTTAAATTTTTTTAGCCCATCAAATACGCCAAGCCGTTATTAACCGGTTCGCATAAATCAATTACCTTTTTTTGACGGCACAAATTCTCAACAATGTCCCGCGCTTCTTTATATTCATCATGAATAGGGCAGGGGTGAGACGCTGAACATTTGCTCAAACCCAATCCGCAACTTTTAAAAACCTGTTTGCCATCAATCGCTTCCACGATATTTATGATCGGTTGCTTTTGTTGTTGTTTGGAGATGAAAAACCCGCCTGACGGGCCTTTCATGCTGTTGATGATGTTTTGCTTTACAAGTGTTTGTAAAATTTTACCAATAGTATGTTCATTGCCATTGATAAATTCTGCTATCTCTTTTATGCCTGCATTTTGTTGTGTTTCATATTTTGAACACAAATAAATGACAGCTTTTATGGCGGTTTTACAAGTATTGCTTAACATGATTTAACTGTTTAAAAAATCTTTGCCTTCGTCAGATATTTTTTGTGAATTCCAGGGAGGATCAAAAGTAACTTTTACTTCTACATTGTATTCTTTAAATGTTTGTTGAAGGGCATTTAAAATACCTGAATTTATTGATTCACCCATCGGGCAAAACTGTGTGGTAAGGGAATGTGAGCAATAAATCTTCTTTTCATTATCATCAAAATCAATTTGATAAATCAAACCAAGGTCAACCACATTTAACCCGATCTCAGGATCTTCTACTGATTTTAAGGCTTCCAAAGCCAATTCGCATTTCGCTTTATCATTGGTAATTTCATTCATGAGTTACTGGTTTATGCATTAGCGTTTTCCATAGGTTAGTATTGTAAAGCGTAGCCGCGAGCAACAAAAGTATGGCTGCAATTTGGATGATAAATTCCTTTGAAACAAGCACTCCTGTTATAAACAAAACAAATCCGGACAGGTAAGAAATACTCATCCAATAAAATATTTTAGCACTAAATAAGTCTTTTGGATTGGGCGTTTTTCCCAAACCTGATTTATGATGATACACTTTATTCCACACGATGAAGGGTAAAGTTTTAAATGTCATTCCGAAAATGATCGCCGTGATCCATCCAAAGAAAACGGCAAATCCATACGTGATGATTAAATGGTAATTGCTTTTTGAAAAAATCAAAAACAAAATGATGATCAATAGAAAGACGAGTGGCAGCGCCATCATTAAAACAGAAAGTAAAGAAAGCTTTACCTGTTCATCCACTTTTTTCCTGATTCGCTCACGATAAGATTGATAACAATAATATCCAAACATTATCAAAGATGTTGCCAATGGGATAAGTGAAATCAAATACAACCAGTTTATTTTGATGTATAAAAAAACAATTATAAAACTGATCAATGCAATATTAATCAGCGAATAAATCCACCATAATAATTTTGTATTGTTGTATTTTGAAATAAGGAAAAGTGGTATCAATCTTGAACCAACGCCAATCACCTATAATAAAAACCAGCCAATAATTCCCATGTGTGCATGGAGTGGGAGATAGGACAAAGAATCCTGTGATAAAATATTATAAGTGAAATTGTAAATCAAAAATAATCCCACCAGTGTTGTTATGAAAAGCCAAAGCGTTGCTGTAAAAACAAATATGGCATGTACACTTTCAACTTTACTTTTCGACATGCTGATGCCCATATTGATGAGATAAAACAAAACGGAAAGATTAATTAAAATCGCACCGGATTGCGCGGGCCAACCAAAATCAAATTCACAAAAAGAATAGACCAGCAAGGGAATACCAATTGCTGAAAAAGCAAAAGAAAGGTGCGCGAGCACATTGCTATACAACTTACCTTCAATCAAAACAGGCACCAACTGGTGGCTCGCACCGAGTATCATCATCGTTCCCCAACCGAGCGCCATAAGATGCGTGATCGCAAGTGTACGCGGATGAAAATAGTGTTGCAAAAAAGCCGACGAAGAAAAAACGACCAGAACGGTTGCTGCCAGGAAAGACAATCCCGCATAAACATAAAAAGGCAATACTACTTTATAGGAAGTGTTTTTTGCAAGGCCGTTATTTGTAATTCCGGGAAACATTTTTAATCTTTAAAAATCAGCAGACGCACCTGATCCGGCGCAATTTCTTTTATACGATAATCAAATTCTCTCTCTTTTAATTCAGGCAGTAAAAAAACCGGAATTCTTTTGTGATAAACCAATAAAGCTTTATTCGCGCTTAACTTCTCCAGTTCCTCAAGAATCGTCATCATTGGCTGCGGCATTTCTAAATTACGCACATCAACTGTTACTGTTTTGCTTTACAAGTGTTTGTAAAATTTTACCAATAGTATGTTCATTGCCATTGATAAATTCTGCTATCTCTTTT
>DAHXOZ010000008.1 GCA_027364635.1 bacterium | reverse complement strand
TGTCGGGTATGGCGGGTAATGTTACGGCCATTGCTTTTGCATCTGCGGAACCTGTTATGACCGCCAGGGCTCGTGGGTCTATTCTTACCCATGCCCACATTCCAACTGAAGATAATGTACCGGCAAGAAGCCCCCAAAAGCCTCCTGCCGCCGTCGCTCTTTTCCACAACATTCCCAAAATAACCGTACCAAACAACGGCGCGATGAAAAAACTGAATAACGCCTGAACGTAATCCATAATACTGGCGGCATTTTCTACCAAATAAGCCGTGCCAATGCTGATAAGAACGCCAATAAAAGTAGCCCATCTCCCCATTTTTACATAATGCTTATCAGTCGCTTCTTTCTTCGTAAGCGCAAAATGAATGGGTCTATAAATATCATACGTCCATACCGTTGAAAAGGCCGTAACATTACCCGCCATACCCGACATGAAGCCCGCGATAAGAGCAGTAACTCCCAGCCCTAATAATCCCGGTCCTAAATAACGGGCCATCATCAAAGGGAGGATTTCATTATAACTTTGCGCTCCTGTTGCCGCTGCCTGCGCCTGGCCTACTAAGCCGGGCATTACTGCCAAACCAATCAAACCCGGTAATATCACAATTAAAGGCACCAGCATTTTAAATCCTGAACCAATGATAGGAGCCATTTTTGCCGATCGTAAGTCCTTCGCCGATAATACCCGCTGCACTACCAAAAAATCTGTAGTCCAGTATCCGAATGAAATTACAAACCCCAAACCAAATACAATACCGATCCACTGAATGCCCATGGGATTGTCATTAAAATGCCCCAAGGTGCTCCACATATGCGTATAATCACCATGAGGAAGATTTTGATGTATCCGGTTCACCATGCCTTTCCATCCGCCAACCTCTACAAGCCCGAGAATAGGCACCAGCAAGGCGCCGGCCCAGATGAGCACAAACTGCAATACTTCATTGAATATGGCAGAAAGCAATCCTCCTAACATTACATAAACCATTACGGTAATAGAAGACACCCAGATACTGAAGTTTAAATTCCAGCCGAGAATAACTTTCATTACCAATGCCATGGCAAACATATTTACCCCGCTCATCAGCACCGTCATAAAACCAAAAGAAATGGCTGATAACATGCTGGAGCCATTGCCAAAACGCAATTTTAAATAACCCGGTACGGAGTGTGTTTTTGAAATATAATAGAAGGGCATCATGATGATTCCCAAAAAAAGCATGGCTGGTATAGCACCAATCCAATACCAGTGCGCAGCCAAAATACCATATTGATACGCAGATGCTGCCCAGCCCATCAGTTCCAGCGAACCCAGGTTTGCAGAAATAAAAGCTAACCCGGCAATCCACATGGTCATCTTTCTTCCGGCAAGAAAAAAATCATCCCCGGTTTTCGTATACCTTACCAGGTAGTACCCGATTCCCAGTACGATGAGGAAATAGATAATGATGATGAGCAAATCGGCCCAGTTTAATGAAATCAATCCTCCGTCAAGCAAGTAGTTGTTAAAGAAATTAGGCATGGTAATTATTTTATCTTTTGTTACTAATTGAAAAATACTGTTGGCTTTTATCTTACTGAAAGATCATTCCATCTCAATTCATTTTTAAAATCACGGATATTTGTTTGTTCACTGATGAGCACGCATTCAATATCCGCCATATCTGCAAAATCCTCGAGGTGTTCCGCGGATAAGTTTTGACTAAAACAAGTATGATGCGCTCCGCCCGCCAATATCCATGCAGCACAGCCTGTGGCCATATCCGGCTTTGGTTTCCATAAAACACGTGCCACCGGCAGTTTGGGTAAATCATGAACAGGAGCTACCGCTTCCACGTCATTCACTAGTAAACGAAAACGATTTCCCATATCAATAACAGAAGCATTCAACGCATCACCGCCACTAACGTTAAAGACTAAACGCACAGGATCGGCCTTACCTCCGATTCCCAACGGATGAATTTCACAGGTAGGTTTTCCGTGAGCGATTGAAGGACATATCTCAAGCATGTGCGAACCTAACACCATTTGATTTTCAGGGTTGAAGTGATAGGTATAATCTTCCATGAAAGAATTGCCGCCTTTTAATCCACTGCCCATCACTTTCATTGCACGTACCAATGCGGCCGTTTTCCAATCTCCTTCAGCAGCAAAACCATAGCCGGCTGCCATCATTCTTTGAGCTCCAATGCCGGGCAATTGTGTCATTCCATGTAAATCTTCAAACGTATCAGTAAAGCCTTTATAATTTCCATCCTGTAAAAAATATTTTAAACCCAGTTCAATTCGTGCCGCTTCAATGAGTGATTGATGTTTTTCATTTCCCTTTTTCAAAATATCTGTCAGGGCGTAACTGTATTCATATTCCTGTAAAAGGGTGTTGATATCGGCGTCAGTTACTTCATTTATAGTTTTTACCAAATCCCCGATTCCATGAGTATTTACAGAATAACCAAATTTCATTTCAGCTTCCACCTTATCTCCATCAGTAACTGCAACATAACGCATATTATCGCCAAAGCGAACAAACTTTGCGCCTTGCCAGTCGTTCCATCCCGCTGCAGCCCTTGTCCACACGTTGAGTTGCTCAAGGACTTTTGTATCCTGCCAAAAACCTACAATAACTTTTCTTCGAATGCGCATACGCGTCATAATGAAACCAAACTCCCTGTCGCCGTGTGCACTTTGGTTCAGGTTCATAAAATCCATATCAATGTCTTTCCAGGGAATATCACTGTTGAACTGCGTATGCAAATGACACAAAGGTTTTTGCAAAATTTTTAATCCTCCGATCCACATTTTTGCCGGAGAAAAAGTATGCATCCAGGCGATGATACCGATACAATTCTTTGCTGTATTGGCTTCCATGCAAACGTTGTATATCTCTTCAGGAGTTTTGACAACCGGTTTCCATATAACAGTAACGGGTATACGCGAATCATTGTTAAATGATTTGGCAATAATTTGAGAATGTTCCGCCACTTTATTCAACGTTTCTTCTCCATATAAATGCTGGCTGCCCGTAACAAACCACACTTCTAAATTCTTAAGATCGATCATTGTAAATTTTGTCTTTTTTTCTGTTTAAAAATTATTCACTCGAAACCAATTCTATATCCTTTACTTTTTCCGGGAACCACAACATCATTTCACCCTTGCCCCTGTTGGCCCATGCATAATAGGGTATTGCGGTGAATTTTTGTTTTTGGGTAATAATGCTTTCTCCATTGTTTTTAATGATCACTGCCGGAACTTCAGCATGCAGTGTCTCAATGCCATTCAGAAGATCAGGATTGTATTCAGACTGAAACTGTGTACCAACTGGTAATACAATATTGGAAGCTTTCCCATTATTATCAATCCATTCGGCACAATACATGATAGGGCCGCGTTGTAAGGCAACTTTTCCGATATCATTTTTCACTTGTGAATTGGCAATCACTCTGCGCACTTTCATCGGCAGATTTACTTCAATAATATCATTCTTTTTCCACTTCCTGTTTAATACTGCATAACCATTTTGGACCTGATAAGGAACTCCTTTTCCATTGATGGTAATCTTTACTTTCTGATCTGAATTATTCTCAAACGCATATAAATCGGAAGGTATCGCTTCATTTTGTGCCCATCCCGGAATACGAATCATCATTGAAAAATTAAAAGATGATTTTGGATTAACCATAAATTTCAGATCACCATTCCAGGGATAATTATTTTGCTGCGTTATGGAAACTTCTTTGTTTTGAAGACGAATAGAAACGTTGCTGCTGATAAAGAGATTTACATAAATCTGGTTATCTTTTTGGGCGTAAATGTAACCGGGAACAGATGGTAACAGCCTTACAAGATTGGTAGGACAGCACGAACATGGGAACCACCCTGAACGCTCGGGTTCCAAATCAGGATGCGTAAAATTGTTGGTTACCTGCATGGCGTTTGTATAAAAAAAACTTTTACCATCAAGCCCGATACCTGATATCAATCCATTGTACAATATCTTTTCCAACACATCAATGTACTTTGCATCGCCATGAAGCAGAAACATTCTTTCATTCCAAAAAACGTTGGCAATGGCCGCACACGTTTCGTTATAGGCCGTAGTATTGGGCAATTGATAATCATCTCCATAACGCTCACCATCACCCACAGCACCAGCGCCACCCTGAACATATAATTTTTTGGAAACAAGGTTATCCCAAATGGTATCCACTGCATGAAGCAATTTTTGATCACCTGTAAGTGCTGCCACATCTGCCATTGCAGAATATAAATAACCGGCGCGTACAGCATGGCCTTCCGCTTCCGTTTGATCAATAACCGGAATATTGTCCTGCCAATATATCCCATTCTTCCATTCATCTTTGCTGGCCGAATCATAATGCACATCGCGGCCTCTTTCCTCAACAAAATACTTTGCAGTTTGTAAATATTTTTCCTGTCCTGTTATTCTGTACAATTTTACCAAACCCATTTCCACTATTTCATGTCCAGGCGCTGTATGCCTTTGATTGGCAGCAGGGCCAAAAACAGAACAAACCAAATTTGCATTTTTTAAAGCAATATTTAATAAGCTTCTTTTCCCTGTTGCCTGGTAATGTGCAACAGCAGCCTCATACAAATGACCGGCATTATACAATTCATGACTCAGTTTTCTTTCATTTACCCAGCGGGTTGCACCGGCCCATGCCTGCGGATGTTGCGGATCAATTGACCTCGCTGTGTATAAATAACCATCAGGTTCCTGTGCCGCACCGATAATCGTTATCAGTGAATCAACATATTTCTCCAATTTTGGATTAGGAAATAAGCTTAATGAATAAGATGCGCCTTCAATGGTTTTATAAATATCAGTATCATCAAACGGGTAAATTGTACAAAACTTTCCTTTGTGCGTTGAAGCGAGCACAAAATTTTCTACGCGTCCGGTTTTTTCACACCTTTCGAAAGAAGCAGGAATGGTAACCGTTTCATTGATCTTTAATCGTGGCAGCCAGAAATTATCAGTAAGATGAACCTGGTTAAATACAACGGCTTGTACCGGGTAATCTTTTTTCTGGGCAAAAAGATTACATGAGCACAACATCATTAATGAAAAAAATATTTTTCGCATGATCTGTTAATTAATTATTGGGGCGAAATACGCAGCAGCAAAGTACCGTGCGCATTTACTGTTTGCTGAAATTTATTTTTGTAAATGCCTATGTCGTTTCTCTTCCAAAGGTCTCTTAATCTCGCTTTTTTAAAATTACCAATATTCTTAAATGGAAAAGAAATTGTTTCCGCTTCGTCTTTAAAATTAAAAAGGGCAATATTTATTTGTTTACTGTTCAAAACATTTGATGCCCAAATTGCTTTTGTGCTATCCTGGAAAATGCACCTTGGATTTTCTGCATTTTGGTCAACAGCAATCACTTCTTCATTTGTTAACAGACTATCATCAAAGGGCCTGTCTTCAGGCAGGTTTCCTCCCATCATTAAGGGTGATTGGTAAATACACCAAAATGTAAAATGGGTCCGCAATTCATCATTTGTAAAACGACTATATCTTTCATGGCCAACTGGTCCGCGTTTGGAAAGTTTTCCAATCTGCAACATATCACAATCAGGCCAGTGGCCGGGTCCACCAATACCCTGCCATTGTTTTGCATAATTCATCATGGCAATAATTTCTTTCCAATTGTCCCAAAAATCATCGGCCATACGCCACATATTGGCATTCGCAATCACATTTGATGAATCCTTTACAGGTGTGGCCCCGGGTGATAAACTTAGTACAATCGGCCTTCCGCAATTTTCTATCGCTTTTTTATACCCCTCTATTTCTGCCTGGTGATAAGGCCTTGAAATATCATCTACCTTAATAAAATCAACGCCCCATGATGCATATAGTTGCAATAAAGAATTGAGGTATTGCTGAGAGCCGTTCTTTGTCATATCAAGGCCATACATATGATTTAGCCACCCACAAGTTGAAGTGGTATCAGCTATTTGATCGGCAGTAATGCCATCTGTACCCAATACTTTTGTTTTAGCCCACACAGCCTGTCTCGGTATGCCACGCATCACATGAATACCAAACTTTAATCCCAATGAATGAACATAGTCGCTCAAAGGTTTGAACCCTTTTCCGCCAAATGCAGATGGAAACTTATTCACATTGGGCAACAACCTTCCATAATTATCCATGCTCAACCATGGAATATAAGAGCCGTCTCTAAGACTGCTTTGATATGGATTACCGACGGTACTGCCGGGAGGATTATCATAAGCCCAAAGAAAATCTACAACAATATATTGCCAGCCATATGGCTTTAGATGCGCCGCCATATAATCAGCATTTGCTTTTACTTCATCTTCATGCACTGCAGAGCCAAAGCAATTATAACTGTTCCAGCCCATAGGCGGTGTTTGAGCAAGCTGTTGTGCCTGCACGTTAGAAGCAAAGATTGCAATTAATATGACTAAAAGTATTTTCATTTACTGCTGACCGTAATAACTACCAGGGCCATGTTTACGTTCATAATGTTTTTTTATTAAGGCATCTTTTAACCGCTCTGCATCAGCGTTGATTGATAACGTGAGGTAAGCCATGTGAGCAATATTTTCTAATACAGCACTGTTGTAAACAGCTTTGGCAGCTGTTTTGCCCCAGGTAAAAGGGGCATGATTACCCACCAAAATCATTTCTACTTCTTCATAGCTCAGCCCTTTTTCTTTAAAGCAATTCATAACCTGGAAACCGGTTTCATATTCATAATTACCCTGTATCATTTCGTCACTCATCGGCGGTGCACAGGGAATATCAACTGTGTTGTGATCGGCATGGGTTGTTCCAAAGATTGGAATATCTCTTTGCGCCTGTGACCATGCAGTTGCGTAAGTAGAATGCGTGTGTGCTATACCGTTAATATTATCCCAATGCTTGTATAAAACCGCATGTGTCTTCGTATCAGATGATGGCCGTAAGCTTCCTTCAACCAAGTTTGAATCAAAATCCACAATGACCATTTTTGCAGGGGTTAAATCTTCGTATGGAACGCCACTTGGTTTGATGGCAAATACTCCGAGGTTTCTGTCAGCTGCACTTACGTTTCCAAAAGTGAATAACACCAATCCTAAATTTGGCAGTTGCATATTGGCCTCGTAAGCTTCCTGTTTAATATGTTCGTATTTATTTTGCAATGTTCTCTGTTGTTTGTTGTTCTATAAATCTTCCCAATTCCAGGTATTTTATATACCGTTTCTCATATATGGCCGCCTTTTCTTTATCGGGAAAATATTCTTTATCAAAACCCTGGCCCATTGCATTCATCGCCTCTTCTACTTTAGCATAAATCCCGGCTGCGGTTGCTGCAAACATAGCCGCTCCGGTAGCGCATGTTTGTTCAGACCTGTGAATTTTTATCGGCATACCCATAACGTCAGCCATTGTTTGCATGATGTAGGGAGACTTGCGTGCAACGCCACCGATACCTATTAATCCTTTTACCGGAATGCCCTGTTCTACAAACCTTTCCACGATTGCTTTTGCGCCAAAACAAGTTCCTTCAACCAATGCTTTAAAAAAGCGGGGAGCATCGGTTCCTAAAGTTAATCCCGTAACGGCAGCTTTAAGCAGTTGATTAGCATCAGGAGTTCTGCGGCCATTTAACCAATCAACCGATAATTCATCAGCTTCATTCAAAGGCAGTTTTTCTGCTGCTATTGAAAGTTGGTGAATCATTTTATCTCCAAGTTCTTTGATAAGTGTTTCTGCAGTGGAAACATCAATAACTGAGGAATTTTGTAATAAATTGCTTAATGGCCAAGACAAAATATTTTTAAACCATGCATAGGTGTCACCAAATGCTGACTGACCTGCTTCCATTCCCATCATTCCGGGAATAACAGATCCGGGTACCTGCCCGCAAATACCTTGTACCAATACATCTTTTACTTCGCTTAATGGAGCTACCAACATATCACAAGTCGAAGTTCCCATCACCTTACTCAAATAGTAGGGCTCTATTTGCCCGCCTACCGCACCCATATGCGCATCAAAAGCGCCCACTCCCACAATTACACTTGTTGAAAGGCCTAATCGTCCAGCCCATTCGACGGATAATGAACCTACAGGTTTGTCAGCCGTATAAGTTTCCGTAAATAATCTTGAAGTATAATTATTTAATAAAGGATTAAGTGAGTTGAAAAAATCATTGGGCGGCAAACCGCCGAATTCTTCTGCCCACAAGGCTTTGTGTCCTGCTGAACATACACTACGCTTCATTTCATGAACATCGGTTCCTCCTGTTAGCAAAAAAGGAATCCAGTCGCAATGTTCTACAAAAGAGTAGCAATTCGACCTTACCGATTCATCCACCCTCAGTAAACGAAGTAATTTTGCCCAAAACCATTCTGAAGAATAAATACCACCCACGTACTTCAAATAGTTAACATCAAACTTTTTTGCATGTTCATTTATTTCGGCAGCTTCTTTGGTAGAAGTATGATCTTTCCATAATACAAACATTGCATTAGGATTATTATCAAATTGGGGCAGCAATGCCAGCGGAGTTCCGGTTTTGTCGACAGCTACAGGCGTAGAACCAGTTGTATCAACAGAAATCGCTTGTATATTTGAAGCAACCGTTTCGCCTGCTTTTTGCAGGCATTCCCTGATAGTTGCTTCTATTCCTTCCACATAATCTAAAGGATGTTGCCGAAACTGATTTTGAGCCGGATTACAATATAATCCATTCTTCCATCGTGGGTAAGCAAAAACCGATGAAGCAATTTCTTCGCCATTGCCTGCATCCAGAATGACAGAACGAACTGAATCAGTTCCAAAATCAACGCCTATTACATACTTTTTTGACATCTTTAATTAGAAAATTTTTGAAAAGGATCCGGGAATTATTTCTCATACCCTAAGTAACTCATTAAATGCGAAACAAAGAAGATCATTTCGCCTAAACTTATCTACTATTTCAACTTTCAATATTATAAAAAACCGTAGAGAAAGAGGATTAATTCCTACCAGCAAACGTATTAATTGTCAAATATACAATTATTAACAAAAAACCAATCGCTTTTAATAAATATTTTTGCCGGCTATGATCACAGCTAAAATTCAATCTGACACCAACTTAACTTTAATAGCAGGGATGAAGTTTTTTATTCATTTAGAATTATTTTTACAATTCACTTTATAGTAAAAAAACTGTTCCATGGAGCTTACACGCTATGTCAGCCAAAACAGAATGCTGGTTGCAGTCGATTGTATCATTTTTGGATTCGATGGCCAAGATTTGAAATTATTGTTGATCAAAAGAGGATTTAATCCGGAAAAAGGCAGATGGAGTTTAATGGGTGGATTTGTTCAACCGAAAGAAAGTTTTGAAAATGCAGCACAAAGAGTTTTGAAACAACTAACAGGTTTGGAAAACGTTTACCTTGAACAATTATATGCCTTTGGTTACCCCCATAGAGATCCATTAGAAAGAACTGCTTCTATTGCCTATTTTGCTTTAATTGATATTTTTAAATATGAGAAACAACTAAGTAGTGATTTCCACCCGGAATGGTTTTTATTAAAAGAAATCCCCCCTTTGATATTTGATCATGCGGATATGATTGAAATGGCAAAAGAAAAATTGAGGTATAAGGCCGCTTTTCAACCTGTTTTATTTGAATTACTTCCTGAAAAATTTACACTTCCTCAATTACAAAATTTATATGAAGGAGTTTATGAATCACTTATGGATAAAAGAAATTTTAGCCGTAAAATTCTTTCAACAGGACTGCTGTTAAAACAAAAGCAAAAAGATAAAGTGGGTTCAAAAAGAGGGGCCTTTTATTACAAGCTTAACAATAAAAAATACCGCAATATGTTTAATGGTTTTTTAAATTTTATACCCTATCCAAAAAAACTTAAATAATAAAAAAAGTTTTTAATCCTGAAAAGCATTTTAATAATTTGGTATTCGCATACGAAGAAGAGATTTATTCTTAGGTTTTAAATCCGCATTTTTCCTGTTTTATTTCAATTCCAACACAACTACTGATTTTGGCGGGAGGTTCACCACCAGTTCATCTTTTTCTTTTCGTGCATTTGAAAAATTAGTAATCTTTACCTTATCAGGATTTTCAAAAGAATTGTAGTCATTAAAATTTGCAGAAGTTAGTACCGTGCCATTGATATGTTGCCATTGGGTTCCTTCAAAAGAGGTGCGAACAGTTATTGTTTTTGAAGGGTCAATATTCACCAATGAAATATGAATTACTCCGGCAGAATCTTTGCTGGCAGAAGCATTTACAGAAGGAATATGATCGTTGCCTTCCACATAATCAGGACTAAGAAGTTTGATTGGTAACAACATCGCATCCTGGTGAACTTTATACATATCAAATACATAATACGTAGGTGTAAGAACCATTTGAGCACCTTTGGTAAGCACTAAAGATTGCAATACATTCACTGTTTGAGCAAGATTTGCCATTTTTACCCTGTCACTATGGTTATTAAAAATATTTAAGGTAGAAGCAGCGGCTAAGGCATCGCGCAAACTGTTTTGCTGATACAAGAATGCAGGGTTGGTACCTGGTTCTGCATCGGTCCAAACTCCCCATTCATCTACGGCCAGTGCCACTTTTTTCTGTGGGTCGTACTTATCCATAACGGTTTCCTGGTGATCAATAACCTTATCCATTTCCAATGCCCTTTTCAAAGTGCCAAAATATTCATTTTCGCCAAATTGAGTAGCAGATCCCTTGTGGCTCCAATCGCCTGTTGGAATAGTGTAATAATGTAGTGATACACCCCACATAAGATTGTGCGGAATATTTTTCATCAATACTTCCATCCAATGAATATCATCTCCATTCGGACCGCTCGCAACTTTTTTCAAAGGAGATCCGGGATAGTCATGGCAAAACGAGGCATATCTTCTGTAAAGATCAGCGTAATGCTCAGGCGTCATATTGCCTCCACAACCCCAGCTTTCATTGCCAACTCCCCAAAAAGGAACGTGCCACGCTTCATCACGTCCATTTTCTTTACGCAGTTTGGTAATTGAACTTTCAAGATCGGAATTAAGATATTCCACCCATTGAGACATCTCTTTTACGGTGCCGCTTCCCATGTTGCCGGCGATATAAGCTTTGCAACCTAAAAGATCGCAAAGCTCCATAAACTCGTGAGTGCCAAAAGCATTGTTCTCTGTTACATTGCCCCATGTGGTATTAACAGTTTGTGGCCTTCTATTTTTAGGGCCTATGCCATCCATCCAATGATATTGATCGGCAAAACAACCGCCGGGCCAGCGCAGCAGCGGAATGTTGATCTTTCTCAATGCATTTACAATATCCAGCCTTATGCCATCTTTGTTTGGAATAGGTGAATTTTCTCCTACCCAAAATCCATCGTAAATATCTCTGCCAAGGTGTTCGGAAAACATACCGTAAATGTTTTTGCTGATTAACTGGTGACCAGAATCACTCTGCACAAATAATGTGGCAGTTGATTGTGAATACGAACCGTAAGCAAAAGTGCATATGAAGACAGCAAGCAAAAGTTTCTTAATTCGCATGGTTGAATATAGTTTATGAAAACTTATTTGATTTCTTTAAAATATCTCAAAGGATGAATTCAAAAAATTCCAGGCCTTTTAAAAATTAAATTATCATCAAATTCAGCTTTCTGCATTATTAAATCAGACACAATATTAAAGTAAAATTATTTATTGTAAAACATACACTTATTTTTAAAAAACCTCTCGGTTACTCACCTTTTTTTGCTAACACACAAATTAAACCAAGCTACCTTTTTTGATAACTAAATGGAATGTGATCATAAAATATTCACTTCTCTTTCCAGCTCAATAGTAAACTTTTCTTTTACAGAAATTTTTATTTCTTCACTTAAATTATAAATTTCTTTTCCGGTTGCCTTTCCATAATTTACCAATACCAGAGCCTGTTTGCTATAACATCCCGCATCACCTTTCCGGTATCCTTTCCAGCCACATTGTTCTATCAGCCAACCTGCCGGAATTTTATAACTTTTGTCATCATTTTTATAAAAGGGGAATTTTATATCTCCCGAAGCTTCTTTAAGCAAATCTAATTTCTCCTTTCCTACCACCGAATTTTTGAAAAAACTTCCGGCATTTCCTATCAAAGCCGGGTCGGGCAATTTAGAAGTTCGGATACTTATCACAGCATCGGAAATAGCTTTAATACTTAGTTTTTCAACTTTCATCTTTTGTAATTCTTCCCCGATTGCACCATAAGAGATATTAAAATCCGGACTCTTTTTTAGCCGATAGGTAACTGATAAAATAGCAAATTGATCTTTATACTTATTTTTAAAAACACTGTCGCGATAACCAAACCGACAATCTTGTGCCGTAAATTTTTCAGTTGATTTATCCTTTAAATGAAAAGCTTCCAACTCGTAAAAAACATCTTTAATTTCAACTCCGTAAGCTCCGATATTTTGCATGGGCGAAGCACCCACATTCCCCGGAATCAACGAAAGATTTTCAACTCCCCCAAAATTATTATTGACACAAAAAGTAACAAAGGAATGCCACGTTACACCCGCACCTGCACGAATAAAAACAAATTCCTCATTTTCGCTAATAAGATCAATTCCGGGAATTTCATTTTTCAAAATAAAACCATTAAAATTTTTGGTAAACAAAATATTGCTTCCTCCACCGAGAATCAAGTGGGTTGTCCCGGCTTTCTCATTCAGCAATTCTTTCAATTCATTTGAGGAAGAGAAGATGGAAAAGTATTTTGCAGAGGCATCTATTCCGAATGTATTATATTTTTTGAGTGAATAATTTTCATGAACTTGCATAGAATTAAAATTAAGGGTAAAATACCAAAATATGAATGAACTAACGGCAGTTGTTCTTGGAGCTACCGGATTAACAGGCAATTTGCTAGTACAGGAATTATTGGAAGATAAAGATTACAAGACTGTTCGTGTATTAGTAAGAAAAACGCTATCAATCATCCATCCAAAATTGCAGCAACAATTGGTTGATTTTAACAACAAAGAAGATTTTTCAAAAAAAATGGGAGAAGGCGATGTAATATTTTGTTGCATTGGCACTACTCAAAAAAAAGTGAAAGGAGACAAAATATTGTATGAAAAAATTGATCATGATATTCCGGTAAATGCTGCAGAGATTGGAATTTCTCATCATTTCAAAAAGTTTCTTATCGTATCGGCGATTGGGGCAAACGAAAACTCTTCTAATTTTTATTTAAGGCTAAAAGGCAAAACAGAAAATTCATTAAAACAATTTTCGTTTGAAAGTCTAAGTATTTTTCAACCTTCCATTTTAAACGGTAACAGAAAAGAAAACCGCCCGACTGAAAAAATAGCACAAACTATAATGGATTTACTTTCTTTTTTATTACTAGGCCCTCTAAAAAAATACAGGGCAATAGGCGCTGATAACGTAGCAAGGGCAATGGTTTATGAAAGCAAACAGAAAAAAACCGGGATACATTATTACCAATATCCGGAAATGATGGACATGGCAAGGGAGTTTATTTCAGACAATGAAAATGAAGAAAGCTTTGCAGAAGTTTCTTAAACGAAACAGTAAACAAACAATTTTTGGGTATTCCTATTTTGTTTAAATCATAACGGATCTACATCGGCGATCACAAGAATACTTTTAAATTTTTTTTCAGACTTTAAAAGATCAATATGATTAAGGATTACTTTCTTTTGACTTTGCAATTGAACAGCGTCTTTTTGAAGCTTGATCATAATTTCCATTAAATACTTATTGCGTACACGATTGACAACAGGCGCTGCGGGGCCAACTAAATTTTCAAAATCCTTTTGTAAACTATTCGCAAGTACATCAGCAGCTTCAAAAACCAATTCTTTAATCGAATGTTTTATCACGATGCGTATCAAACGGCTGAAAGGAGGATAAAAGAATTGTTTCCGCATTGCCAATTCGTATTCATAAAATTTTTCGTAATCATGCTGCTGAACAAACAGCAACACAGGATGATCAAGTTTCGATGCCTGTATAAGCACCAGTCCTCTTTCTAACTTGCGCCCGGCTCTGCCGCTTACCTGCTCCATCAATTGAAACGCTCTTTCATTTACACGAAAATCAGCAAATGACAACAATCCGTCGGCATCTAAAATACCAACGAGACTCACTTTTTCAAAGTCGAGCCCTTTCACGACCATTTGTGTTCCCGCTAAAATATCAATCCGGTGTTGTTCAAATAATTTGATCAAAGTATCATGCGCATTTTTTCCTTTCACCGCATCTACATCCATCCGCGCAATCCTGTTATTTGGGAAATCTCCCGTAAGTTCCTCTTCAATTTTTTCAGTTCCAAAATTTTTCTCCATCCAGTTCACACTTCCACAAGCCGGGCACGCAACCGGCTTTGGATAGGTATTTCCGCAATAATGGCAATGTAGTTTATTAGAATATTTATGAAGCGTTAATGTTACGGAACAGTTTTCGCAATGCGGAATAAATCCACAAGTGCCGCATATTAATAACGGTGCATACCCACGCCTGTTTTGAAAAAGAATCACCTGCTTATCGTTTTGCAAAGCTGTTTCAATCTCTGCTTTCAGTTGTGGCGAAATCATCACTTTGCCTTTTTTGGAAGCAGCCACTGTTTTTGTATCAATAATTTTTATTTCAGGCAATTGGGTTCCGCCAAATCTTTCTGAAAGTATTACCAAGCCATATTTATTTTTTTGCGCGTTATAATAACTTTCCAAAGATGGCGTCGCACTTCCCATTAAAACTTTTGCTTTAAAAAGAGATGCATAATATACCGCTGCATCCCGGGCGTTATAACGCGGCGCCGGGTCTTGTTGTTTAAAAGAAGGATCGTGTTCTTCATCAATAACGATCAATCCAAGATTTTTGAATGGAAGAAACAACGCACTTCGGGCGCCAAGAATAATTTTCAATTCCCCGGTTTTTATTTTATTCCAGATTTCTATTCGCTCGTTGTTATTAAATTTAGAATGATAAATTGCAATATTTCCACCGAAATAAAATTGCAATCTTCGAATAATTTGCGCTGTTAAAGTGATCTCAGGCAAAAGATATAAAACCTGCTTTCCTTCTGCCACAATTTTTTCTATTTGTTTAATATACAACTGAGTTTTTCCGCTACTTGTAATTCCATGTAGAAGGCAAACTTCCTTTTTTTCAAAAGCTGTATCTATTTCCTGAAGCGCTTTTTGCTGTGAATCGTTTAATTTAAAATCCACATCCATTTTCCTCGGGAGAGAAGGAAGGCGGTCAGTATTTCGACGTTCAACAATAAGAATATTTTTATCTACAAGACTTTTTAGCTGGGCAGGGCTTGCACCTGAT
The DNA here is from genome assembly GCA_027364635.1 of bacterium. Taxonomy (GTDB): domain Bacteria; phylum Bacteroidota; class Bacteroidia; order Chitinophagales; family Chitinophagaceae; genus Ginsengibacter. The sequence continues at coordinate 22,784 of DAHXOZ010000008.1, read as the reverse complement.
TTTTTTAAAAGCTTAACCTGTGAAACCTCTCCTTCTGTTTTTGAAAAATGCAGAAAACTCAACAACAATTCCAGTTGTTTTGGTGCTCTCCCAAATTCATCCATCAACTTATTTAATTGTTCGTCTGATGAAAACTGGGGGTTCAGTAAAATAAAATTTTCTTTTTTCTCTTTGAATTTATCAGAGAGCGACTCCCAAACAAAACAAACTCGTTTATCAATCAATTTTTTTATCAAAGGATAAACATGCACCATGCTGGCTACCTGTTGCACTTCCGAAATCTTAAGTTCTTTTTTTATCAACAATGCCTCTGCCACCAGGTATTCTTCATTATCGAGGTCAGAAAAATCCTCGCCATATTCTTCATTATATATTAAAATGGTTTCGCTGCTTAACTTTAAATGAGTTGGTAAAGCCGCCGCCATTACTTCTCCTTCGCTGCACATATAATAGTCACTGATCCATTTCCAAAGCCTTAATTGCTGTTGGTAAATCACGGTCTCATCATCTATTACATTCAAAATGTCTTTAGTTGAATAAGAAGGCTTTTCATGAGTTACTGATTTTATGATGCCTGAATATTTCTTGTTTTTTCCAAATACGACTTCTGCACGGCAGCCGATTTTAATCTTACTGAGCAAATTTTTTGGCACAGCGTAAGTATAAGTTTTGGGAATAGCTAACGGGAGTATTACTTCCAACCAAGTGGATGTCGTTTCATCTTTTTCATAAAACAAATTTTGATCTGCAGGATTTTCAGTAATCATTACTGCAAATATATTGAGAGTGCCCGACAAGGTATAAGGCAAAGAGGAAAGTTACTTTTCTTTAATCCAGCTTGCATGGTAACGGATAAGCGCTTCTTCCATTTGTTGAAATATTTTTTCTTTTAAGAAAGGAAGGTCTACAAGTGTTAATCCCTCAGTATTTGTGGCAGAAAGATAAACGCTGCGACATTTTCCGGGGTTTAATGAAAATATACTATTATAATTGAGCCGATCATAGGTATCTAAAAATAAAATTGGAAGAATCGGCTTTTGAGTTTCGATAGCAATACGAAAAGCTCCATCATAAAATTTCTTTAGCGGACAATGCGTTGTGTTAAAAGTTCCTTCCGGGCAAATAAACACTGAAATTTTTTTTTGGACAAACGAAACCAGTTCTTGCAAGCTTTTTGAACGGGCCTCAGGATTCGATCTGTCAACAGAAACAGCTCCTCTTTTATAAATGGAGCCGAAAACCGGAATTTTGTTCATTTCAGCCTTTCCCAAAATTCTCATATTTTGTCCTTTTACTACCTTCATCATCATCGGAATGTCCAGGTAAGAAATATGGTTACTTACAAAAATATATTCCTGCTCCCTGTCATGAGATTCTTCTTCAATCTGCAAATATTTAATACCAATCATAAAGAAGAAGGCATTGGCCCAAAACCTGGAAATTTTATAAATAAGATTTCCTCCTTTAACAGGTTTTTGTAAAAAGGCCCATATAAATAATGGCATTAGTACGAACATCCAGAACAAAAACACAGCAAAACCGTAAATACTAAAAAAAAAGCGAAATATTTTTTTAAAAATCTTCATGGCCTGATTTAACCTTGCGAAAGTAAAAAAGCGAATTTAGATATACAAAAGCGCAATCCTTTATATATTGTATAACAATATTTTATGTAAAAAGTAAAAAAATAGGTTATTTAGTAAGATTTAGTATTACAATTTGCATGAAATTATCTTACATTTGCACTCCAAAAAATTGGAAAAGTATGTTTGCAATAGTAAAAATCGCCGGTCAGCAGTTTAAAGTTACACCAGGCCAAAGTTTATATGTACCTCATCTTACAGGAAAGCAAGGTGATGAAGTGGAATTCTCTGAAGTGTTGTTGCACGACGACAATGGAAAGATTTCTGTTGGTGACGATGCAAACGTAAAGGTAAAAGCCGAAATATTGAATGAGTTGATAAAAGGTGAAAAAGTGATTGCTTTTAAAATGAAAAGAAGAAAAGGCTTCAGAAAAAAACACGGCCATCGCACTCAATACACTCATATAAAAGTAACCGGAATTGCATAAGCAATTTTATAAAAATGAAATGATAAAACATTTTTCATTTCTCAAAACGATCATTTTTTAATTTAAGAATAATGGCACATAAAAAAGGTGAAGGTTCGGTAAAAAACGGACGTGATTCACAAAGCAAAAGATTAGGCGTAAAAATTTTCGGAGGCCAGGCGGCTTCATCAGGAAATATTATTCTTCGCCAACGCGGAACAGTTTATCATCCAGGTAAGAATGTAGGCCTTGGAAAAGATTTTACCATCTTCGCAACAAGTGACGGAGTGGTTGAATTTAGAAAGACAAAAGGTGATAAAACTGTCGTTTCTGTAAACCCTTCAGAAGCTACTGTATAAAAAAATTTATAAATAAGTTTTGGCAGTTGACAAAATGTTTTTATTTTTAATTTTTATTTACTAACAATTAAATTCTAAAAACATGGCAACTGCAAAAAAAGCCGCTCCTAAAAAAGCCGCTGCAAAAAAAGCCGCACCTAAAAAGGCTGCTGTAAAAAAAGCCGCTCCTAAGAAAGCTGCTCCTAAAAAAGCCGCTCCTAAAAAGAAGAGTGCTGCAAAAAAAGCTGCTCCTAAAAAGGCTGCTGCTAAGAAAGCTGCTCCTAAAAAAGCCGCTGCTAAGAAAAAATAATTATATTTTTCTTACAGATACTTTAAGTCCCGAGAATTCGGGACTTTTTTATTTAATAGCATTTCTACAAAACCCATATTGGTAAAGAGTTTTACAAATTATTTACCCGATAAATTTTATTACAGTAGTAATACTTATTTTTTAAACAAATTGCTTTTTATCAATTAAAAACAGAGGAATTGCAAATCAATCTTAACCATCTTTTCTAATTGACAGATAGCCCTAAATAAAATGGTTTTAAAATATGTTTGTTTCAAAAAAAAAATTAAGACACTTTAGCGCGAAGGGGTTTGAAAACTGTATTTCAGCCAATTTGAGCAAATAAAAATCTTCAGTATTTGTGGTTTACTGCATCAGGATAATCTGCGTTTACCTATTACTGTTATAAAAAACTATTGTTGATTTTATCCGGTAACATGCCCAGGCACCAAAGGTAATTCAACAAAAAAACAAGTCCACTCTCCTTCTTTTGTTTCAAACCATATCCGGCCATTTAACGTTTCTACTATCCCCTTACACATTGCTAGCCCGAGACCTGTTCCCGACGTTTTAGTAGTGAAATTGGGAGTAAATATCTTATTTATCATTTCAGCGCGGATTCCGTTTCCATTATCCCTGATTGAGATTACCACTTTGTGATCATTCAATTCACTTTTAATATCCAACATTACCTTCCTGTAATCAGGAACTGACTGTACAGCATTTTGAAGAAGATTAGTAAATAATCTATTGACTTGCGTCTTATCTGCTTCTATCATTATTTTATCAGGATAGAGTTTAGCATTAACCTCCACCTCATCATTAGTAGAATAAAGTGTTATTGAATTTTCGAGCATATGATTTACATCAAAAATTTGTTTTTTAGTATTGCCAATTTTTGCAAACTGAGCAAAATCTCCCGCAATTTGTGAAAGGTGCTCTATTTGTTCAAGTAATATTTGGGCAACATATAATGAAATGCTTTTTACATCAGGAGAATTTTTTTCTATCGCCATTTGCAAATACTGAAGATTCAGTTTCATAGGGGTAAGAGGATTCTTTATTTCATGCGCTACCTGCCTTGCCATTTCGCGCCATGCCCCTTCCCTTTCGCTGCGGGCCAGCATTTTTGCACTTACGTCCAGTTTCTTCACCATCTTGTTATATTCCTTAACCAGATCACCAATCTCATCTTTTCTATCCCATACAATCTCCTCATTACCCGTTTCAAGATTAATTTTTTTCATTTTATCACTCATTAAAGAGAATGATTGAGTGATTCTGTTGGTAATGAAAAGAGCAATAATACCCGCGATTAAAAAGATAAAAGCATTTAGGTTTATGATCGTCATCAGGAAATTTGATATCTCGTCTTGCAATTTATTTTGCGATTCAAAATAAGGAATGTTTAAATATGCATATTCTTTTCCAGCTTCATTTCGCACGGGAACATAATTGTTTAAGTATTGAAGGCTGCCTATTTTTTGTTCCTGGAAATACTGAACGTCTTTTAGTTTACTCAAATGATAAAAAGCAATAGGATCCATTTTTTCGCTAACGATGCCTTTGTTGTAAGGCAAAGGAACTGAGGAAACCTTCAGATTACCATTCAGATCATACACATTGAGATCGGTAGCATGTATATTAGAAATTTTATTAATCGTTTCTGCAAGTTTATTTTCTGAGAGACTGTCGAAATTTACTAACTGGTAATTATTTAATGGCATTGTATCAATTGAATTCCTAAGCTCATTTTCCATTACGTGAATAGTACCGCTTAATTTTTCCCTGTTATTACTATGATAACGGTTGATAAAAAACAAGATGGTAGTTGTAGCAATAACAATAAAAGAAAAAACACTTACCAGGATAATAGTGCCATGAACCTGGCTTCGGATATTTAATTGAAATAAGGATTTTAAATTTGAATTTAATTTTCTCTCTGTTAGAAAATGATGAGCGAGATTGAAGAAAATAGCAATAAGTAAAAAGGAACAAAACAGGTAAGCGAATAAAGTAATTGACTCGACAAAAAACCTATCCTGGCGTGCAATTACAATAACTTTATCTGCATTTGCTTTGTACCAAAGTTCTTCATATCCATTCTTTTTTACAATCCTGAATTCGTTATAAGTAAAATCATTATTATCAATATCAGTTGTAAAAGGATAATCGTTATAACTACTGGTTAATTTATTATTGTTATAAACTGCAAATGCATATACCTGCGAGCTTTCAATAGAATTGTTATTGCCCTTGGAAAATAGTTCAGGATATAATGCATCACTTTTATAACGTTTAGGTTTTGAAATGATAAAAACATAGCCTTGTTTTAAACCAGCCGAATTAGTAACTTCTTTTTTACTAATGTAATTGAACCTGTCATAAGAAATATCATAATAAAAAAGATCGGGGATATCGGTAGGCTGTCCCTGGGTTTGTATGATCGCGTTTAAAGCGTTGAAAGTAGTTGAATCTTCATTATACAAAGGCATTTCTGCGGCATTGAAAGTATAAATTTTAGTATCATATTTATCAAGGTAGCCGGAAAAGTTTTCATTAATAAGACTGTCTTTTAGAAAGCGGTTTTCATAAGGATCTTTAAACCTTTCAAAAACATTGGAGAGATAATCATTCGTAAAATCCTTCAAAATAATACTAACAATCACCGGTCCAGACGGATCAGCTTTATTGGCAAGGTTTTCTGCAAAATGTTTTCTGTCTTCCAGTTCTTTGGTTCTGTTTTGCAATACAATAATTGCAGTAATAGAAACGGAAAAAAAGAAAACCCAAAAAATAAATTTTGAAGAAACGAGGTTATACGCATGAAGTAAAAGAAAACGAAAATTAAGAAGAAATACAAAAACGAGTAGCCACAACAGAACAACAAGGTTAAAGCTTAAATGAACAGAATGAAGGTTGAATGTTAATATAAAAAGACCAACAATAGTAAGTATCAAATACAATTGATATCGCTTTCTGCCAATAAAAATATTCAGTGGCTGAAGCAAAAGTGTAATAAGAAAAAAATAACCGGCGGCAACGCAACTCAGCACAATAAAACCAATAACACTATAAATATTAATTGTAAAAAAATTAATTACATCAAAAGATATTTGCGAATCAGCGACGAGGCTTTGTACAGTAAAGCTGCCAAGCAACGTGAACATAACCATTAAAATGCAAATGAAAACGATAGCGGAGTAACGGTAAATATCAGATTTGAATTTAATTTTCGAAAAATTAAATTTAAAATGAAATCTCACAAACAAAACAATCCAGATAAAGAGGATAGAATTAATAAGCAGATCACCAAGCGATCTTAAAACAAAATTAGCTCCATATATTGATGGATCAAATAATTCGAGATTTTTAAAGTTCAAAGGAATGGGAAACAGGTAGCTTATTATTCTTAAAAAAATAAGCGGAGCCACAAGAACTGCAAATCCGATCCAGAATCCTCTTTTTAGTACATAATAAGTTGCAAGTCTGTGAATAAAAAAGAGGACGAATACCGAAGCCAAAATTCTTAATAAAATAGCAAGTAAATTATTGTGACTGGCAGGATTGTTCAACTGGCGCAGATAAAACAAAGTAGTGCCCCGCAGATCTTTAATTGGATACCTCGTAGGTGTAATGCTTATATCATAAGCTTTTTCAATATTATTTTCAGCGACAAAAGAATTATGGAGGTATTGATTTTGGATATAATAATTCCACTTTACCGGGATAAGAAAAATAATTTTATAAAAAGTGCCGGTTGAGCTTCGGAAATTTTTTTTGTTGGTAACATACCAACCATTCAATAATTTACGAAATCCAATTCCCGTATCAGAATGCAGAACAAATGAATTGGGCACAATCACCTGGGTGTTCCAAAAGACAGGAATTAATTTATTAGTGGAGCCAATTTTATAAATAAAAATAAAATAATTCTTATCTACCTGCTTCTGCAATTCCTTCTCATCATATTTTCCACTGATGAACTTATTAATCAATGAAGAATCTGTAGAAAATGCATTGATCTTTATCAGCTTATTATTAATGTCCCTTTGAATAGCTTTTTGAGCAGCATTGGAAGGTGAACTTCCGCTCCAGTAATTATCAACTATAAATGCAAAAGTGAATAACCATGCTGCTGCAATCAGCAAAAAAGAATTTCTTTTAAGAAAGCTATTGTGCTTGAGCAAGTTCAAATTTGACTATTTTGTTTTTTAATTTCATTCCAAATCGCGTCCATCTGGGATAGTGTCATTTCACTCAGGTTCATTCCATTTTTCCGGACAGTTTCTTCCATCAGGCTAAATCGTTTTATGAATTTTTTGTTCGTTAGCTCCAGCGCATTTTCTGCATCTACTTTTAAGAACCGCACATAATTAATTACAGAAAAGAAAAGATCACCTGCCTCCTCCTCTATTCTTTCTTCTTTTCCGGATTCCACAGCTTCAAGTAATTCCTGTTTTTCTTCTTCTACCTTTTCCCAAACCTGTTCTTTGGTAGCCCATTCAAAACCAACCTGCTTTGCTTTTTCCTGGATTCTCATTGCTTTTACCATTGCCGGCAATGATTTGGGAACGCCACTTAAAACAGATTTCTTGCCCTCCTGAAGTTTGATTTGTTCCCAGTTTTTCTTTACTTCTTCCTCATCATTCACCTTCACATTTCCATAAATATGCGGATGTCTTTTTATCAGCTTATCACAAATTCCTTCGATTACTTCCTGTAACGTAAACTTATTTTGTTCAGCTCCGATCTTTGAATAAAAAATAATATGCAACAACAGATCACCTAATTCTTCTTTGATGGCACTCCAGTCTTTATCAGTAATAGCATCTGCAAGTTCGTATGTTTCTTCAATAGTTTGTTGCCTTAAAGTGTGAATGTTTTGTTTCTTATCCCAAGGGCATTTTTCGCGCAACTCATCCATTATTGATACCAGGCGATCGATATTTATATTCTTATTCATTTAAAAAATTTAGCCAAACAAAATAGAATGCTTATGAAAGCGTTTTTATTTTTTATAATTTCCGGTTAAAAATAGCAAACTAAAACTGCATTAAAGATTAATGAATTATTTTACATCCTTCAAACATCTAAATACCTGTAACTACTTATTACATAAAAAAATGAGCAGAAGTACCTTTTACATTTTAGTAAGTTGTTTTTTGATATGCGTCGCCAATATTGGTAAGGTTAATGCCCAATACTATTATAAAGACATATTGGGTACAATTAAAGAAAATAATGAGTCTTCTATTTTAAAAAACGGAAATATAAAGTCTATAAAAATAACCAGCTTTAATGAAAATAATCAGCCAAGTGAGGGTTTTTTTTGTGAGAAAAGAATAAATAAAAATTTTTCACAATCCAAGTTAATGACCAACTCCAATATCACCGGAGAATCACTGCTGGTAACTGATTATAACAGCAAGGGAGCTGTGGTGAAAACAACCACTACCACACAGCATACAACAAATACTGTAGAGTATAAATATGACTATGAAGGAAAAATTGTTTCAATATATACAAGTACTCTTGCTAACGGCGATAGTAACGCCATTACCGAGACTCATGAATATTTTTATCAAAATGGCAGGCTTGTGAAAATGCTTCGTAAGAAAAATAATACGCTGATATCTACGATCACGTTTGTTGCTGATGATAAAGGGAATATCATAGAAGAAGATCCTTCAGGCAAAAGTGATGATAAAAAATACTATTATTATTATGATGACAGCAATCGACTGACTGATGTAGTACATTATAATCAAATTGCTAAAAAATTATTGCCAGATTATATGTTTGAATACAATAAAGGCAGTGAACCAAAACAAATGATCTCTGTTGATGAAACAGGAAGAAATTATTTTATCTGGAGATATGCGTATGATGATAAAAATTTGCCTGAAATTCAAAAATGTTATTCAAAAGAAAAACAACTGCTCGGTACTATCCAGTATGAATATCAATAGATATTAAACCAACTGCGAGATATCAAATAAGATAATAAAGATAGAAATCAAAACAGTTAGCAGCATCAGAAAACGCAGTGATAATAAACGTTTTTGAAAACTCCTTGAAGCAAGTATAATCGCGATCAGGCAAAATATGATGGAAATAATATTTATCACATGCACGTTTTTAAAAAAACCTGAAAAATATCCAAGGAAAGTGTCCTGTTTATCTACTAAGTTCATATCACTGAACCGAATCCCAATCGATGACCACATTATAAAAAGTATCAAGGCCGGCAATAAAAAAACAATAGATAGCGCAGCAGTTACTTTTTTCTTTACATGAGAGTGGGTTGACATTTTAGCAAGTTTTGATTAATTAAAAGTAGAGTAAAAAAAACAAATTTGCAAAAAACACTTAGATTTTATAAAGAGCTTATAAAATGATTTCTTAACAAAATCAACTACTTTTTTTTATACTTAATTGATTTAACAAAATTAATTTTTGGGTTATTTATTACTGATAATCAAAAATAAATACTCTATTTCTTTTTTAATTTATTCGAAAGCAAGTCAAAAATAAAGAATGGCATGATTTTAGACTTTATGGTATATATAATCGTAAAAAATATTCTATAAGTCTATTCTTAAAATTCTTTAACCCCCCATTTTTTAATACTAAATAACTTAAACATGAACGAGTATACAGAACAACCTGATACTATCAGTAAAAAACCACGTGAATCAAAAAATCTAATCATTGGTTTATTGATTGCAGCAATAGTAATCCTTGGTGGATTTTTTATTTTTGATCACAGCAAGTCAAATGAGAATTTAAAAGCAGAACAAACAGAAGTTGCCAAAGTCACTACCGAAAAAAGTAACATTCAATCAAGTTTTGACGCTTCACTTGCAAGGCTTGATTCAATGCAGACTGCCAATACAGATTTGAATGGTAAACTTACTGCAAGCAATGAAGAAATTGCAAAAATGAAATCAGAAATAAGAAGCATTCTGCATAAAAAAAATGTAACAGCTTCTGAACTTTCCAGGGCTCGCGCTTTAATTGCTCAATTAAACGGAAAAATCTCTGATCTGCAATCTCAAATTGCTACACTTACCCAGCAGAATGACAGCTTGCAACAAAATGTAGTTGTGCTCAAAAATCAAAATCAAACTTTATCTCACAATCTTGATTCTACTATTGTAGTAAAACAAGTTTTAGAGAAAAAAGTGGATATCGCTTCTACATTAAATGCAGATAATATTTCTATTACTCCGGTTAAAATAAGAAAGAACGGTAAAGAAAAAATTTCTACTGTTGCCAAAAGGGTTGATAAATTATTAGTAACTTTTGATGTGAATAATAGAATTATCGAACCTGGCACAACCGATCTTTATGTAGTGGTAATAGGCCCTGATGGCAAACCGGTTACTACTACTGATTCCTCAGAGAATACTTTCATTACCCGTGATAACAGCAGCAAAACGTTTACCGCCAAATTACCTGTAGACCTTGAAACAGCAAAGACTAAAAATGTTCAGTTTGCATTTGCACCTGCAGGGCATTTTCAGCAGGGAAATTATAAAATACAGATATACCAGAACGGATTTTTAATAGGTGAAAAAACCAAAGAATTGAGAAAGGGTGGTTTATTCAGCTAATTAATAACAATACACTTCGTCCTATATCTCTAAAACCAAAAGGCTACCCGGATAAATATCCGGGTAGCCTTTTTTATTCTCGCCAATATCAGATTAGCATTTATCCATGGCTGTTAGTAATAAAATATGAATCAATTTTCTTTAAAGAGAAAATAATGTTATTTTCATTTGCAAAAATGAAAAATGAAAAAGTTATTGGTTTCTGTTTTGATTTTCACTTCAGTTGGTTCATTTGCACAAAAAACAGATAAACATTTACAAAAAGAGATCAGTGTTTTGCTGCATGGTTTTAATGGAAACGCAGGCGTTTTTGTGTTTGATATTTCACGAAATAAAACAACTGCCGTAAATGCAGACACCATTTTTCCTACTGCAAGTATGGTTAAAATTCCGATCCTGATAGGATTAATGCATAAAATACATGAAGGTGAACTTTTGTACCACCAGGATATGCTTTTCACCGATTCTGTAAGGTATTCCGAAGGACAGGAAATTCTCGCTTCTTTTAAAGACAGTTCAAAGATCGCTTTAAACGAATTGATGATGCTGATGATGAGCATGAGCGATAATGGCGCCAGTCTTTGGTTGCAGGGACTCGCTGGTGGCGGTACACAAATTAATAAATACATGGATAGCCTCGGTATGAAATACACACGTGTGAACAGCAGGACTGAGGGAAGAAAAGAAAATTACAATTTATATGGCTGGGGACAAACGACTCCCCGGGAAATGGCGACATTATTGAAAATGATCGTAGAAAATAAAATTATAGATAAACAAATAAGCGAAAGAATGCTTCGGTTAATGGGCCGCCAGTTTTGGGATGAAGAAGCCATATCACAAATTCCACCTAATGTTTTTGTAGCCGATAAAAGCGGCGCTGTAGATGCTACCAGGGATGAAGTCTTATATGTAAAGGGAGCACATCCATACATCTTCTGTATCTGCACAAAAAATAACAAGGACACCAGTTGGGAAACTAATAATGAAGCCTGGGTTCTTACCCGTAAATTATCTGCCTTGTTATGGAAGCATTTTAATCCAAAATCTACCTGGACACCAAGCGAATACCTAAAATAATTTTAGCTAAAAATTAAACCCGGAAAACATATTTTTTGTTGGTTTACTGTTTTGCCTTTAAATCAGGAATAAAGAATATTTGTTTGTTTACTATACTTCGATTCGGCAATAATTTCTCTTATTATAAAACACTATAAAACTGCCCTTGTATTTTTCAAGGGCAGTTTTTTGTTTTATTCTTTTACAAATTTCAACGTTTTAGTTTGGTTGTTTGATTTCACCTGCAGAACGTAAACTCCGGATTGAATGTAAATTGGAATAGAAATTATTCCATCCGGATTTTGAATTTCATTTTTATAAATCTCTTTCCCATTTAAATCGTTGATTGAAAGCAGAGCGTGGTTTTTGAGTCCTGTTACACTTATTTTCAAATTATTCTTAACAGGATTTAATAACAACCTTACCATCCATTGATTTTGATTCCCAATTTTCAAAATAACAATATTGCTTATAGAATTATTTCCATCAAAATCATTTGAAATCAACCTGTAGTATTCAGTTTGATACTCTGAATTCATTACACCGATATCAAGGAAAGAATATTTATTTTGACGATCTGAATTGCCGTTTGCAGAAACGGTTCCTATATTGTTCCATTGCTGTGCATCAATACTTGATTGAATCGTAAAATCTTTTGTATTCAATTCCTGTGCTGTGGTCCATTGCAATAATGCATCATTCCCTTTTGGTGAGACGGTGAAGTCAACAAGTTTAACAGGCAAAGCCACAAAAGTTCCATTCACGACGAAGAGGTCGGTAACTGAAGAATCAGAAGGATTATTATCCGTTGCCGAGAAAAATATTTTGCTGTTATTTACAAAATAAAGGGTCGGATCTGCATTGTGCTGGTTTAGAAAAATATCTTGTACCATCGTAGTAGTAGTTCCGTCAGTTTTCCAAAGTTCATTCCCATGAGTACCGTCATTCGCTGCAAAAAATAATCCTGAAGTAGTAAATAGCCAACTTGGAGATGAAGAGATGCCATCATTGGCGCCCACATAAATATCTTTCAATAACTGAGTAGTTGTTCCATCAGACATCCATAATTCATTACCGTTGGCATCACTTGCAGAAAAGAAAAATTTTCCATTATACAATGGATTTGAAGTTCCGTTTAAATAAATGAAAGGAACATTCCCTTCAGCATTTACTGGAAAATCTTTAAAACTTTTTGTTCCTATAGCTGTGCCATCAGATTGCCATAAACTAAAAAAAGTCGTTGCGTCTGAATAAGGAAAAATAAATTTAGTGGGCAAATTGATGGCATCCACTAAAAGAAATGACCCCATGCCGGCTACAGCACCCAAATCTTCCAGAAAAGAAGTATGTGATACTGTAGCATCCGTTCCGTCCGTACTCCACAATGCGTCTCCCGAATGAACGCCATCATTTATTAAAAAATAAGCGCGGTTATTAAAAACATGATATAGCGTGAACACATAATTATTCACAAAACCGTAAGGCGACATAATGTTGTCTTTTATCAGCACCGTTCCGCCTGCTGTTCCATCTGTTCTCCAAATCTGCATCGTCAAGGCATCTGCTGAAGTAATTGTAAACAGTAAATTACTATTGAACGGGGAAAAAGCGCGAGGGGTTGAAGAAGTAGCACCCAAGTTAATATCTTTCAGTAAGTTGGTGGTTGCCCCAGTGCCTGCAGAAGTCCAAAGTTCATTACCATTTGCTACAGTTTTCGCGTCGAATAACACGACCGTCCCATTGGATGCTATTGCGAAAGCTGTGGTATCTATTCCACTGGCAGCACCGGTTACAATATCTTTTATCAAAGTTGTATTTCCCGTGGTGCCATCCGTTTTCCATAATTCACATCCCTCGCCGGGGGTAACAGCAGCAAAATATACGTGGTTATTAAACGCAACCATAGTAGTCGCCAACGGCTGACTATTAGCAGTTCCTGGATTAATATCTTTAATAAGTTTTGTACCATTTGTAGTGCCATCGGTAATAAATATTTCTTTACCACAATGAGGAGAAATGCCTTTAAAAATAAATTTACCATTCAACAAATAACCATAACCCATATACTTAATCGTATCAGAAATTTGGAGAGTACCTACAGCAGTTCCGTCTGAAATCCAAATAGAAGAATCAAGGGGTGATTCGAAAATGGAGATAGTGTTATTGAGTGCAGTAATGGAAGTTAAACTTTTGTTGGAATTAATTTGTGTTACCTGTTCTTTCGAAAAGAAAGACAACAAAAAGAAGATGAGTAATAACAAACTTTTCTTCATGATCCTGAATTTAGAATTTTATAAAATAGAATTAAGATAAATGACCTTTAAAAAAATCACTTACCAATAAACCAATAAAGGATAAAAAGGAAAAGAATGCATCGTGCTATCTAATTAACCAGGAAGTCAAAGAAGTAAGCTATTGGGTTAATTAAATTGAAAGCACTTCATATCATAAAATTAAGTCAATAAACATTATTCTTAAAACTATTTTTCAATAAAAAATGAAGAAGTAAAATTTTTTGAAGAGTTTTTTAATTGCAGCATATAATGTTAACTTGTATGTTCAAAATTCAGGCTAAATCAATTACGTTAACGCTCGTTAAAGTAATGATAATAAACTGGCGGGAATTAACTTTTTCATCAAATTCCCGTCTATAATTTTAAACTAAGGTTATGAAATATTTATACTACATATCAAGCCTCTTACTGGTAATGGCGATTTCTTCCTGTAGCAGCACAAGATATTACCAAAGTAATCCAAATGGATACTCGCAAAATTACGATCAACAACAGACGATTACTTACCAGCAATTTTATAATGACCTGAGCCCTTATGGTGATTGGATCAACTATGGAAACTATGGTTATGTGTGGGTTCCATTCCAGGCAAACTTCAGGCCTTACTACACTAATGGATATTGGGTTTATACCGATTATGGATGGACATGGGTTTCTAATTATAACTGGGGCTGGGCACCATTTCACTATGGCAGATGGATCAATGATATACGCTTTGGCTGGATGTGGGTACCTGGCTATGAATGGGCACCTGCATGGGTTTCGTGGAGAGGCGGTGGAGATTATTATGGATGGGCCCCTCTTGCTCCGGGAATGAATATCAATGTAAACATGGGTGCTATTCCTTATAATGATTGGACATTTGTTCCACGCCATTATATTAACAGCCCCAGAATCAACAACTATTATGTAAACGAATCAAGAAATGTAACTATTATTAATAACACAACTATTATCAATAATACCACCATTGTAAACCGAAACAATGGTAACAGAAGGCCTTATTATAATCCAGGCCCTTCTGTAAATGAAGTAGAAAGAACCACAGGAACAAGGATCAGAAAATACAACCTGGTAACAGTAAATCAGCCAGAAGCTACACAAGTTTCGAATTCATCTGTAAGACTTTTCAGACCGGCTGTAAACCAGCAACCTGCTACTTCCAATCCTCGTCCTGAAAAGATTAAAACTCTTGAGGAAATAAGAGCAACCCGTTCTGCTCCGGTAAGGGAATTTCCAAAAGAACAAACACCCCAGATTTTAAAAAACGAGCCTCCCATTAACAGGCCTGGAGTAACGCCTGAAAGAAATAATGATAATAATACTACACCTGCAAGAATTTTCCCCAAACCAAATGAAAATCCTCCAGCAGAAAATCGTCCTGTTGTACCAAATCCTATTAATCGAAATACAACTCCTGAAAATAATCAACCACAGGAAAATCAAATCAGGAATAACCCTCCTGCCAGAACTTTTCCAAGCAATCCTACAGTTCCTCAAGAGCCACAAAAACAAATTAACAGGAATACGCCTTCATATAATCAGCCTTCAGAAAAGCCGGCTGAAAACAGGCCAGTAAGAACATTTCCAAATAATCAATCGCAAAAACCTTTTACGCCCAATCTGTATAAACAAAATGAAGATAGAATAAACAAGAAGCCAGTAAATTCTCCGCAACAAATACAACAAAATAATCAGCAGCCATCAAGGCAAGCCCCTCAAAACAACCAACAAAAAAACACCCCTGCACGAGAACCTGTTAGAAGGTTTACGCCCCAACCTGTATCTCCTTCAAGGCAGACAGAAAAACAACAAAAAACTGATAAGCAAGTGGAAAATGTGAGAACTTTTAATCCACAAAAAAATTAATAAACACAGCATAATTTAATGACAAGCCCCTGCATTACTGCAGGGTGCTTTTTTTGCAAAAAATGATACCCAATTTCATTTCTTTGTTTAACTTACCAAAATGAAATTCTTTTTTATTTGTTTGTTTACTGCGATGCATTTCCTGGTTTATTCGCAGCGTTCTTTATTACATGCAGTACCTGTCATTTTAGACACCGATATCGGTCCTGATTATGATGATGTTGGAGCAGTAGCTGTTTTGCACGCGTTGGCCGATAGAGGCGAAGCAACCCCGCTGGCTATTCTGGCTTCTAATAAAAATGAATTTGTGGCTCCAACAATTAATCTGTTCAATACGTATTTTGGAAGACCTGATTTACCCAATGGTGCGCCTAAAGGCAAGGCAGCCGATATCGGCGCATGGCAAAAATGGCCTCAGATGTTGTTATCTAAATATCCACATACAATAACATCTACTGCCCAGGTTCCGGATGCAGTGACTATTTATCGGAAAATACTTTCGCTGCAACCTGACCACAGCGTTACTATCGTAAGTACCGGTTTTCTTACAAACCTTTCTAACCTGTTATATTCAAAACCAGACCAGTTTTCCAAATTAACCGGAACAGAACTGGTAAAAAGAAAAGTGTCCAAATTAGTATCGATGGCAGGAGGTTTCCCGAAAGGACGTGAGTATAATCTTTTAATAGATTCAACGGCTTCTGCGCATGTTTTCAATTACTGGCCAACGCCAATTATCTTCAGCGGATTTGAAATCGGTAAAGATATCAAAACCGGTCTTGGTCTTGTTCATGATACTTCAGTTTCAGGACCGGTTAAAGACGTATTTGCTTTTTGTATTCCAAAAGCAAAAGAAGACAGCGCCGGAAGAATGACTTGGGATGAAAAAGCAGTACTGGTTGCCATTCGTGGAGTGATGCCTTATTTCGGAGAAAAGAGAGGCCACATTGTTATTCATGGCGGAAATAATGAATGGAAAGACGATGCCAAAGGATCGCAGTATTATCTTACTAAATTGATGCCTGACGAAGAGATATCAGCTATCCTGGAAAAATATATGAAGCAAGTAAAGTAATTACGATTTTATATGCTGATAGTCGCTATATATACCAAGATATCCATTACAATCTGCAAAACTTTAACATCATCCTGCTTTAACTAAATCAATTGGTGAAGTCATTTTTAACAACCCAAAATTCAAATTTGAAGGGTTGCCATAATTTTTATACAAGTAAATCATTTATTATAAGTTTATTACTTATTTTTGTACTATAAGCTGCGATTTTTCTAACCTACAACCATTCGAATAAAAATATTTCAGGCATTTTATAATGTTTGATGAACTTATGTAATCCCTGATAGAAAAACCAACTTAAAAAGAGGCTGAAAATTTTCAACCTCTTTTTTTATACTAATCCAAAGTGACGCTGATAGCAAAAACATCTTCCAGTAAACAAAGAAATTGTTACGATTTCTATTTTAACATAATAAAATAAAACAATTTATTTTATTATGTTATGTTTAGTAATCTGCAACAATAAATCATTTTTAGAACTAAGTTGACAAACAATTCAATTATTTAAGGCTATATTGTAACAATTAAGCTTCGACTATTCAATTTTATCGTATTTTTAATAAAATGAATACTAATTCGCTTTTAGAATCGTACCTCGTACCACCGAACATTTGGGATGAAATGTTTACTAATGAAGGAATTCGCGATTCTTATAAAAACTTTGTTTCAGCAATAGCTGATTTGCCGCCGGCAGAGATGACTCATAAAGCGGAAATGGCCAAAAAGCTTTTTATGAGCCAGGGGATTACATTTACCGTGTACAGTAGCGGAGAGGGTATCGAAAAAATATTCCCATTCGATATTATTCCGCGTATAATAACCGGCAAAGAGTGGACCTTGATTGAGGCGGGCTTAAAACAACGATTGAAAGCACTCAATATTTTTCTAAAAGATATCTATCATAAGCAGTTTATCTTACATGATGGTATCATGCCTTCACACTTTATCTATTCATGTCCTAATTTTTTAAGGGAAATGATGAATGTTGATGTGCCGTTTGATATTTATACACATGTCTCAGGAGTAGACCTGATACGTGATCATGACGGGAAATTTTATGTACTGGAAGATAACCTTCGCACTCCTTCAGGCGTATCATATATGCTCGAAAACAGAAGTATCACTTTTCGAATTTTTCCTGATCTTTTACCAAAAAATAATGTCAGGTCGGTAAAAGAATACCCTGATCTTTTATATAAAAACTTACTGGCCTTAGGCAATCGGCAAAGAAGCAATCCAACTGTAATATTGCTATCGCCCGGTATTTACAATTCAGCATATTTTGAACATACTACTTTGGCAAGATTGATGGGCATTGAACTGGTGGAAGGGCGGGATCTGATTGTAAATAACAATTTCGTCTACATGAAAACCACAAAAGGATTACAACAGGTAGATGTGATTTACAGGCGGGTTGATGATGATTTTATAGATCCGTTGGTGTTCAGACCGGATAGCATTTTGGGAGTATCCGGTCTTTATTGGGCTTATAGGAAAGGTAATGTTGCTATTGTAAATGCAATGGGAAATGGTGTTGCCGACGATAAAGCCATTTATACTTATGTTCCTGATATGATCAGGTATTATTTGAATGAAGAGCCAATTCTGAAAAACATTCCTACTTACAGGCTTGCCGATGAAGACAGCAAACAATATGTTTTTGAAAACATCCGGAACATGGTAGTGAAACGTACCAATGAATCCGGAGGTTATGGTATGCTGATGGGGAATACAGCAAGTGATGAAGAAATAGAAGATTTTAAAAATGCCATTAATGCGGACCCCAGGAATTTCATTGCCCAGCACATTATAAGTTTATCTTCTACACCATGCTACATTAATGGAATTTTACAGCCCCGCCGGGTTGACCTCAGACCCTTTGCCATATATGGGCCGGAAGGAATTAATATTGTACCAGGCGGATTGACAAGAGTTGCGCTAAAAGAAGGATCAATGATTGTAAATTCTTCTCAGGGTGGTGGAAGTAAGGACACGTGGGTGCTGGTATAATTAAATCATTATTAATATTTATTACCAATGTTAAGTCGCGTTGCAAATACTATTTACTGGCTTGGAAGATATATGGAAAGAACCAATGGAATGTTGCAGGTTATTTTAACCCAATATATTTCCTCGCAGGACGATATCAACGATTTTACGTGGGAACCTCTGCTGAAAATATATGGAGAACTCTCTGAAGAAGAAATAAATCAAATTAAAGGCAGTTCTCCAAAGGCATTGGAATATATGATCTTTAATACTGAGAATAGCGCTTCTGCCTATAACAATATTATTTACTCACGCGAAAACGCCAGGGGCATACAGGACCATATCAGTAAAGAAGTGTGGCAATGCCTTAATGACTTTTATCATTTTATCCGCGATAGCAATAGAATAAAGGTAGAAAACCTGGCCGATCCTGTTTCAGCAATTGACCAATTAATAAGAAATGGCGTTTTATTTACGGGAACAGTGGATAACACTATGATCCGTGGTGAAGGATTCACCTTTATCAACATAGGCAAATTTTTAGAAAGAGCCATACATACTGCAGATACAACCAGGATAAAAATGAATGAATTTTTCAAAGATAATGCAGATGCATTTCACTCTATGAACCTTAGATACTTATTAAATTCTTTATTTGGATTTGAAGTATACCTTAAAACCTACAAAGGAAATTTCACCAAAAAAAATGTTTTAGATCTTGTACTCTATAACCCAAATTTTCCGCATTCTATTTTGTATAGTATAGAAAGATTGTACAAATATTTTTGCCGGCTCAGGCCTGAAAGTCTTCCCGAAAATTATGAACACATGGAATTTCTGATCGGCAAAACGATGAATAACGTAAAATATAGTATTGCCAATGAAAATGACAGTAAATCACTAGATTCATTTCTTTTTCAAACAAGATTTGATCTTTTTGAAATTTCAAACGCTTTTAATAAATATTATTTTGGAAATTCCTAATTTAAATAACATGCCATCTTATAAAATAAAGCACCTGACACATTATGCGTATTCTTCTTCTGTAATAGACTGTATCAACCAGATAATGCTTTACCCTATTGTTGATTCACTGTTGGAAATAAGAAGCCATGAAATAACAATTAGCAACGACCCGGCTGTTGAAACATTTGTTGATTATTTTGGCAATCAGGTAGGTGTTTTCTCTGTTATCAGGCCTCATTCAGAATTATTGATAGAATCTGTGGCTGATGTGATCACTAAGCCGATCATCTTTCCTGCTGATAATACTGATGCAGCTTCGCAATGGGTAAATTTAGAGAACCTGAAATTCAATACTTTATTCATGGATTTTTTAAAGCCGGAAGTTTTTGCCTCCGCGGAAGAAGTGAAAAACACATTGAAAGAATTGGTAACTGAGAGAAAAACACCTTTAGAAAATGCAAAAACTTTATCCGAATATGTTTATAATAATTTTACTTATAAAAAAGGAATTACCAATATAGGTACAAAAACAGAAGAAGTGTGGAAATTAAAAGCAGGCGTTTGCCAGGATTTTGCACATATTCTTCTGATCTTTTTACGAATGTTCAAAATACCTTCCAGGTATATAAGCGGTTATATCTGCCCCAAAGGAAAAGAAATGCGCGGTGAAGGAGCTACTCATGCATGGGTAGAGGCTTTTATTCCTGACTATGGATGGCTTGGTCTTGATCCTACCAATAATTGCATCGTGAACGACCAGCATGTAAGACTCGCTACTGGCCGAAATTTTGCCGATTGTACTCCGGTAAAGGGTACTTATAAAGGTTCTGGAGAACATATACTGGAGGTATCCGTGGAAATAAAAAATGGTGCTTGCCAAAAAACGACTGAACATGAAGGGATTCCAACATACAGTTACCAGGTCAAAAATCCGGGCGAACCCATCAATTCTTACCGTTATTATCTTGAAATTCAACAGCAACAGCAACAGCAGCAGCAATAAACCTGATTTGCATTTTTTTATTACCATAAAAGGCTGAAAAATTTCAGCCTTTGTGTATTCTCAATATCAAGTGTAATAATTTATGTAGGAATAACAGGTATGCTTACACGAATTTAATTTATTTTCGGGTAAGTTGCAACATTAAAACATCATGCACGGCAATAGTTGCTTTTAAAGGTTTCCTGGTATCTCCAATATTTGCCTTTTTCCAAAGATCACGCAATTGATAATTCGTGTTTTTTGCATCAAGCGTTTCATTCGACAGTGAATCAGATATCAACTCATCCTGCCAGTTATACGAGATAGTTTTTGGTTCATCCGATCTGTTTAAAAAACAAACAGCCCAATTGTTATCACTTAAAGGTTTTACATACACTTCCACGCTATCCATTGTTTTGTATTTATAACCTTCATAACCAGCTTTGTCCTGGTCAACGGCAATCACTTCTTTGTTCGTCAAAATATCATCGGTTGTTTTCGACATTTTTGTGATGTCATTTCCTGCAATCAAAGGAGCGGCAAGCATACACCATATTGAAAAATGAGCTCTGTCTTCGTTTATTGTCATTCCGTTGCCTACTTCAAGCATGTCAGGATCATTCCAATGGCCCGGCCCGGCGTATTTTCTTAATCCTTGTTGAAGATCAACAATTGGCATTACTCCTGATTGTTTCCAGGTACCGTGATCTAAATACCCATCAAACCTTGCCGAAATATCCCCGGTGGTACGCCAAAGTTCGCCGACATTTTCAGCCCAAAGCCAGGGTTTATTGGTGCCCCATTCACAAAGACTAAAAACAATTGGCCGTCCAGCTTTTTTAAGCGCTTTACTCATAGTTGTGTAGGCTTCTTTTGCATTAATTCCATCTGTATTGCACCAATCAAATTTTAAATAATCTATCCCAAGAGAAGCGTAAAATCTTGCATCCTGGTATTCATAACCGCGCGTGCCCGGATACCCCGCGCATGTTTTGGTGCCTGCACAATTATACAATCCGAATTTTAATCCTTTTGAATGAACATAATCTACCAGTTCTTTCATTCCGTGAGGGAATTTCTTAGGATCAGGAACCAGGTTTCCGTTAGAATCTCTTTCCATTGCCATCCAGCCATCATCAAGTACAAGATATTCATAACCGGCATCTTTCATCCCCGAAGAAACCATCTTATCCGCAGTTTCTTTTACCAATTTTTCACTAATGTTTGTCTGGAAAGTATTCCAGCTGTTCCATCCCATCGGCGGAGTAAGTGCAAGACCTGCAAACTTTTGCGCTTTTATTGTTGTAAAAGCGAACAACGCGACGACAAAAAGAAGTTTATTTTTCATACTCTTTAATTTTTCGTTTACTCATTATTGTTAGTAGTTATTTTTTTTCAAGGCATTCAGCAGTAAAGCAACTTTTATATCGTTTTTTATTTTCAATTTTAATGGCTGAAATATTAAAAGGTTTCAGTCTTGTTTACATCAAATGTGGAAGTAAGATCATTAATTTGAATTTTAAAATCACCCGCTTCAAGTATTTTTTTATTGTTGCTGTTTACAAAAGCCAAATCTTTCATCGGCAAATGGAAAGTAACCGTTTTGGATTCTCCGGGTTTTAAATCTACTTTTTCAAAACCTCTTAATCTTTTCACATCCGGCGTAAGAGAAGCGACCAAATCTGAAACAAACAATTGCACCACTTCTTTTCCTTCGCGGCTGCCGGTGTTTTTCACACTTACGGTAATATCGGCAGTTTCACCGGGAGCAAACGAATTTTTATTGATGTGCAAATCGCTATACGCAAAAGTGGTGTAAGACAAACCAAATCCAAACTGCCATTGCGGATCATATTCGCCTCCCTGCGGGTTTCCGCCTCCTTCTGATGGTTTATGAATATAATTCACTAAATCGTTTGGGTAACGCGGATAAGTGATAGGAAGTTTCCCGCTTGGGTTAACATCTCCGGTAAGAATATCTGCCAACGCATCAGCACCAAAATTGGAAGGAAGATAAACATCTAAAATACCTGCCACTCCGGGAACAATCTTATTGATCACTCGCGGACGCCCTTCATTTAAAATTAAAATAACAGGCTTTCCGGTTTTGATCATCGCCTGCGCCAATTCAATTTGATTAGCAGACAAATTAACGTCATTGATATTTCCCGGTGTTTCGGTATAGCGATCTGCACATCAATAAAAATTCGTTTGCTCCCGGTGAAACTGCCTATTACTTATCCACGATATCCCA
>DAHXOZ010000089.1 GCA_027364635.1 bacterium | reverse complement strand
AAGGTTGTAATGTTTTGCTGTCATGTACATTCTTTTCTATGTTGATGGCGCCAATAATCACTCCGCTATTTTTGGTAGTGATGACCGAAACCTTGGAGCCAAACTCATATTTTTTATGTTCTTTTCCTTTGCTGATACACGCAACTTGGGGTTCATGCAAAGAATAAATCTTACCCGAGTCGGATTTCTTTTGTGCCAATACTTTTTTAAATAAGACAAGAGTGTTCTGATAAACGTTGGGTGGCAGCCTGCGCTCCAGCTCCCGAACCAATCTTCCTGCAATGGTTTTTACTTTTTTATCTGCCTTTCTTGCCCTCCCTTTATTTTTCGGATGATTTCTAAATCGCTGGTCCATTAATAATTTCTTTAAAACCCGCTTATAGCTTTGCCTTAGTACTATGTCTTCTTCGTCTGCAATTGCTATACATTTTTTAATAATTTTACGATGCAGCTTGTTGTCTGTCGGATAGGTGATATTTTTTTCCTGAACCGTTGTATCAGTTGTTGCTTCCTGCTCCCGGGCATCTTTGCCATTGATGCGGATGCTTTCTTTAAAAATCAATTCTATTCCTTCGGTTCCAATACGGTGCCTGAAATGAACCAACTCGGATGCTTCACAAGGATCGCCAGCCGCAAACATTTTTTCACCACTGAAATATTGGTAATAAGCATTCTCAGCCCATTGTTCTACTACGCTTTCGTCGCTTATGTTACGAATGTGTTTGAGTATGATCAATGATACCATCAACCGGATAGGTTTTCCAGGTCGCCCTTCTTCTGAATATAGTTTTGCAAACGCTTCTTCAAAAATATTCCAATTGATTTTATTGGCTAAAATGTAAAGCGGATGCTTTCTGTTCAGTTGTTCTTCAAAGGTGCTGTAAAAGCCAAGTTGTGAGAGGGATTTTGGTTTTGAAATCATAAAATAATTTGCAAGGTTTTGATCTCAAATTTATTTTTTCCTGCAAATTTTAGCTATTCTTTTTATCCCCAAATCCCTGCTGATTGTGCATTACGCTCATTATTAAGGGTTGACTAGTTAAAATTCAGCAAAGCACGGAGCAATTATTTTGCAGCTACAAAATGCACCACCATTTTTCTGATCGGTTTAATTGTTTGCAGATAAGCGTAAATAGATCTCAGATCTGATGTATCCATTCCTGCAAACATTGTCCATGGCATCACCGTATTTACTTCTGTAGAATCAAGTGTAGGTACATTTGCAGGATCCTGATAGGCTTTAAACCTTTTTACAAATTCTTCTGCTGTCCAGGCTCCAATTCCTGTTTGTTTATCAGATGTAATATTTGCCGAATAAAGTTTACCGCCTGGCATTTGAAACAATCTTCCGCCACTAAAGGCAAGTTTAGTATCTATCTGCCCTTTGCTTGCTGGTGTATGACATTCAATGCAACCGGAAGCATTAACCATGTAAGCGCCATATTTTACAGTATCAGACTTTAAAGGTTTTTCTGTAAAAGTAGCCTTTACAGGTATAGTGTTAACAATAAAATTCATTGGAAAATCAATGCTCCTGTCAGGTACTTTATTTTCTATAGGAGCTAAACTTCTTATATAAGCAATAATATCATAAATATCTTCTTTGTCCATTTTGCCATAATAATGATAAGGCATTACCGGAAAAAGGGCTTTACCCAATTTATCTACACCCGTAGTGATTGTACGAAATATCTCTCCATCAGTCCAGTCTTTAATATTTGCCGGAGTTATATTTTTTGCATAAAAAGTGCCTGGGAACCCCATTTTTTCATCAAATTTTTCGCCACCTTTTCCATTGGTGCCTGCTATCATGGGGCCTGAAAATTTAGTCCAGTCACGTGTGGAATGGCAATCCATACAAAGCGTTACATGGTTAGCAAGGTATTCTCCATGCTTTACCCTTTCAGGAGTAATGTTTACACGCAAATCTTTAGGAGCTGGCCCTACATCAGGAAGTGCCAATTTTAAATAGGCAGCTACACCGGCAATTAAAATAATAATAACAAAAAGAACTGTTAGAAGAATCTTTTTCATAAATAATTTTGAAAATTTAAAATTAAGGTCTGGCATAATTACATAATTAATTGACCATTACCCTATTGATTAAGTAATAACAAAATAAAAGAATATTTTAATGTTTCACAAAAAGAAATAATCGCACTAAAATAGATTCGCAACCGTAGCTAAAAAAATACTTTCTTTACAATATTAGGACGAAATTGACATTGAAATTTCTAACCCTTTCATTAATTTACCGGGAAAATAAAATATCCTTATGACAGCCGAACACCAACGCCTGGAGAACAATTCACATCAAAAAATACCCCTGGAAAAATGGGGGCCTTATGTAAGCGAACGGCAATGGGCTACGGTAAGGGAAGATTATAGCTATACCAGCGATGCCTGGAATTATTTCCCTTTTGATCAATCTCATTACCGTTCTTATATCTGGGGAGAAGACGGTATCGCAGGTATTTCCGATTATTTCCAAAATCTTTGTTTTGCAATCGCCTTGTGGAATGGCAAAGACCCGATTTTAAAAGAACGTCTTTTTGGCCTCGGCAACCGGCAGGGAAATCATGGAGAAGACGTAAAAGAATTGTATTACTATCTTGACAATATACCTACCCATTATTATATGGAATTCCTGTATAAATATCCTCAACGCGAATTTCCGTATGATGATCTCAGGAATGTAAACATGCAGCGTTCGCGTAATGATCCTGAATATGAAATTTTAGACACGGGGGTTTTTAATGATAATGAATATTTTGATGTTCACATTACTTACGCCAAACAGGATTCACAGGATATTTTTATCAAAATAAATATAACCAACCGCTCTTCAAAAGATGCCCCTATTACGGTTTTGCCAACGCTATGGTTTTATAACCGATCCAGCAATCAAAGCCTGGAAGAGAAGCCGGTTATCGCCTATCAAAACCCCAAAGCGGTAAAGGCTTCGCATCAAAGATTGGGAACTTATTATTTATACTTCCAACCTCCCGCGATGACTTTATTTACCGATAATGAAACCAACTTAAAAAAGGTAACAGGGCAACCCAATCCATCCCCTTTTGTAAAGGACGCATTTCACAATGCGATCATCCATAAAAAAAATATTGCACCTCTCAAAAAAAGAAATTACGGAACTAAATTTTCGCCGGTTTACGAATACAACCTGGAAGCGGGAGAATCAAAAACCATCTACCTACGGCTTTCAGATAAAGAAACAGATAACCCGTTTCAAGAAGGCTTTGAAAATATATTTTTAAGCCGTAAGGCTGAGGCAGATGAATTTTATAATAAGATCCTTCCCAATAATTCCCCTGACGAATTAAAAAAAATTCAGCGGCAATCACTTGCCGGAATGTTGTGGAGCAAACAATATTATCACTATGATGTAGAACGCTGGCTTACGACCAGCGACGGTATTACGCCAGTCAATGATAATAAACTTTTCGGCAGAAATCACGATTGGAAACATTTAAAAAACCAGGATATTATTTTAATGCCTGATAAATGGGAGTATCCGTGGTATGCGGCGTGGGATCTTGCCTTTCATTGCATACCGATGGCCATGCTCGATCCAGTATTTGCCAAGCACCAATTGTTGCTTATCATGCGGGAATGGTACATGAAACCAGATGGCCAGTTACCTGCGTATGAATGGCATTTCAGTGATGTAAATCCTCCCGTTCAGGCATGGGCAGCCCTGCAGGTTTACCGGATAGAACAAGCCGCTACCGGTAAAAAGGATACCGCATTTTTAAAGAAAATTTTTCACAAACTCATTATTAATTTTACCTGGTGGATCAACCGGAAAGATGCAAGTGGCAACAATATTTTTCATGGAGGATTTCTTGGACTTGATAATATCGGTATATTCAACCGCAGCATTGAAATGCCAGGCAAGCACAGGCTGGAGCAAGCAGATGGAACAAGTTGGATGGGGATGTACGCGCTCAACATGATGGATATGGCACTTGAAATTGCTACTGAAGATCCAACTTTTGAAGATGCCGCTACTAAATTTTTTGAGCACTTTGTGTTAATTGCTGAAGCACTTAACCTTCATGGTTTGTGGAACGAGGAAGATAAATTCTTTTATGATACACTCGCACTTTCTGAAGGTAGCCCCATACAACTTCGCATTCAGTCTATAGTTGGCCTTACTACACTTTTTGCTGTTTCAACTATTCAGAAAAAAGTAAGAGACCAGCTTTCCGATTTCAAAAAAAGAACGAACTGGTTCGAGAACTACCGTAAGAAAAATAATCGCTTCTGGCCTAATGAAGACCGGAAAGACGGCAACGATATATTGTTATCACTAGTACCGAAAGAAAGATTAAAAAGTATCCTTGAGCACTTGCTCAACGAAGAAGAATTTTTGTCGCCCGGCGGAATTCGTGCATTATCAAAATACCATGAAAAAAATCCTTATGCTGTAACGATTGATAATGTAGAATACGGTATTCAATACGACCCCGGTGATTCTATTTCCAATCTATTCGGAGGAAACTCCAATTGGCGCGGACCGGTTTGGATTCCCATCAATTATATCATTATCCAGGCCATAAGAAAGTATGGTGAATTTTATGGAGATGACCTTTTGGTAGAATGTCCTGTGGGCTCAGGAAACCAAATGAATCTGAAACAAGTTGCAGATGAACTGGCAAAAAGAGTAATCAGTTTATTCCAAAAAGATGATGAAGGCAAAAGACCAATTTACGCAGAGTACAATTGGTTTTATGAACAGCCTGAAAACCAGCACCTCTTTTTATTCTTCGAATATTTTCATGGCGATAATGGCAAAGGCCTTGGTGCCAGTCATCAAACCGGCTGGACATCCTTGGTTGCCAGTCTCATCAGTGAACTTGCCAATCATCAGAATTCCGGCGAATAAACAGGTAAAGAAAGATAAAATTTAAATATCAATTATTTATTGCTTTACTGCTAAGACCGGGCAAGTCAAGAATGAATCAATCAACTATTCGCCTTCAAAAATAGCTGATGCAAGGAAAGGACTTGCGGAATCAACATTTGGTGCTCATCATTTATGATAACATAATCGCACAAACGCATTTTTTCTTCTTCATCCATCTGCAATGCTATCCGCGATTGTACCTGTTCAGCGCTGATATTGCTCCTTTTCATCGTTCGTTCGATTCTCAAAGAAAGTGGCGAACTTACTCCAACAACTTTATCCAAAAACCGGTTGGATCCACTTTCAAATATCAGCGCCGCTTCTTTAATAAGGTAAGGCGAATTTTGCTTTTTCATCCATTCTTCAGCATCTTTTATCGTTGCCGGATGAACGATTGAATTCAATAAATTTGTTTTTTTAGGATCACTAAAAACCTGTTCAGACAAGTACTTCCGGTTTAACCGGCCATTGGTATAAGATTCTTTTCCAAAAGATTGAATGATCTTATCTTTCAATCCTTCATCTTCTTCCATTAATCTTTTTGAAGCTGTATCTGAATCGTACACAGGAACGCCTAACACAGAAAATATGCGTGCAACAGTAGTTTTACCACTGCCAATTCCTCCTGTGAGTCCTATTCGAAGCATGAAGATTTATGTCTGATATATATGATGGTATGATGTCAGATGTAAAAGAAAATGCCGAATGAAATATTAAAAACGGATGCTTGATATCGAGCTATGATTAAATCAGAAACCACAAATCAGACATCAGACATCAGACATCAAAATTACTTTATCGGCGCGGCGGTAGCTGCCTTATTCAGGTTGGCAGTCATTTCCATACTTACAGCGCTTTTTTCCATCTTGATGTAAGAACCGGGGTTTATTTCAAGCATAAAAGTGCCGTCGTCATTCATCTTATTGATAGTGCCATGGATACCTGCTATTGTAACTATTTTATCGCCTTTTTGCAAATTTGCCATGAATGTTTTTTGTTGTTTTGCTTTTTTAGCCTGAGGCCTTATCATAAACAACCAGAAGACAAGGATCATTAATCCTAAAAATACAAATTGAAATCCTCCTCCACCTTGCCCTTGGCCTAACATTAAAAATACCATTGCTAAATTCATGTTTTTTGTTTTGTTTACTGTGTTACCAGTGATTAGAAATTTATTGATTCAAGAAAAATTTACTTTTTTGCGTCTACTTCACCCTTTAGTTGCAAAACCGGAAAAGCCGGATAGGCATTCGAAACTACGGTAATTGTTTTATAGGTAGGTCCCGGCCTGTCGGCACTATTAAAAACCACTTTTAAGGTTCCGGTTTCACCGGGTTTAACAGGCTCCTCAGGTTTTTCAGGTACGGTACAACCGCAACTGGCCCTGGCTGAAGCAATTACCAAAGGCTTTTTACCGGTGTTTACAAACCGATAATTATACACCACTTTTGTTCCTTCCGTTACTTTTCCGAAATCATAAGAGGTATCGATTATCTGAACAGAAGTAG
This sequence comes from bacterium, assembly GCA_027364635.1. Classification (GTDB taxonomy): domain Bacteria; phylum Bacteroidota; class Bacteroidia; order Chitinophagales; family Chitinophagaceae; genus Ginsengibacter. The sequence continues at coordinate 6,182 of DAHXOZ010000089.1, read as the reverse complement.
TATCGTCAAAAAAATGACCGTCCATATTGGCAAGGCTGTTGGGGTTAGGGTTTGCACGCCTGATGTCGCAGGAATACAATGAGCCAACCAACAAAAACGCCAGCATCCATCTTTTCATATCATACTTTTTCAAAGTGCAAAGGTATTATAAAGTGCTGTTTTTATAATTCGTCTTGTGGATTTTATTTTGAGCCAGCAATTCTTTATGGATGTTGTCTAAAATTCCATTCACAAAATGGCCACTCTGTTCGGTGCTGTATTCTTTTGCCAGGTCTATATATTCGTTGATCGTAACTTTTGTAGGTATGGTTTCAAAATACAGCAATTCACAAACTCCCATTTTTATCAGGATCATATCCAATAGCGCTATCCTTTCTGAATCCCAGTTTTTTAATTTAGGCTTTATAAGATCAAGGCAATATTCATCTTTATCAATCACGGATTGTAAAAGATCAACAGCAAATTTCATTTTTTCCTGTCCCACCATTTCTTCAAAATTGAAAGATGCAGGCTTATGTAAAAATTTTTCCATCAACACGATCATCATTTCGGCATCATCATCCCAATGAATAAACTTCTCTTCCACATCACTTAAAAAATATTCATCCGGAATCATAAGGTCAGAAAAAATAAATTCAAGAATCTTTTTTTCCGATTTATTATCGCGGGAAGGTTCGCTGATATATTCTTTATAATCCGGTGAGTTGATGAGATTAAAATAACTTCTTCTCACCAGTTCTCCATCTATCAAAAATTTGATTTTAAATTTTTCAACAGATTGCTGAAAAGAGGCATTTTCCAAAATTGTCCATAACAATTCATTACCTGCAATTTTGGTATTTACTTTCAGATCATTCTCTGTAGGCAAATATTTTTGTGATTTTTGTAACGCGTCTTTTTCAGAATAACGGGCAACTTCCAATATGTAGTAAACGAGAAAAGTAAAAAGCTGCTGTGCGTTTTCCAGGTTCTTTTTAAGGATTTGTAAAGGTTCTCCGGGGCGGGTTTCCTTGTTCATCGATTCAATACTGTAAAGCGTTTGCATCACTTTTACCCGGATATTTCTTCTGCTTAGCATTATTTAAGAACTTGTTTTTTCGGCTGCGAAGATAATATAGTTAGTTCAAAGTTTAGAGTTCAGAGTTTAGAGTTATAAGTTGTGTGTTTTCCCATTCGTAATTCACTACTTCACCGCCTGAACCGTTCCGCTGCCAGTTATATGAATTTCGGGTGAAGAAGGATTGCCGCCATAATACACATCGCCGCTGCCAGTTACATTTACTTTTAAACTTACACTTGCAAAAACATGCACATCAGAACTTCCTGAAACATGAATCACCGCATTCTCTGATTTTAAATTGGCACATTTAACATCGCCGCTGCCACTCATTTTGCAATCAAAATCTTTAGTCATGCCTGAAAGAGTGACATTTCCGGATCCTGAACCGGAAACACGCACAGAAGGTGCATCCACTTCGGCATTAATATCGCCCGAACCTGAAGTTCCTATCTCTATCTGGTTCGAATTTTTAATTACACCCTTGCTGGTAATATCAGCAGAACCTGAAGAAACTATTTTCTCAATCGAAGGGGCTGTAACGAATACTTTTGCATGATCGTGGATGACAGAGTAGCCCTCTTTATAATGGATATTTAAAACACCCCCGTTTACTTCTGTAATCACGTAGGGAAGAAGGTTTTCATCATTTTGAACCGTAAGTTCATATTGATCACCACTACGAATTTCCACATCAATTGAGCCGGAAGTTTTTACTTCATAAATATTAGAGATGCTCCTGTTTTCTTCACGCACATTCCCGTTTCCTGAAACAGAAGCACATGAGATAAATAAGGTAGAAGCAAGGATGAGAAGGATAAAATATTTCATATGTATTATTTTGATTGTTTAAATCTGCTGATACGATTACATAAAATTATCACAATTTAGTTTCACATTTCAGTAATAATTTTCCTCTTTCATTTCATCTGCCGGATTTTTGTTTTTTATTTGTGGAACGGGGTAACAAGATAAAAATATATTTAAAATAAATTTGACTTGTTTGCACAAACCCTAAACTATTTACCTTCGCGCATGACCCAAAAAATTCTGATCCTCGATTTTGGTTCTCAATACACACAATTGATCGCCAGGTCTGTAAGAGAAGCCAATGTTTATTGCGAAATAATTCCTTATAATAAAGAGATTGAATATTCTCCCGATCTAAAAGGGGTGATTCTTTCGGGTTCGCCATTTTCAGTAAATGATGAAAACGCATTGATAATTGATGTAAAAGCCATCAATGAAAAAGTGCCCGTTCTCGGCATTTGTTATGGTGCGCAATTGGTTGCAAAAATGTATGGAGGGGTTGTAGAGAAAAGTGATAAACGCGAATATGGAAGATCAAAACTGCAAATACAAAAAGAAGATGAATTACTGAAAGAGGTAAGAAACGATTCTGATGTTTGGATGAGCCACAGTGACTCAATCAAACAACTTCCTGCAGATTTTACCGTTTCTGCCTCTACACACAACATTCCTGTTGCCGCTTTTTACAGTAAACAAACAAATAATCCCATTTTTGGTTTACAGTTTCATCCCGAAGTATACCATTCTGCCGAAGGCAAAAAGATTATTAAAAACTTTTTAGTCAACATTTGCAAATGCAGCCAGGATTGGACGCCCGCACATTTTATCAATGATACTGTAGCTCATATCAAAGAAACCATTGGCGATAAAAAAGTAATTATGGCCTTAAGTGGTGGCGTAGATTCTACAGTGGCAGCTACTTTAATTCATAAAGCCATCGGCACCAATCTTTATGGAATTTTTGTTGATAACGGCGTGCTTCGTAAAGACGAATTTGAACAGGTTTTAGAATCGTGCAAAAGCATCGGGCTCAATATCAGAGGCGTAGACGCAAAAGATCATTTTTATGCAAAGCTTGCAGGCAAAACAGATCCTGAAGAAAAAAGAAAAGCCATCGGCAATAGTTTTATAGAAATTTTTGATACAGAAGCACACCAACTCACCGGCATCGATTTTCTTGGACAAGGAACCATTTATCCTGATGTGATTGAATCGGTTTCTGTTCACGGACCTTCGGTAACCATCAAGTCGCACCACAATGTTGGCGGTCTTCCGGAGCGTATGAAATTAAAATTGATCGAACCACTTCGCTCTCTATTTAAAGACGAAGTAAGAAGAGTAGGCGCTGAATTGGGAATCCCTTCTTCGTTGCTTCAGCGGCATCCATTTCCGGGACCAGGCCTGGCGATAAGAATCCTGGGTGAAGTGACTGAAGAAAGAGTTCAATTATTGCAAAAAGCAGATGCGGTTTTTATTAATGCTTTGAAAAAATTTGATCTGTATGCAACTGTTTGGCAGGCTGGTGCTATCTTATTGCCGGTTAAAAGCGTAGGTGTAATGGGCGATGAAAGAACGTATGAATTTACAGTAGCGCTGCGCGCCGTAACTTCAGTAGATGGTATGACAGCCGATTGGGCGCATCTCCCCTACGATTTCCTTGCCTATGTTTCCAATGAAATTATCAATAACATAAAAGGAATCAACCGCGTGGTTTATGATATCAGCAGCAAACCGCCGGCAACCATTGAATGGGAATAAGGCACCGAAAATTGAAAATTAATTTATGAGGAAATACATTTTATCTTTTATAGTCTTTCTTGTATTTGTAAATGTCAAAAACTCATTCGCTCAAATTAAGTATACACCCGTTTATAAAACGTACCGGGTTGCCATCATTGCGCCACTTTACCTTGATTCAGTTTTTGCAGGTTATCATTTGAAATCAGAAAATTCAATTCCAAAATATATCATTGGTGGTGCCGATTTTGTTCAGGGAGCAGAGTTGGCTCTCGACACGATCAACCTTCATGGCCGCCATGTAGAAGCTTTTATTTATGATTCCAAATCTGTTGCACAACCTTTACCGGCATTAATAAGTAGTGGAAAATTAGATAACATCGACCTGATTATCGGCTCAGTAAAACCACCGGAATATTACCAACTCGCACAGTTTGCTTTGCAAAAAAACATTCCTTTTATTTCCGCTACTTATCCCAATGATGGCGGCATCAGGCAAAATCCCGATTTACTGATTGTTAATTCAACTTTAAAAGCCCATTGCGAAGGCATCTTCAGCTATATTTTGCAAAAACACGGAGGCGATCATATTTACATCGTTCATAAGAAAAATGACAACCGGATAGATAACTATTTTAAAGAAATCAATTTTGTAGATGGGAAGCCGCTTTTAAAGATAAAAGAGATTGTACCCGATAGTTCTATATCTTCAAACGAGTTAAGATATTTAGTAGATACCACCAAACCCGTCGTGATTATTGGCGCCAGCCTTAACCAGGCTTTTTCAAAAAAACTGGCAGATGCCTGCTACCCGATTGCGCTAATCAACCAGGTATCTTTAATTGGAATGCCCAACTGGGATGGTTTTGCCTGCTGGTACAATAATACTTACATGGGTTTTCCCATCCGGTTCACCACACCCCATTACCTTGCAAAAGACAATACCTTCGGAAAATATCTTTACGATAAATATCTTCAATTATACAACATAGAGCCAAGTGAAATGGTGGAAAAAGGTTTCGGTATCACTTATAATTTTACTTCTATTTTAATCAATCATCCCGGATTTTTCATGCAAAACATAAACGATACTTCGTACGCTCCTTTTCATGATTTTAATTTCCGTCCCGTTTATTTTGGCAATACTCCACAGCCGGATTATTATGAAAACAAACACCTGTTCATTATGCAAATATTAAATGGTGAAATATCAAGAGAATGGTGAAAGAGTTTCAAAACCTGAAGTCGCTAAATGCGACATCAGGATTGAAAAAAATATAACATAACAGCATACTTCCCCACACACGCATCACCACCAATCGAAATCCAAAATAAAAATCGGGTTTATTTCTTCGTTTGCTGTCATCAATCTACATTATCGGGTTGGAATGATGGCTATTATTCTTATGAAATAAATTGAAGAAGTTTTTTAGCATCCTTATCTCTCTGATATACATCTCCGCTATCAATTTCAAAATAGTTTTCGGATTTGCAAACCATCCTTTATCATTTTTCGTAACTGAAACAGGAAATCAATAAAATAAGCATTTTAATCAAAAAACTATTATTATGAAAGACGAAAAAAGTAAAAAGTTATTCAAAAGAATCATGATGGTGTTTGGTTTTCTCACCATTGTTTTAGCCATACATATTTATTGGGTTACCAGGCCTAAAACTCCCGATTCTCATACCATAGTAATGGCAAGAATTGACATAAAAAATTCTTTAAACCAGGACGATGCCAATAAAATAAAAACATGGCTTTATCAACAAAAAGGAGTTGATCATGTAATGGTAAATCCTAAAACACAAATAGCCCTATTTACTTTTTACCCCGCTAAAGTTTCAGGAGATCAAATCGTACATAATTTTCAAACATCTTTTAATTACGATGCAAAAAGATACGTTCCGACAAAAGAAGAAATGGCCAATAGTTGCCCGGCATTGCCTCCAACTGTTACTGAAAAGATTTCATCATTTATTAAACACAATCTATAAACAAAGCTTTTAAACATTCATCTTAAAATCTCTAAAACAAAAAAAATGAAAAATTTAATTATCGTCTCTATCATCACGCTATGTTTTTCGGCATTGATTTTTGAATCATGCAAGAAAAAAGACACCCCTGCACCAGCAGCGCAACCTACTTTATATGATTCCCTTGGCGGTTCAGCAATGGTGGCAGATCCCGCAAATTCGGGAACACAAATTGAGAAAGGCAGGTTGCTGATCCGCAATATTATTGACAGCACTATTTTTGTTATTGCCGGCGATACGGCTATCAACGGGCATTTCACCGTATTGTTATCAGAAGTAGGTAGAGGAAATTTAAGCGGCTTCCAGGAACTCAGCAAAAATCTTACTGACTTTGTAGCCGTGGGAACAGGAGCCAAAGATTATGTATATACCGGGCTGGATATGGTTACCGCGCATGACCCTGCCACTAACCCACGCATGAATGGCAAAGCTGATAACAGTGATATGGATGCATTTGAAAAAGATCTGTTCGCAGGAGCTGCCAAAGCAGGTGTACCAGCCTCAACGCCCGCGTTAATGAGTGTCGGTAAAATCGTTGAAT
>DAHXOZ010000088.1 GCA_027364635.1 bacterium | reverse complement strand
TTGAAGGTTGAGAAGCATTTTCTTTAGCAACAGCTATTGTAAGTATCTTCTTTTTACGATGTTGATCATAATCGTTGTTAAGACTGGTTCCGGCAGCTAAATTCGTTCTATTATTTTCGCTGATTGAATTCTTACCCACTGTATTTTCTTTCTTATAGCCCTTAGTGTGTATCTCACCCATAGCAATAGCTGAATTGGTTGTAACCTTTCCGTTGGCCGTCTTGTTATTTATTATGATTGATTTACGAAACTTACCTGAATCAAGATTATTGTTCTTTGCAAGCCTTTTATTGTGTTGAAAAGTATTTATTTCAAAAAGTGAAAAACTTATTAATAACACGAGTAGCATTAATGCAATTCTTTTTAAATAGGTATAATCTTTTTTTATACTTATTATTTTATGCTTATCAAATTCCCGATCCATAGCCTCCCAATAATTTTGGGACGGCGCTTCTTCTATATCGTTGAGTGAGGAATAAAACAAGTCTTCTATATCTTGTAAATTTTTGTCCATATTTTAATAATTACCGGCAATTTTCAAACTATCTATAATTGCTTTTTGTAATAACCGTTTTGCATCAAACAAATTGGATTTGGAGGTTCCCTCAGAAATACCCAAGTGTTCAGCAATTTCGCGATGTTTCATTCCTTCAAAAACATATAAGTTAAAAACCATTCTATACCCCGGGGATAAAGCCTGTACCATTCCAAGTAATTCTTTGATCCGTATCTTTGATAGTATATCCTCATTCCCTATCTCCATCGCCTGTGAATTTTCTATTTCCACCACAGGGTGCATTTTTGGTTTTGTATGGTAATGCCTTATAGCGCTATTCACCATAATTCTTCTTACCCATCCCTCAAATGACCCTTTATATTTAAAGTTGTGCAACGATTTAAACACTTGTACAAATCCCTGCTGCAAAACTTCTTCCGCTTCCTCCCTGCTTGTTGAATATCGCATACAAACTCCTAACATCTTCGGAGCAAACTGCACATGCAATTTGCTTTGCGCATTTCTATCACCATTAATACACGCCTGTATTAAGATTTCATAATTCTCCAATAAATCAGGTGGTTTTAAATAAAAAGTACCAGGTTCCATAAAATATGGTTGGGTCATTCAAATAAATAAATTGAAGGCGCTAAATTCTAACTGAATTCTGGATTAATTCTGTATTAAGTGCGCATGCAGCTTTATTTTATTGACAAATTAAAAACGTGCTTTAAAATTTATTTTTTACCCCAACTCTTTTATTACATAACTGGTACTATTAAATAAAGGCCGTTTTGGCAATAAAATTTATTTCTCATCAAGAAGACATTACAGTCAAATTTTTAAATGAATAAACCCTTTTTTAAAATTGCGTTGCTCCTTATCTCAATATTTTTTTTATCAACGATTACCCATGCGCAAAATGGTTATTTAATTTCAGGAAAGATTTGTGAAGTCAACAGCGGCAAGCCTATGCAAAATGCCACAGTCCACTTAAAAGGGAGTGGTTTTAATACACTATCAAAAATGGATGGCTCATTCATGATCAATACGGATAAATGGTACGATAGCTTAGAAATTTCGACGGTGGGTTTTCAAAATTTCACAATAGGGTTAAATAAAGGACATACATTGAACCTCGCCATTGTCATGAAGAATAAATTGGATGTTTTAAAACCAGTGGTGATTAGTGGTTTTAAAAAGCCAGGTAAATCATTTATGGAAAAAGTGATTGAACACAAGAACAATAACAACCCATCTCGGTTTCGAAGTTATAGTTACCAGCGATATACCCGCAATGAATTGGATATTGACAAAGTAGATTATCAAAAAGCAAAAGGTTCAGGATTAAAAAGTCTTATGTTGAAAACCTACGCCGGCCTTGATAGTAATGCAATTGAAAATGCAGAACTCCCTGTTTATTTTGAAGAAAGTCTTGCCAATACCTATCATTCTGTTTCTCCAAATGTTGATAGAGAGAACATAATAGCCAAAAAGAAACTCGGACTTAAAACCGATGATTTGGTTGCCAGGTTGGATAAATTTTATTTTAATTTCAATGTATATGATGACTGGATTCCTGTCTTTGATCAGACGTATGTAAGCCCTATAAATTCAAACGCGTTTTATTATTATAAATTCTTTGAGGGGGATACTACCATTGAAGCCGGAGACACTATTCTGCAAATACGATTCTTACCAAAGCGCCAATACGAACGGGCTTTTAGTGGTATTTTATGGATTAACACAGGTAATCTTGCAATAGAATCAGTGAAAATGCACCTGAATAAAACAGCCAATATTAATTTTGTAAAGGACATCAGATATAGTGAAGACTATGCCCAGGTTTATGATAGCGCTTCAGATAAAATGGTGTACATGCCTTATAAATTTACTTCAGCAGTAAAGTTTGAAAGTGGGTTGGCTTTATTGGGGCTTCCTGTTCCTGAAAGTAAAACCAGTATGCAATTTATTATCAGGTACACAACCGTTACTGATAAAATCAAATTAAATACGCATGAGCCAACCGCAATTACACCTCAACTTATTAAAAAAGAGCAAACCACTGATTGGACAAAACCAGAATCTTTTTGGCAAAATAACAGGCCTGATCCACTTACACCACACGAAAAAAATATTTACAAAATGGTAGACTCTCTGAAGCAGAATAAAAGGTTTCAAAGGGATATAAAACTGGTTGCTTTTGCTGGTTCAGGGTATTGGGATTTTGGGAGCCAGCTTCGGATAGGGCCATACTCTTCTTTTTTAAGCAGCAACTCACTTGAAGGATGGCGCTTCAGGCTTGGGTTCTGGACAATGCCCGGCATAAACAAAAAAGTAAACCTATTTGGTTATGGAGCTTATGGAACCAAAGATCATAAACTTAAAGGGATGTTAGGAGTAAAATATGTATGGAATGAAGCGAAGTGGACTAAAACAACTATTAGTTATAGTAGCGATTATGATTTTATCATTAACAATGATGATGAACTGGATAAAGACAATATCATTAACTCTTTTCTAAGGAAAAAAGTCCCCTTCTCCAGAATGTATGTAAAACAAGGATTACTGAAGCATGAGCAATATCTTTCACCCGATTTTTCAGTTAATGCAATTATAAGTTATAAAGAAATTAAACCTGTTTTTGATTTTAAATACCGGCCCATTAATCCGGCGTTAGACAAACCTTATGATACGGTATTCGCGAAAATTTTACCGGTTACATCAGCCACTATTGAAATCAGATATGCACATAAAGAACGGACGAAATTGCTTAACTATGATAATATTCGCTTAGGCTCCTTTTATCCGATAATTACGGCAGACTATACCTCCGGTCTTGAAGTGGGAAACTCGCTGTTTAAGTTTCAAAAAATAAAAGTGGGGGTAGAACAGCGATTGCGATTGCCGCCCAAGAGTATGCTTTATTATAAACTCGAAGCTGGAAAAACGTATGGCACTCTGCCGTATCTCCTACTAAATATACCTGCAGGAAATGAATATTATGTTGCCAGTAAATACCAGTTCAATACCATGGCTCCTTATGAGTTTGCTACTGACAGGTATATAAGCCTGCACACCCGATTTTACCTCGGTGGTGTTTTGATTGATAAAATTCCTTTGTTGCAAAAATGGGGTTGGCGTGAACGGTTCTCTTTTAATGCCTATTGGGGAGATATGAGTAAAGCAAACCAGGATTATAATAAAAATTCAAACTTTAATTTAATGGGTAAACAACCGTTTATGGAGGCCAGCGCAGGTATTGAAAATATTTTCCACATCCTTTCAATTGAATATTACAGAAGGTTGAACTATTTAAATAACCCTTACGCAAGGAGAGATGGAATCTATGCTGGTCTTACTTTATCCTTCTAAAATTTTTTCTTATGGTAAAAATATTTTTTCTTTCATTGCTAACAATAATGCACATATCAAATACGGCTTCTCAAAATAATTCGGATGCTATTATTGGCCAGTGGATGACCACAGATAATAAAATTGAAGTAGAAATTTATAAAACAGGAGATGAATACAAAGGCAGGATAATATGGCTCGATGACAGTAATGATAAAAGCAGGCCCATGAATACAAGAACTGACAAAAACAATCCAAACCCTGCCTTGCGTACAAGGAAATTAATAGGGCTTGTTGTGATGACTGGCCTTACTTACAATGCAGAGCAAAACGATTGGCAGGGTGGGCAAATCTATGATCCTGAAAGTGGCAAACAATTTAGTGCAAAAGCGTATTTAACAGGAAATGCCTATTTAAAAATACGGGGCTTTGTGGGATTAGAATTTCTCGGAAAGGATTTATCATTTAAGAAAATTTTATAACCCCTGTTATTTATATATAATGATTTTAAATTTTGAGCATTTTATTTCGACTTATGGTGAAAAGCTTCAATTGCTTTTATTTGTCAGTATTTTTTTTATAGCTTGGAATATTGAAAATTTTGCCGGTGTAATTTTTAACTATAGAAAACGGAATCATGCATTTGTAAATGCCACTTTTATTTTTACGAATATTCCAGGGCAGTTTCTTTTGGGTTTGGCATTTGTGAAAATCACTGCATGGGCTTCTTTTCACCGGTTCGGCTTTTTGTATTATTTGAACTTTGGCAAACATCCCGTCGTTTTATTTGTGGTGAGTTTTATCTTTCTTGATTTTGGAGAATACATTTATCATATACTCATGCATAAAGTAAAACGACTTTGGATATTTCATTTGGTACATCACAGCGATAATGTGGTGGACGTATCCACCACTTTACGGGAGCATCCGGGAGAAAACATTATTCGATTATCTTTTACTCTTTTATGGGTTTTTTTAAGTGGCACAGCATTTTGGGTTTTGATACTTCGGCAGATCATCCAGGTATTTACCACTTTATTTGCCCACATGAACTTTCGCATTCCTGAATACATGGATAAAATCATTGGTTTCATTTTTATTACTCCAAACCTTCATCAGGTGCATCATCATTATAAAAAACCTTATACGGATTGCAATTACGGCGATGTGCTAAGTATCTGGGACAGGCTATTTGGTACATTTAAAAGGTTGCCTGCCGAAGATTTAATATTTGGTGTGGATACACACATGCGAAAAGAGGAAAATGGAAATTTCAAAACCTTATTTAATATTCCGTTTAATAAAAATTGATAAAAATAAAGCTTTGTAAATTTTATATTTTATTCATTTTAAAAAATACCCGAGAACACAACTTTTTTATGATTTCGAAACCTATAATTTTTGTTACCACACTTATTACCATTTTTACAGCTACCATAAGCTGCAGCAGTAACAGTTCCGTAACTGTCTACGAGCAGCAGGGGTCGATAAAAAATAAGAATGCTGATATGTTTATATCAAATTCGATGCTGCCTAAAGGCGCGAAGCCGTTACATTCTTTTCCATCAAAGATTATAGAATTTGTCAAAAATAACTATCCGGGTTATTCAATAATAATCGCTGTTTCTGCTCCACTATGCAGCGGCGAAGATGCAATTGACGTATCTATTGTAAAAAACAATTCCCCCGATTTTTCATTATTATTCAAGCCAGACGGCACCTTTGAGCAACAGGAACAAGACATCCTTTTGAGCAGCGCTCCCTCACCAATACAATCAATTTTGAAAGAAAAATATGCAGATTATTTACCTGGAAATCAAATGGGAAAAATAATACTTGCCGATAAGTCGATTCATTATCTGGCTGACCTCATAAAAGAGAATGTATTAAAAGAAGTGGTATTTAGTGCAGAAGGTAATATAATCTGTGAAAGTAAATAAAGCGGTTTAAGTCTTATTTAGTCGGCCCGCGCTTGAAGAAAAGTTTGTTTGAAAAAAGTTCTTTTCAAGATATTATTTCATTAATTTAATTATGGGAAAAGTTTGACTCAGTAAACAAACAAAAAACCAGGATTTTATTTTCTAATAATTCTTTTCGATAATTTTTAAGAACCAAACAGACCTCTCAAAAGTTTTATGAAGCTTCCAAATACATTTTAATATTTTAAAAAACCTGGGCCTCTTTTTGATGTATATTTTGAAAGAGCATGAAAGTTCATTCAGGTAAAACAAAGTTTCGACTTTGGATAATTTTCAACCGGCAGGTATAGTGATTTATTTCAGATTTGCCAGGTATTTTGTATAAATTTTAATCTTTTAAATCTTCAAAATCATAATTATGAATTTAAAAAAAATCTACCACTCATTATTAATCATTTCCTTTATTTCGTTTGTTATTAGTTGCGGAACAATAGTTCTAAAAAAAATGAAGGATCGGAGTCTAAGCAGCAGGAATCGATGGAATCAACAAATACAGATTCGGCATCTTTACGCAGAACTGATACCGCTTCCATCTATATACCATCACCGGGCAGTAACATAGCTATAGATAAATTGCCTGCGGGCATTAATGAATTTGTTACGAAAAACTATTCGGGCTATCAAATTAAAAGCGCCACTTCTGATCCTCTTTGCCAGGGAGGCGATGCAATTGATGTGGCTATCACAAAAAGCGGTGTACCCAACCTGTCGGTTATATTCAGGCCCGATGGACAATTTGTGCAGCAGGAAGAAGATGTACTTTTATCTACGGCTCCCCAAAAAATAAGCGATGCATTAAAAACAAAATATGCCGGTTACACTGCAGGTAAACAAATCGAAAAATTAATTCTTGCAGATAAATCGGTGCAGTACCTCGTTGACCTTACGAAAAACAAAGTTTCAAAAGAAGTAATTTTTAGTGCAGAAGGTAATGTGGTATGTGAAAGTAAATAAGGCGCTTTTTAGGATAAACTTTTTCTATTGAAGTACAGATAAAAGCGCATGTAGCATTTCATTTTGTTTCGAAAAATGCCCTTCCTGTGCTTCAATATTTATGTATTGCTTATTGCTGTTACGATAATAAAAACTCAGTGAGCCATCATTAGTTACCTGCTTATTGTTTTGTAAAACAATATTGATTTTTTTAGCTCTTAGCTTTTCAAAAAGTTGGGTGGAGGTAGTAAGAAAAAAGTCATCCGGATCAGATCCTGGTTCTTCGTATACTCTAAGCGCATTTTTGTAATCTTTCTTCCCTTTTAAATAGCTATGTATCGAGTACTTTCCATTGGAATTATTGTGGACTGCAATGATTGTTTTAGCTGTAGACAGATTTTGTAAAATCAAAGCGGCAAACTGCTTTACCTTTGTTGCAGCCAATGAAGAATAGGAACTGTAACCCTCAAGTGTAAGGCGTATTCCCTTTTTAGAAAATATTCTATTAGGATCAAACGCATACCTTCTTTTCAAAGAAGTAAACCTGATCAATCGGTGGTTATTATTTACTATTTGTATAAAAACCGATTTATTTTCTTTTACATAATTCGAAACTACAAGCTGTCCTGTTTTTTCATCATCATGCAAAGAAATAAAAACAATTGGTAAAGCGGCAGGATTACTTTTAATTTTAAAACTGTTGATATTACTATGAAATTTAAGTTGAATTATCGTGTCTTGCCTGTAAGATTTTATGTCGGCTTTTAAGGAAAGGTTTGAAGTTATATTACATTGAAAACAGGAAATAAAATTGAATACGCCAAAAAATAATATAGCATCAATTGGAATCACATTGAAATCATTTTATAAGTATCATAAAAAGCGAATAACCTACACATACACCTCCATCACATTTTTTAGCAAAAGTTAGCCCAGGAACCTGTTTTTTCGTCAGGCATTTAACAGTGATTGTTTTTTCTCATTCACAGTTAAATAAATTACGAGGCTAAGAATGGTAAGAAGAAAAACAATACTTGTTACCGTTGTGCCCAGCCCCAGGCCTCCAACTTTGGATTGTTGAGAAAGCAAGTCGCCTAAAGATGCTCCCAGCGGACGGGTAAGTATGTAGGCTAACCAAAACGCGAGAATGGAATTCATCTTTAAATATTTATAAGCGAGAAAAATTAAACCGATTACCGCTGCAAAAAGAAGTGTTGCATAAGCATAACCCAGGCCAGAACTTTCAGATATCAGGTCACCGGCGGAAGTACCTAAGGAAAATGTAAACAGGATCGCGGCCCAGTAAAAAAATTCTCTTCTGGTAGTATCAATTTTATGCACAGATAAAGTGCGTTCACTCACATACCACCATACGAATACCACAATAAGCGCTGAACCAAAAATTATAGAAGTAGTGCTTAAGGCAACCCCAAGATTATCTACTAAATTGTCGGATATCAGTGTACCAACAATACTTAGTAAAACAACGGCACCCCAGTAAATTCCCGGTACCAACTTTTTAGCCCTGAACTGAAACACCAGTACTAATAAAAGAATAGCTGCCATTATGTAGGAAGTAATGGTTAAACCAAGATTTAAAGTGGTCGCCAAATAATCAGCGGCAGTTTCCCCTACGGTAGTTGCTAATATTTTGATGCCCCAGAAGGTTAATGTGACTGCCGGAACTTTGTTTATCATTTTATCCATGGTAATCTTTATTGTTAATTTTTAAAATGCTGATAAGTTATTATTTAATAAGGATGAAATATCCTTTACGCTTTTATTTATGAATGATAAGCCTTGCCCCATAGTTACGCTCATCTCACTAATAAGATTCAATACTTTGTACTTAAAAACAAAAAGCTGTCCAATTAAATTATAAAAACAGCTTTTGTTGAGATAATCCATCAACTAATCTTTTGCCGTTTTTATAAATTGACCCTCGTGTGTGAAAAGCACATCCATATCATTTACTTCAGCTTCATAGTTAACTTCTCCATTGGCTTTTGAAATTACGGCTGCTTCTTTTATTTTCTCACCCGGATAATTATTAGCAATGTAATCCTGAACTGGTGTGGGTAAATTAGAAACATTTATGTCAGTTTCTGTTTCCCGCAGGTTACCATTTTCATTATATAATGCAGACATCGTTTTACCATCCGTTTTGAAGTTGGCTTCATAATTTGAATTTTCTTTATCCCACTTGGGGGAGTTCCCCGGAAAGTCAGTTGCAAAAGAAGTTTTAACAACCGTGGGTACTTTTGAATCATTAAGTCCCTGCGAACAAGACGCAAGAAGAATACTCCCTCCTATTAGGACTATTAGGAGCGATATAATTAATTTTAGTTTTTTCATGTTTTTATTTTTTTAATAATTCAACAAATTTATATACCGAATATGAGGAAATACTGAAGTTGAAGATTAATAAAACAGTCCAGATTATCATTTTAATTCAGGGTTAAAAAATCCATCCCTGCCAACCATTTTAGAAAACAACCAGTACTATATAAGAAAGGAAGTTCAGTCTCCATCTTATACTTATTCAAAATTTAATGAATAATGTATACCAGAATAAATTCTTTAGAATACAGTAAAGCAAAGACTTTTATCACTTTCGGCGATGACGATTTACCCCACAAATAGCATGGTAGGATTTTCTGAATTTCAAATTATTTTAAATCCTCTAAAGAAAGGTAAATTATTCACGGTTTCCACTTAAGTAATAATGAATAACATGATGCTTCAGATTTTCTTTGGTTTTACATATTTGTTTTGCAATAAATAAATATGCTATGTCTCTCTTTGATTACGATCAACACATTTTAGAATTGATAAACCATAATAGATTAAGAACACTGGATTCTCTTTTTATCCATATTACTGATACAGCTTACCTGATTGCCTTATTGATTCCTTTTTTTATTTTTTTTTATTCCTATTTAAAAAAGGATTTAGCCTTAAAAATAAAAGCATGGCAGATAGTTGCCTCAATAGCATTCGACTCAATTATAATAACGATACTAAAATATTCCATTAACCGGCAGCGCCCATTTGAAATTGATAATCATATTGAAAAACTTTCCTCCGGAGGAAGCCCTTCATTTCCATCCGGGCATACCTCGACTGCTTTTCTAATAGCTACCACTATTACTATTCTATTTAGTAATAATAAGTGGTTACTCTCCATTATCTGGTTATGGGCATTTGTGGTAGCTTATACGCGTCTGGCTTTGGGTGTACATTATCCCAGCGATGTAATTGGAGGTATGTTAATCGGCACATCAAATGCAATTATTGTTAACAGAATTTTTACAAAAAAAATTACTAACCAGGCAAATAATGTATGAAATAATCAAAAGGTGGGATGATGCAATATTGCTGTTCATCAATAATCATCATAATTCATTTTGGGATTCGGCAATGTGGTTTGCAAGCGGTATTCTAAGCTGGTTCCCGTTATATGCTTTACTCATCATTGTTATTATAATAAAATTTAAAAAACAAAGTTGGTTATTAATACTGCTGATCATTCCGCTTATTATTGCCAGCGACCAGATTGCGTCTGGTATAATTAAGCCACTGGTACAACGGCTGCGACCCAGTCACGAACCGGGATTAGACAATTTACTGCATTATGTACATCAATATAGGGGAGGTTTGTATAGTTTTCCTTCTTCTCATGCCTCCAATTTTTTTGCGTGGGTAACTTATTTAGCTTTAACTGTTGCAAAAAAAATTCGTTGGCTTCCTTATTTAATTTTTCCTGTCACATTGTTTGTCTGTTATAGCAGAGTTTACCTCGGCGTGCATTATCCTTCAGATATTTTGGCCGGCGCAGCATTAGGCGCATTTTTAGGATGGATCTTATCAAAATTTTATTATTATTTCAATGTTCCTAAGAAGTTGGTTGTTAATTACGAACCGTAATGAAGCATACTTTTCGCTGGCCCATGCAAAAAAAAGATCGGGATAATTTTATTAATAACGGCGTAAAAATTGAGGGCAAAACAATAGCATCTGCTTTTGTTTGGAACAATTGATAAAGTAAAAGGCGATGAGACCTGCAAGTCAAAATAGGCACGAATGCATGAATTTTAATTACAATGAAGTCTAATAACCTGAATAGTGTTCGCTTTTCCCGATAAATAGGTACATAACATTTGGTAGTTACTAAATTCAGCACTACCTTTTTGGTAGCAGCCGGAAAAGAATCAAAAAGCAAAAGATCAATGAATCATGAAGTTTCATGGTTTTAGCAACCCCAAACACGCTGCCAGTTTTGATTAGTAAACCAACCAATATTTCGATTTTTTAATTTAGGAATATTTTTTGTACTGTATTTTCCACTTCGGAATTTTGCCAATTTTGATCTTTACCTTTGCTGTGGCATTTCTATCATAAAACAAAAAACATGTTGATTCAATTATTAAGAGTAAAAATTCAACAACTGATCGTAACCGAAAGTTCGGAAAGTTACCCCGGAAGCATTGCCCTTCCTGACGATCTGCTGGAAGCTTCCGGTTTAAAATTATTTGAACAGGTTCACATAAATAATCTCACCAACGGAAACAGGATTATTACTTATGTAGTAAGAAGCAACCAGCCCGGTTATGTATCTCTGAATGGCGCAGCATCTAAATTATTTAATAAAGGCGACAAGATCCACGTGCTTGCTTTTGGTTATTTTAATGACCATGAAGAGGCTCCGGATTTTGAGCCTACCATTGTGTATGCTGATAAAGAGAACAAATTGATCGAAGCCAAAAATTATACTTTTTAGAAACCAATATGAATTGAAAAATGTAATCAGGAGATTAAGTAACTGGCAGCTTTGGCCGTTTTTCCCATTTTACTTCCCTTTATTTTTTGTCTGGTTTTGGTATATGCTAAAAAGCCGTGCTACCTGGTTTTTCAGCACTTCCAATCCTACCCTTACTTTTGGGGGTTTTGAAGGCGAAAGTAAAAAAGAGATGTACGACCTGCTTCCGGAAAAATATTTTCCAAAAACCATTTACATCAACCCACACCAACCGTTTCAGCAAGTACTGAAGCATGTTCGCTCCGGTTCTTTCTCCTACCCTTTTATTGTAAAGCCAGATGTGGGAATGGAAGGAATTCTTTTCAGAAAAATAGATAATGAGCAACACCTTGAAACCTATCACCGCAACATGCCGGCAGAATATATGATCCAGGAATTTGTTGATTATCCTATTGAGATCGGGGTTTTTTATTACCGGCATCCACAAAATAATTCAGGCGTTATTACAGCTTTATTCTCCAAAAAATTACCATTAATTACAGGCGATGGCTTTTCGACTATAAAAGAAATATTGGAAAAAGAACAGCCGGATATAACAGAAGAATTATTAAAACTGGATGAGAGTGAATTGTATAAGGTGCTGAAAAAAGAAGAGATCATTAATTTATCGTTTATAGGTAACCGTTATCATGGCGCTACCTTTCATGATTTATCGGAGCATATAGACGAAACACTGGTGGAACTTTTTGACAGGATTAGCCATGATAGCCGGTTTTATTACGGACGATATGATATCAAATGTTCTTCAATTGAAGATCTGAAAAAAGGAATCAACTTTTCCATTCTTGAATTTAACGGTGCAGGCTCTATTCCCAATCATATTTACACCGGCAGGTATAATTTAATGGAGGCTTATAAAGAAATTGGCAAACACTGGAAAGTGCTCTATGAAATAAGTGCTTATAATCGCCGGGAAGGTTTAGCCTATTGGAATACATTGAAAGGATATAGATATTTGCGCAAGGCCAATAAGCACTTCAGGGTTTTAAAAAAATGTGACAGTCGTATCCTTCTAAAAAATAAGAAAATTTCCACCAATCCTGAAACAAAAGCTATTTTCTGAAAGTATACACCAGCCCCGGTTCAAAATGACCAAGGTTATATTGAAGATGAAAAGAAATCGTATTCCG
>DAHXOZ010000087.1 GCA_027364635.1 bacterium | reverse complement strand
TGCGTGGTTATTGCTTACCTGTTCGTTTGCCTTGTTCCTTTTGTAAATACAGGCCTCAATTGGTTTATAGCAGTTCCTGGAATTATCTTTCCCATACTTTTTTTTGTTTTACTTTTCTTTGTAATTCTATGGATCATTTTAAAATCCAAATTTCTTTGGGTTTCAGCAATTACTATTCTTCTTGGGTTGCAGCAAATTTTGGCAGTTTTTTCTTTTCATCTTCCTCAAAAATTTTCTGCTGAAAAACAACCAAATACTTTGCGGGTTTTGCAATGGAACGTGATGAGTTGGGACCAGTTGGATGAAAGAAGGAATATTGAAAATGGCGGTCATGCGTTGCGACCTTTAATGATGGACATTGTAAATTCTCAAAATGCAGATGTGCTTTGTTTTGAAGAATTTTTTGAAACAAAAGATACTTCCATTTTTAAATCAAACATTGCTACGATTTTGGCGATGGGTTTTCCTTTTCATTACTTTGTTCCAATAAATAATGAAGATTCAGAAGCTCGGTCGGGTATCGCTATTTTTTCAAGAAATCCAATTGTTGATTCGGCAAGTTTTAATCTAAACCAGGATAAAAAAGGAGAACATTTAATCTATGCTGATATTAAAGTAAAGGATAAAACTTTCAGGGTTTTTGCCACTCATTTAATTCCTATAAAATTTGCTGATTGGGAAAATCAGAGACAAAGAAGTGAGGAAATATATGGAGATGCCGGCGGCAATAACTATAGAAGAATTTTTTCAAAATTAGTAAGAGGTTACTCTTTTCGTTATCATCAATCCCTGTTTGTAGGAAAAAAGATAGCTGAAAGCCCTTATCCGGCCATCATTTGCGGTGATTTTAATGATATTCCTAATTCCAGTACTTATTTTAATGTGAAAGGCAATTTACAGGATCCGTTTCTAAAGAAAGGATTTTGGACCGGAAGGACAACGAGAACGAGTTTTGGAATCATTTCTCCTACTTTGCGAATTGATTATATTTTAGCTTCCCGAAATTTTACTGTAAACCAGTTTCAGATCATTCATGTTCCTTATTCAGATCATTATCCCGTAGAAACAGATTTGCAATATTAATGGATCCACTTTATACAATTTTTTTAAATCAGAATTATCGTTATTTTATCTTTAAAAATTAATAATTAGTGATTTTTTATAATTTACCTCTTTATCTTTCCCAAAAAAGTTTCAATAAACCGGCTTAGATTTTTTTATGCGAGATAAAGTACGCTCCCTTTTTAGAAGTTTTTTTTTGTTGATTAATATTGGTATTATCATTCCCTACCTTCTTGTTTGCCTTGTTCCATTTATTGATACAGGAAAATATTGGTTCATTGCTTTTCCGGGCCTGGCATTCCCTTTACTATTTTTAGCCCTTTTTTGCTTTGTTATTTTTTGGGCAATACTCAAATCAAAATGGTTTTGGATTTCTTTGATCGTGATGCTTTTGGGTACGCAACAAATACTTGCTGTTTTTTCCTTTCATTTACCTAAAGATTTTTCGATGGTAAAACACCCGAATACATTAAGGATATTTCATTGGAATGTTGAAGGCTGGGATGATTATTATGAAAACCTAAAGGAAGGAAATAGTTATTATCCGCAAATGATGAAACTTATAAAGGCTCAAAATGCCGATATACTTTGTTTTGAAGAATATGCGGATGATAAAAACATGGAGGATTCTGCTTCAACGTTATCGACCATCAGGAAAATGGGATACCCTTATTATTTATTTGCAGAAACCAAATCTGATTCACATTCGAATTCGAATGGGGTTATCATTTTTTCAAAGTTCCCGATTCTTCGATCTGATACGATCAGTTATGGCCAAAATACCAAGGCTGAACATCTTCTATCTATTGACATACAAGCAGGGGAAAAAATGATTAGGATATTCACTACTCACTTGCAATCGGTGAGATTTGAGCATGCACAATATACCAGCCTTAGTAAATTAAAACATGCTAAGGATCCTGGTTACAGAGACTCCAGAACTATTGTTTCTAAATTAAAAACCGGTTATGAATTTAGATATTCACAGGCCAAAACAGTAAAAAAGAAAATTGAAGAAAGTCCTTATCCCGTGATAATTACCGGCGATTTTAATGATGTTCCCAATTCAAATACTTACTTTACCATCAAAGGAAAACTGCAGGATAGCTTTCTAAAAGAGGGCTTTTTTATAGGTCGGACTTTTCGGTTTATTTCTCCTACGTTAAGAATAGATTATATCCTTGCCGATAAAAATTTTAAGGTAAACCAGTTTCGGGTTCTTCACGTTCCTTATTCTGATCACTATCCTATAGAAACCGATCTTCAGTATTAATTTATCCTAAGCTTGTTCTTTTTTTCTTCTCAAAACTTTTTGAAGAATATCAACACAACTGTGAATCGCTTCTTCAAAAGTGGTTGCATTTTTCTTTACAAAATCATCATTGCCCGGAATAACCAACCTGATTTCGCAAACTTTATTTTCAACAACATCACCATTAAGAGACAAGGTTACTTCGGCGCGTATGATTTTATCATCATGCTGAGACAATTTACCTACTTTTTCATTTACATAATCTTTCAATTCCTGTTTTGCATTAAATTTCAATGTTTGCAGATTTATTTGCATATTCTTAATTTTAAATATTTTTAAAAGTTTTTGATCTAAAGGTACCAATCTATTCATCAATAAAATTTCATGCCTAAAAATTTAAGATTGAAAGTTAAAATTTTAAAACAGAAAATGTAAAGCAGGTATTTAACGTTCTTAATTTGGTAATTTTGAATTACGGCAAATTTTATTATTTATGAATACAAAATCCGCCCCATGAAAAAAATATTATTCTTGTTGATCGCTTTCCAATTGGTTCTTTTAACGGCTAATGCACAATATAAAAGTTATAAAATTTCTGTGAGGGGCGATACCATAAACGCGGTTGATCTTAATGGTTTGAAGCAGGGTAAATGGGTAGTTCATGTAGATCCTTTGCGTGGAGAACCCGGATATGAAGAGGAAGGAATTTTTAAAAATGATAAGAAAGAAGGTCCATGGAGAAAATACGATTTGCAAGGCGATTTTATAGCTTTTGAAAATTATAAAAACGGGGATAAAGATGGTAAGTCGCAATATTTTACCCAATATGGCGATTTGGTAAGAGAAGAAAACTGGCGTGCTTATAATCCTGATCAACCTTATGATACTATCCCTATATATGGCACAGGTAACAATGAAATAGTAAGTTATAAAATCATTAAAGCAAAACCGTATAGCGTAAAAGATGGAACCTGGACGTACTACGATAATGGCAAGATCATCAAGACCGAAGAATATGACCGCGGTTTTTTACTTAACCCGGCAAAAACAGAAGTAGCAACAGAAGAACCCATGAAAAAAATTGTCCCAAAAGAAGTTTTGGACTATCAAAAAAAGAACGCTCATAAAAAGCATGTAAAAGTGATAGACGGAAGTGCGAGTTATTAAACTCTTTTTGCCCCCAGGTTCATTATTTTGTACGAAAGTTCTTTCATCAAGGCGCCTGTGGAGATTCCTGAATTGCCGATCCCGATACTTTTAAGGTTTGCATCATGCAATAATAAAATCACCTGTTCCATTTCTGAAAAAGAATAATTTTTAATAGTTTCCATCACCTGCTCCACTAAAGCCTGGTTATAATTAAATACCGGTTTAATGGCGCGTTCGCTTTTATCATGCATTTGGTAAACCGTAAGGATTTTTGAAAAGTAGGAGTAAAGAGATGGCAATATCAATTGAATGGGAACGGCTTTAGGATTAGCTTCAAAGTATTGGATAATGCGTATTGCTTTTGCCTGGTCTTTTCTGCTAAGCGCATTTTGCAATTCAAAAATATTATACTCTTTACTGATGCCGATAAATTTTTCAATATCGTCTTCAGTAATATTTTTCTTGGTAAGGTTTAATGAAAGTTTTTCTATTTCATTAACAATTCGCGAAAGATCGTTGCCAATATGATCAACTAAAAGGGCCAGTGCCTTTGGTTTTATGGTAAAATCATTTGTCTGCAAATAACTGTTTATCCAGCCGGGCAATTGATTTTCATACAGCTTTTTTGAAAGAAAAATTTCACCTTTTTTCTTGATTAATTTCGAGAATTTCTGCCTTCCGTCGAGTGTTTTTCCCTTATAAGAAACCACCAAAATAGTAGAGAGAAGAGGATTTTCAACATACGATTCCAGTTTTTCAACATCTTTCATTTGTTGAGCCTCCTTCAGTAACACAACCTGCCTTTCGGCAAACATTGGATATCGCCTGCAGGCATTCACAATATCTGCCCAATTGGCATCTTTTCCATAAAATATGGTCTGGTTAAATTCGGCTTCACTTTCTGAAAGGATCTTTTTTTCGGCATATTCCATTACTTCATCTATAAAATAATCTTCATCTCCTTCGAGCCAGTAAACAGGTTTGAATTCCTTATTTTTCCAGTTAGTTATAATAGAGGAAGCGGTCATTTTTCAAAGATAAAAATTTACCGTTACAATTTGTGGAAATCGAATAGCTTTGGGCTATCATTCTGAGCATCAATTTCTTGGCATGATTTTGGAAAATTGAATAACGTATTAATATTTATAAAAATAAAAAACTTACATCATGAGTTACGAAAACTTCCCTGCCAGCGAAAATCCCGGGGAAACAGAAGTAGTTAAAAAAAATAATAGTGGCCGTAATATATTAACTGCCATTCTTGTCATCGCTTTGCTTGCTACATGGGGTTATATCATTTTTGATAAAAATAAAACGCGACAGGAAAAGCAAGATCTTACTACACAAATTGTAAACAGCGATTCTGCAAAAAATGAGTTGCAACGTGAATTAGATGATGCGGCTCTCAGGCTTGATGCACTTAAAACCAGTAATGTAAAAGCAGACAGTCTTATCAGAACAAAAGATAAAGATATTGACGAGTTAAGAGCCAAGGTTCAAGGTATTATTAACAATAGAAATGCAACAAGGGCCGAACTTGCAGAAGCACAAAGATTGATTGCACAGTTGAAGGGAAATATAGAAATGTATACAGCGCAAATTGATTCTTTGCAAAATGCCAATGCGCAACTTACAGAAACAAACAGGGTGGTTACACAACAAAGAGACGTGGTTCAAAAAAGCTATGATTCTGCAAATAAGGTGATTCAGCACAAGGATACAATGATTGATGTTGGTTCTACATTGGAAGCTTCCAGCTTTTCTATTGAAGGGATAAAGGAAAAAAACAGTGGTAAAGAAAAAGTAACTTCAACTGCAAAACGTGTTGATAAATTAAGAATTTCTTTTACGCTTGACGCAAACAGAATCACTCCTTCCGGACCAAAAGATATTTATGTATCAATTACAGCACCCGATGGAAAACCGGTACAGGTAGATGCTTTAGGATCGGGAACTTTTACAACACGTGATGGAATTCAAAAACCTTACACCAAAAAAATTCAGGTGAATTATGTGCAGGGGCAAAAGCAACCTGTAAAAGTAGAATGGTCGCAAAACAGCAAATTCCAGACGGGTGATTACAAGATATCTATTTATAATAACGGGTTTGAAATAGGGCAGGGAACTGTTACTTTGAAGAAAGGTGGGTTGTTCTCTTAAAATGGAAAATTTAATGGTAATAAAGAACTTCTTGTCTAAAAACAGGAAGTTTTTTTTTGCCGCTAATAAAATAGAAATCATGATTATTTATTGATTTACTACTTGCTATTCGTATTCTTTCTATCAGGAAACCTTGATTTTACGGTAGTCTTATTTGGGTGTTTTTCTGGTTGACATGCCTGCTTACAATTTGTATTTTTATAGGTGTTAAGAATTGAGTTTTTTAATTAAATCCTGACCTATGAAACAAGTATACATTCGTGTTATTTTATTGCTTTTTATAACACCAATTCAACAGGTATTTTCACAGTGCAAATGCAGCGATGGTTCATCACCTGATTCAGTTGTATACAATCAACATTATGATTCTATAATATCAACCAACACGGCAATGTCCTTTCCGAAATTTAGTGATACTATAGGGCTATTAACCTGCTTAAGATTAAGCGATACTGTAACTACAGTGGTAAACTATAATCTTGAAAATAATCTTGATACCACTGAAGATTATATTTTTGAAACATACAGGAGATCGCAATTTACCGGTCCTGATGGTTTCTTTAGTTCTGTAGTATCACCGCCAAAAGATTATGGCCCTTATACTCTTGGCCCTTATGATCCGGTTGGCCATACTGATGAAGTAAATGTGGGACCTGATACGGTTTTCAATAATAATGCTCATACACAATATTTTGGAGGAAGTTCATCTTACTATGGAAGTGGAAATGTTACTTTGAATTATCTTACCACGAGTACTTTTACGATTTTAACGGGAAGCGATAATGCTATTATTAAATTAAAGGCTTATACAAGATTAGATGCACAATTGGTTTATTATTGGTGTCCTTTCAGTGTGTTACAAACCAATTTAAGCGCCTTTGTTGTTGCTGTGAAAGATAACAATGTAGTTATAAACTGGAAAGTTACAGATCATCAATCCACCAATAAATATGAAATAGAAATGAGTACCGACGGTAAGAATTTTACTGATTTGGGTGCCGGTATTTCAACTGTTTCAGCTACGGGCACTAATTCTCAGTTTGTATATTCACCAGAAAGTAATTTTAGCGGAAATTTATATTTTAGAATAAAGCAAACTGATGCTTCCGGTAGCGTTTTTTACTCTGAAATCAAAAATATTTACATAAATAATAGTCAAAATCAAAAATTGTCTCTTTACCCCAATCCTGCGGTTTCGGGGGTTAATATTCGGTTTGTTAACAATACAGGAAGCGATTATAAAGTTGAACTGTTCAACAGCTATGGTCAGTTGATTCTTCTCAAAAACTATTCGCTTACCAAAGCAGCCTCCATCAATATAGAATGGCCCGATAAACCGGCACCGGGTATTTATTTTGTAAAAGTTACAGACATCGATCACCGGACTGAACAGGTGGAAAGATTGAAGATATTGTAATCACTTACTCACATTGGTTTTAAATGCCGTAAAATAACAATGCACAACTGTTTTGATTAACGGTTGTGCATTTACGGTTTTATAGCATAGTTAGTTACCTGAACTTTTTACACGGTTTTGTTCTTCAGAAGCGCCACCTGTTCTTCTGTGGGTCTGATTTTTAATTGGCTTACCAAATCTATAGGAAAAAGTGAGTGAGAAAGTTCTGCTGTCGCGAATATTTGATATATAAGCATCGATGTCCTGGTAATTAATGTTGCCACTGAAATTTTGCGTGTTGAAAATATCGCGAACGCCAAATTTCAAACTTCCCTTTTTCTTTAAAATTAATTTTTGTACGCCGGCGTCTAACCGCCACATCGGATTGATTACAAGCTCTCCTTCAATTCCTTTTGATCTGTAAAAGCCACTCAGTTCAGCACTCCAGCCATTATTGAATTGGAATTGGTTATTCATGTTGGCCATAAAAGTGGTAGCATTTATTTCAAGGTTTCCTCCATCAAGAACTCCGCTAAATGCATTGTAATTTACATTGGTATATAAATTAGTAGACCAGAATTTAGAAACCGGAAAATTGGCGCTTACTGCAATTCCATAATTCGTTTTTGATGCGAGGTTTTCTTTTGTCTGAAAAGTTTTTCTTTCGCTGGTAATTTGTTTGATCACGTCAGTAAATACGTGATGGATTTTACTGTAATTAACCGTTGTGGTAAGAAAACCATTATAAGTATGTGATACTTCAATATTGTCCGAAAATTGCGGTTGCAATAAAGTGTTGCCCACCTGGTAAGTATATTCATCAAGAAAATAATAAAACGGATTCAAATCTCCATAATCCGGACGATCTATTCTACGCCCATAATTTGCCGAGAAAGTGTTTTTATCATTCAACGAATAACTTACATACACAGTTGGAAAGAGGTTTATATAATTTTTAGTGAATGAAGAATCCGGGTGTGAAGCATTGCCAAGTTGATGCCCGTGTGCATTGGTATTTTCTGCGCGCAAACCAGCCTGTAAACCCCATTTTTTAATTTGCCTACTGTAATTTATATAGCCTGCATTAATATTTTCTTTATAAATAAAATGGTTTGTTTTACCCTCATCTACTACCGTTCCTGACGAAGTTTGGTTTTGGTAAACTGCGTCGTTATCAGTGTTTACATAACTACTTTTTACACCGGTTTCTATTTTTGCTGAATGCTTTAAAGGAAATGTAAAATCCGTTTTCGCTGAATAAATTTTCACGGTGGAAGGGAGATTGCCAATCAATGAAGAAGGCGATTTCCTGATGGAAAAATCCGGGTAATAGTAATTGTTGGACAATACAGAGTTGGCAGGCTGGTTGTAACCAAGATAATCAAGATCAACAGTAAATTCTTTTCCTGTAGAATCAAATTTGTGATAAAGATTCAGGTTGGTTGAAAAATTTTTAGAATTTCCTTCATTATAAAAATCTGCCAAAACAATCGAATCTGTCTGGTTTTGTGCATTGTTGAGATTTGTTTGGTTTCGATTTACACTGTTATATGGGTTTATATATCCTGAAAATACTGCACCCACTGTTGTTTTTGGGGTGGCATAAAAATCCATTCCTGCTTTAAAATTATGATCCTGTGATTTATTATGTCGAACGATCTCCTGGTCAAAAATGGTTTCGATCTGCTTCGAAATCGTATCTCTGAATCTTCTGATAATGGTCTGATCTCCGTGGTTCTGCCATAAAGAATAACTGTAATTTCCAAAAAGATTTACTTTACCTGTGCGGTAATTGATATTAAAACTGTTATTGGTTTTGGTATAATAAGATTGAAGAACAGAAGCAGTCATACTTCCGTTTATGCCGCGCATTTTATTTTTCTTTGTTTTGATATTGATGATGCCTGAATTGCCTGCTGCATCATATTTTGCAGAGGGATTGGTCATGATCTCAATCTGATCGATCGCTGAGGATGGCATATTTTTTAAAAGATTTGAAAGTTGATCGCCGCTTAAGTAAGAAGGTTTTCCATCCAGCATGATCATTACGCCGGACTTTCCTTTTAAGCTTACGTTTCCGTCTTTATCCACAGAAACGCCGGGAGATTTTTCCAACACTTCAAGTGCTGTGGTTCCGGCATTGGTGATAGAAGCGTCCACATTGATGATAGTGCGATCAATTTTTCTTTCAATAAAAGGTTTTTTTGCGGTAAGAGTTATCCCTTTTAATGTTTTAATTTCATTACTTAACTTGAGTGTTCCAATCGAAAATGTTTGGTCTTCTGTTAGGTTGAAAGTTTGGCTGTACGTAGATAAATGGCCTATAGAAGTTGCCAATAAAAAATATTTTCCGGCCGGAAGATGTTGAAATTCAAAGTTGCCTTCTTTGTCAGTTAGGTTTATTTTAACTAAAGAAGAGTCTGGACTCTTGTAAAGCGAAACACTTGCAGCGTCAATTACTTTCTGTTCTCCGCCATCAGTAATTTTACCTGATATAGAACCAGTATGAGTTTGAGCGTATATTTTTATGGAAAAAAGGAGTACGGTCAGTATAAGAGTAAGTATTTTTTTCATCTTTTTTAAATTACTATGTTTGAAATATTACACGACAAAACTAAGTAGTATGTTTTACATAGTACATTACTATGTATAAATGGTAAATATTTCTTTTTGATTGGTAAAGTTTTTATTTAGACGGACAGACTGGAAAAATGTTACAGTAAACCAACTTTAGATTGGATTTTTTATTTCTGCAAAAAAAGAAGAAGGAGAAATGTCGTTAAAACTGTAATTCCAATACATAATCGTTCATAAAATATCCGGAGCCAATATCATTATCTTCTTTGCGAATTATCTTAAATCCTAGCTTTTGATAAAATTGCAGGGCTTTATTGTAGCGGTTCACATTAAGTTGTAAAGAGGATGCACAGGTTTTTTTTATTTCTGATATAACATAATTCAACATTTGCTTTCCTATATTTTTTCCCTGTTGATTGGGTAAAACGTAAATCTTATTCAAATGATAAGAATCTTTATTTTCATGGGGTGAGTAAGAAGCGAATCCAACAGGGATTTCATTTTCAGTTGCAAGAATGAAATGGTGATTTAAAACAGAAAGCTGATGTTCAAGCGAAGGAAGAGAATACATTTTTTCAAGCATGTAATTGAGCTGCGCTTCTCCCAGAATTTCGAGATAAGCAGAAGGCCATATCTCATGAGCAAGACGATGGATCGTAGGCAAATCTGTTATTTGTGCAGGCCTTATTTTAATCATTTATTGAATAGTGATTTTTAATTCAGGAGCAAAAAATATTCGACCTTTTTTATCTTTTACTACAATATCAAAAAAATAAAGTTGCTCATCTTTCTGCAACCGACGCCTTATATTATCTACCCAAACTTTAGGCAGAGGTGTCGCGTTAAAGCGATCAGCAGCAATAGTAAACACTTCTTCCTTCTTACCGGTTTCATCATCACGGATAAATGATTTTTGTTTGTAAAGAAACTGGTACGAATCAATTGTGTATTGATTGTTTTTCGCATCTACCACTTTTAAGGGCAAACCAACCAATTGTACGCCTTCATCCGCTGTAACCTTTGCGCCGTTTTGGTTTACGCCTAAATAAGTTTTTACAACCGGTGGTTTAAATTTTGGTTCTTTGATAATAGTATCCCTGGCAGCCTGAGCAAAAGAAGAGGTGTTGACAGTAGACAGGAAGAAAATGCACAGAAAAAATCTTATCAATATTTTCATCAAATTACCGGGTTTTGTAAGCGTCATAACGAAGCAATCGTTTGCTCTATCACTTTAATTTTTGATTCTGCATCGGCTTTCTTTTTTCTTTCCAGTTCGATCACTTCAGGCTTTGCATTCTGTACAAATTTATCATTACTTAGCTTCTTCTCAACAGTAATTAGGAAACCTTTAAGATAGTTCAAATCTTTTGTCAGTTTTTCTTTTTGAACGGCTGTATCTATTACCACATCTGATTTTATGTAAATCTTTTCATTGCCTGCAACCGTCATAATTGCGGATGCTTCCGGCTCTTCATTAAAATAAATATGATCTGCGTTCGTTTGCTTTGCTAATATTTCTTTGATCTGTTGATAAGAAGATTCTTCGGTTGTTTCAATAAACAAAGAAACCGGTTCTTTTGGTTTTACATTATTTTTATTTTTTGCATCACGAATAGCGCTGATCACACTTTTTAATTTATCTCCCAAATTCAAAATTTCAGCGTCAGTGTTATGAATCGCCCCAAATTGTTTTATCATCAGGTCATCCTCTCTTTCTTTAAGCAAATGATAAATTTCTTCGGTAATGAAAGGCATAAAGGGATGAAGCAGTTGAAGTAATTCATCAAAATGTGAAACCGCTTTTTCATATACTTCATGGTCGATTGCTTCTCCATAATTCGGTTTTATCCATTCTAAAAACCAACTGCAGAAATCATCCCAAATCAAAGAATAAATGGTTTTCAACGCCTCACTCAACCGGAATTGCTGCATTAATATTTCTACTTCATTTCTTACTTCATGCAAGCGGTTTTCAAACCATGAAAGCGGAAACTGACCACCGCCCACTGACAACAGACCACCAGAATCCGCGTTTATAGGTTGTCGGTCATCGGTTGTCGGTTGTCGGTCTTCCGCCGTTCCTTCCCACATCTTCAACAACTTCATTGCATTCCACAATTTGTTATTGAAAAATTTTCCCTGTTCAAGGCTGCTTTCATCAAATAAAAGATCATTGCCGGCAGGAGAGGAGATCATAATTCCAAAGCGAACCGCGTCTGCACCATACTCATGAATAAGCGTTAAAAGATCCGGACTGTTTCCCAAACTTTTGCTCATCTTTCTTCCCATCTTGTCGCGAACCATTCCTGTAAAATAAACATCGCTGAATGGCTTTTCATCCATGTATTCCATTCCTGCCATTATCATTCGCGCTACCCAAAAGAAAATAATGTCCTGTCCGGTAACCAAAACAGAAGTTGGATAATAATATTCAATGTCTTTATTACCGGGATCACTGATACCATTAAAAACTTCAATAGGCCAAAGCCATGATGAAAACCACGTGTCGAGCACATCTTCATCCTGCTTCAATTGAATATTGTTTGTTGAATATTGTTTATTGAATATTTCCCGTGCTTCATTTTCGCTTTCCGCAACAACAAACCTGCCTTCTTCATCATACCATGCCGGTATTTGCTGACCCCACCAAAGTTGCCGGCTGATGCACCAGTCTTTTACATTCTCCAGCCAATACTTATAAGTAGCATTAAATTTTTCATTAGGATGAATATTTATTTTTCCGCTTGTTACTGCTTCTAAGGCTGGCTGAGCCATGTCTTTCATCTTCACAAACCATTGCGTGGATATTTTTGGTTCGGCCACCACATTGGTTCGCTGGCTGTATCCCAATCGCGTTGTATATTCTTCTTCTTTAACCAATAAACCTTTTTCTTTAAGTTCTTCCACAATTTTTTTCCTGGCTACAAAACGATCTTCACCAATAAAAATCTGTGCAGCTTCACTTAAAGTCCCATCTTCATTTAAAGTGTCAACAACGGGCAGGTTGAATTTTAAACCAATATTAAAATCGTTAATATCGTGTGCAGGAGTGATCTTCAAAATTCCCGTTCCAAAATCTTTATCAACATAATTGTCAAAAATTCAGCGTCAGTGTTATGAATCGGCCCAAATTGTTTTATCATCAGGTCAT
>DAHXOZ010000086.1 GCA_027364635.1 bacterium | reverse complement strand
CTCAAGTTATTCAGTTTCGTGAAGAACCCAATTTAGTTACCATTCCATAGTAAACAAACAAATTCCCAAATTTTTATTTTAATTCATCTGAAAATTAGCATTGTTATGCAACGCTTCATCATCCTGCAATTTCAATTGCCATTTCCACGCGGTGGCCATCATTTCATCCAAAGAATATTTCGGGTCCCAGTTTAATTTTTCCTTGGCTAAAGAATTGTTGGCATAAATGGCTACAATATCTCCCGGGCGGCGTGGTCCGATTTTATAATTGAGCTTTACATCGCTTACTTTTTCAAATGCATGAATGGCTTCCAATACTGAAACTCCGTTTCCGGTACCGAGATTATACACTTCGCAGGCTGCAGCATTTTTATCTTCCATCAGGTGCTGCAACGCCAGCGTGTGTGCGTGTGCGATATCACATACATGCACATAATCGCGGATGCATGATCCGTCTCTTGTATCATAATCATCTCCATAAACCGTCAATTCTTTTATTTTACCAACAGCAGTTTGCGTTATCGCCGGCACGAGGTTTTGAGGTTTGCCTAAAGGAAGTTCGCCAATTAACGCAGAAGGATGAGCGCCTACAGGATTAAAATACCTTAATAAAACACTTTTAAAATCTGACGATTGGGTAGCGTCTTTTACTATTTGTTCGCCCATTTGTTTGGTAGCGCCATATGGAGATTCAGCCGGTTGTATCGGCGAGTTTTCGGTTACAGGAATGGTATCAGGGCTTCCATAAACTGTGCACGAAGAGGAGAAAATAAAATGAGGTACTTCAAATTCTTTGGCACATTTTAAAACGTTGATAAGAGAAAACAAATTATTTTCATAATACATCAGTGGCTGTTCTACTGATTCGCCGACAGCCTTAAATGCCGCAAAATGAATGATGCCAATTATATCAGTATTTTCCTGGAATACCGCATAGGTTTCATCAAAATTGGCAAGATCTACTTTATAATTTTTTACAGAAACTCCTGTGATCTCTTTGATGCCGGTAAGCAACGCAGTTGATGATCTTGAATTGTTATCTATGGAAATGGGATGAAATCCATTTTCAATCAGGTCTACAATCGTATGTGCGCCAATGTAGCCGCATCCGCCGGTAACGAGTATTTTGTTCATCTTACAAAGTAAGAGAAATTTGATTATAAAAGCCGATGACTGCATAATTATTTCAGGAAGAAAATGGATGAGGGAAAAGTGATACAATTAAATGCAGCAGCCCGGATTAAACCTCGAAGGGGAAAGAAGCACAGTTGAAGTAATGGTAGCTATTGAGTTATCAGTATCATGAAAACCATTCATGTAATCAATGAGAATTGCAACAACAATAATCGCAATAAAAAACGAACGTACCTGTTTTAATAGTGAAACGTTTTACTGTATTTCAAAACGCTTTTATGCATATTTTATAATAATCGATTCAATTACATTGGCCACATCTTCGCACTTATCAGTTACGATTTCCATTACCTGGTATATCTCCTTTTTTTTAATTACCTCTTTGGCATCAGGCTCATTTTCAAAAAGTTCCTCAATGCCCTGGTCAAATACATCATCGCCAAGATTTTCGATACTGTTGATCGCTACCAAAGCATCTGTTATTTTGCGCAGGTTTTTCATATCCCTCAACTCAATCACAGCATTATGAACTTCGTTGCAACTGCTTGAGATGAGTTCAGCCATTTTGTGGAATGTAATATTGTGGGGATTGACCTTATAAAAATTTATTTTTTTGGCAGAAGAATATATGTAATCACAAATATCATCAAGAGCAATAGCCAGGTAGTGAACGTCTTCACGGTCAAAAGGAGTTATTAAATTTCTGCCCAGTTCAGTAAATATTCGATGGGTTTGATCATCGTTTAAGTGTTCAAGATCTTCGATTTGTTTTATCAATTGATCTCTTTTGGAAAAATCATTTTCATGAACCACTTCGCTAAGCTTTTCAGCCATGTGGACAACAGTTTCAGAGACATTTTCAAATAGATGAAAGAATACTTTATCCTTTGGAAGAAAAAATTTTAAGAAAGAATTTCCCATAAGACAAAAGTAGAATACTATCGCTGTAAAACCATTTTTGCATAAAAATATTTTGTAACAGGTAAAAATTTTTATATAATTTTTAGCTAACAATTCTTTTCCGTTTTCTATTCATTAAAACAAATTGGTTTTACATTCTGTATTTTTGAAAATTCTGAATAAAAAAAAGAATGACATTAAAATCGGTTTATAAACAAAATCAATCTTTTTTTCTTGGTTATTTTTTTCTCCTGGTCGTTGCAGTTTTTGTATTACTTGCAGATAGTAAAAAAGCAGGATTTATTTTATTGAATCCTTACCATACTGATTTTCTTAATTATGTTTTTGAAGCCCTTACTTTGATAGGTGACGGATTTTTCTCGGTTGTTTTATGCCTTGTCTTTTTTATAATAAAGAAGCGTCACCTGGGTTTCATGGTTTTTGTAAGCTATGCCACATCTGGCATTGCAGCGCAGGTATTGAAGGCTTTTATTTCTGAAGCGCGTCCGGCGTTATTCCTGAAAAACGGGAGTTATCCTTATTTTATAGATCATGTTACCCTACATAATTTCCATTCTTTTCCTTCAGGGCACGCTACTTCAGTTTTTGCGTTGGTAGCAGTTATTGCTTTTGCCGTTAAAGATAAAAACTACGCTATTCCCTTATTGGCTTTGGGTGTCCTGGTAGGTTACAGCCGGATTTATCTTGGACAACACTTTTTGCACGATGTAGTTGCCGGAAGTTTGCTCGGCGTTCTTTTTGCAATCATTTGTTGGATTGGTTTTGCAAAGTTTTATGAAAAATTGAAGAAAAATCAGGTTAACAAATTTTCAACATAAGCATTGATTTATCCTAAATAAAAATTCTTGTTTTTTGTTTGTTTACTGTGAGAAAAATCATTTGTTCTTCTTTATTATGATTGGGCATCTTCTTCGAATTCCTCATGTTCAGCCGGGTTGTAATTTGCATTTAATTCGGATAGCTTTTTCTTGCCGTAAGAAAGCCGTGTAATTAAGACAAACAAAACCGGAACCACAAAAATAGCAAGAGATGTAGCAGCAAGCATTCCTCCAAATACTGTCCAGCCAATGGTTTTACGCGATTCTGCTGCTGCCCCTGTTGCAAAAGCCAAAGGCAAAACACCTAAGATGAAGGCAAAAGAGGTCATTAAAATTGGCCTTAAACGTAATCGTACTGCAGAGAGGGTTGCTTTCATGAGTTCCATTCCGCTGTCAACCCGTTCTTTTGCAAATTCAACTATCAGGATCGCATTTTTTGCTGCCAGCCCGATTAGCGTTATCAAACCGATCTGTGCATAAATATTATCGGTAAGGTTCGGCAATAATGTAAGCGTAATAATAGATCCTAAAGCGCCGATCGGCACAGCAAATAATACAGAGAAAGGAACCGACCAACTTTCATATAAAGCGGCAAGAAACAGGAACACAAAAACAAGGGATATACCGAATATCATCGTGCTTTTACTTCCTGCTTTTACTTCTTCTTTGCT
Source organism: bacterium (assembly GCA_027364635.1). Classification (GTDB taxonomy): domain Bacteria; phylum Bacteroidota; class Bacteroidia; order Chitinophagales; family Chitinophagaceae; genus Ginsengibacter. The sequence continues at coordinate 9,217 of DAHXOZ010000086.1, read as the reverse complement.
CATTCCTGAAAATTCATAACCATATCCTTCAGGTAAATATTTAGCTGCAGTTTCTTTTAATGCTTCAATTGCCTGGCCGCTGCTGTATCCCTGTTTGGCACTTCCGTTTATTTCAATGGAGCGGAACACATTATAGTGGGATATCAGGGTTGGGCTTTCAATCAGTTTGCTGGTAATTAAAGAACTCAGAGGAATCATATTACCTTGTTGGTTTCGTACATAATAATTACCGATTTCAGCCAGGGAAGAACGATAACTGCTGTCAGCCTGCGTTACCACCCTGAAATTTCTTCCATACAGATTGAAATCATTAACGTAAGAACTACTGAGAAGCGTTGACATGGTATTATAAACGTCTGCAATAGAAACACCCAGTTGCTTTGCTTTTTCACGGTCAACATTTACTTGATAACTCGGTGTGTTTGCAGTAAAGAAAGTATAAGCGCGCCCGATTTCCGGCCTTTTATTTAATTGTGCAATAAAGTTGTGAGCTACTTTTGAAAATTGCTGAATATTATCTGTAGTGGTTGTCTGCTCCAGTTCAAAAGTAAATCCTGATGTGGCGCCAAGTCCGGGCACAGCCGGTGGTGAAATTGCTAATATTCGTGCATTCTTGATATCAGCAGTTTTTGCGTAAATTTTGCCAATTACACTTTCCGCATTATGGGCTTTACCTTTACGTTCATCCCATGGTTTAAGATGAATGAAGATGGTACCCACATTGGATTTATTGGAGAAGCTAATGATATTCAATCCTGCTATTCCACCTGCTACTTCTACTTCAGGAATTGAATCAATCCTTGCAATTAATTCCGTAAGCATATCCACACTTCTGCTGGTTGAAGCCGCTTCCTGCATTTCATAAGTTACAAATATTCTTCCTTCATCTTCCAAGGGTATGAAGCCTGTTGGTTTGGTTTTGAAAAGAAAGAACAACCCCACAAACATTACAACCAGCATTATAAGAATTAGCGGGGTTTTTCGGATCCAAAAAGCTACACCTCGTGTATAAGAAGCGGTAACTTTCCTGAACCAGTTATTGAAGCCTAAAAAGAATTTTTCTAACCAATCTCTCTTGGCTTTTTCATCCTTTGAATGTTTCAGCATTAAAGAACAAAGTGCCGGCGTAAGGGATAAAGCCACAAATGCTGAAATGAGAACGGAAACGGCGATAGTAATCGCAAACTGCTGGTACAATCGGCCTACAATTCCCGGAATAAATCCCACAGGAATAAATACGGAAGCAAGAATCAACGCAATCGCAATTACCGGTCCTGAAATATCTTTCATCGCTTTTCGTGTCGCGTCCTTTGGCGACATGTTGTAATGATCAATATTGTGTTGGACCGCTTCCACGACTATGATGGCATCATCTACTACAATACCGATGGCGAGCACAAAAGCAAATAAAGTAAGTGTATTTATAGTAAAACCGAATGGAATGAAAAATATAAATGTACCGATGAGCGATACGGGAATTGCCAGAACCGGAATGAGTGTCGCACGCCAGTTTTGAAGAAATAAAAATACCACGAAAACCACCAGCCCCAGCGCTTCCAAAAGTGTGAAGGCTACTTCTTTCATTGATGTTTTAACTACCGAAACGGTTTCGAGAGGGATCATGTAATCAAGATCCTTCGGGAAAGTCTTCTTTAATCGCTTAAGTGTGCTGGTAATGCCGGCATAGGTCTCCAGGGCATTGGCACCCGGAGCCTGGTATATCAATAAAAACGTGGCTGGCTTTCCATTTACTAAAGCATTGTTCCCATAATTAAATTTTCCTAATTCTACCCGTGCCACATCTTTGAGGTGAATAATATTGCCTGTAGCAGGATTGGAGCGAATGATGATATTCCCAAACTGTTCAGGAGTATTAAGGCGGCTGTTGGTTAATACGCTGTATTCAAAACTTTGGTTTTTAGGCTGCGGTGTACCACCAATTGTTCCTGGTGCTATTTCCAGGTTTTGTTCGTTAATTGCAGCGGTAATATCACCCGGTGTAAGTTTAAGGGCTGCAAGTTTTTCCGGATCAAGCCAGATGCGCATTCCAAATTCGTCACCTCTTGATAAAATATCACCTACGCCCGGAACACGTTTCAACGCGTCGACCATGTAAATGTTTACATAGTTACCAATGAATTTTGAATCGTGTGTTCCGTTAGGAGAATAAAATGCCAGTGCCACCATTATGCTGGGGTTTCGCTTTAATACCGTAACGCCTAATCTTTTTACAATGTCAGGCAATACAGGCAACGCCACATTCACACGGTTTTGTACATCGAGCGCTGCAATATTTACATCGGTACCTACATCAAAAGTTACACTAACTCCACTCTGTCCGCTTGAAGTACTGTTACTTGAAATGTATGACATTCCAGGTGTTCCATTGATCTGCGTTTCGAGAGGAGTAGTGGTCGTTTGTTCTACCGTTTTCGCGTCAGCGCCGATAAAGTTGCCCGAAACAGAAACTGTTGGTGGCGATATATCCGGGTATTGTGCAACAGGCAGGTTAAGCATTGAAATAAAACCTACTAACACAATCACAATCGAAATTACAATTGCTGTTACCGGCCGTCTTATAAAAGTTTCTGCGATCATTTTAATTCGTAATTCTAAATTCGTTATTCAAAATTGCCGGCTCTTATTTTCCGGTAGAAATAACAGAACCTTCATGCAGATTCTGCACACCTTGCACCACAATTTTTTGCCCTGGGTTCAAACCCTTGTTTACAATGACACTATCCCCAACATTTGGCCCCAATTGTACCTGCTGCTGGTGAACTTTTGAACTATCACCAACTATGTAAACAGAAAACTCGCCTAATTGTTCTGTTACTGCCAAATGAGGAATTATTGTTGCATTTTTAGTGGAAGTGTTTTTAACCCGAACTATCGTATTCATTCCCGGCTTCAACAAATCTTTATCATTGGGAAAACTCAACCTTACTTTTATCGTACCTGTTTGTGGATCTACCGCACGGTCAATAAAATCAATTTTGCCGGGATAAGGATAAACTTCAGAACCAAATGCGATAGTAAAAACAGAATCTTTTACATTGTCTTTTTGTTGTTCCAGTTCTGAAAAACGATAAATATTTTTTTGATCTACTGTGAAATCAACCGCAATTGGATTGTTGGTTGAAATGGTATTTAAAACCGTTTGACCGGCAACTACAGCGGTTCCTTTTTTTACCTGTGAAATACCAATGGTTCCTGAAAAAGGCGCATAAATATTTGAAAATTGAACATTCGCCTGGAGGCTTGATACATTGGCTTGGGCAGCGGCTACTTGTTTTTGAGTTGCTGCCAAAGTAGCATTTGCATAATCAACCTGCTGCCTGGCAATGGCATCATGCTTTTCTAATTCATTGTACCTGGCCGCGTCTTTTTGCGCTTTTACCAGGTTAGCTTCCTGCACCTGCAGGTTAGCAACGGCTTGTTCATAATTAGCTTTATAAACCTGGTTATCTATTTTATATAATAGCTGCCCTTTTTTTACATTTTGTCCATCGCTAAAATTGATATCAGTGATGTACCCGCTCACTTGTGAAGTGATATTTATCTGATCTAAAGCGGTAACCGTTCCAGGGTAATTATCATAATAAACAGCATTGGTAGATCTCACTTCGGCTACTGTCACAGGCGTAGCTGGCGGTGGACCTTGTGGCTTTTGATTTTGATTATTTCCACAAGACGAGAAAATAAAAGCCGCCGCTAAAAAAGAAAATATATATCGGTTCAATTTCATGCTGGTTTAGATTTAATATTTTATATTTCCCAATGATTGCATTACATCTATTTTACTTGATAAAACCTGGTAAAGCGCATTGTAATAATTGATCTGGGCGGTACGCAAATCTGATTCTGCAGTAATTACATCCAAATAGGCTTTCACGCCCGAACGGTATTGTAACCTTATCACATCGTACACTTCATTTGCCAGTGAAAGATTGTCTTTCAGGCTGTAATAGTTGTACAAATTGCTTTTATAGCTTGCCAAAGCATCCTGGTATTGTGTGTTGATCCGGTGCTCATAACTTCTGATGTTATTACTGGCTTCTGTAACCTGCAACTGTGCCTGTTTTATTTCCTGCAATCTTTTGCCACCCTGGAAGATTGGCAAAGCCAATGTTATTCCGGCATAAGAGTTAGGATAAGACTGACTGTACAATTTCGAAAATTTATTATTCAGGTAATTCAGGTTGTAATTACCAAATGCATATACATTAGGTAGAAAACTCCATTTATAATATTGCAGGTTGTATTGCTGAAGCTTTTGTTGCGTTTCTAATTGTTGAATTTCTATTCTGTTGTCGTAATTGATGGTTTGTGAAGTGTCGATCAACACTTCATTTTCCATCTGGGTTGTATCATAAACAAGATCAAAATCTTTTGAATCAGAATATCCCATTAATTCTTTCAGGTAAGCATATTTTGATTTAAGGCTTTCGTCTCCAAACTTTTTTTGCGCTTTTGCATTGTTCAACGAAATAGTGGCTCTTTTGTAATCCGTTTTGTCAACAATGCCAGCCTGGTATTGATAATAAGCATCTTTTAAACTTTGTTGTATCCGGGCAATATCTTCTTCAGTAACGTTTAATTGCTGCTTCGTAAGAATAAGATCATAAAAGGCTTTGCTTACTAATGCAGCAAGATTTATTTTTTGTGCTTCGGTATTTTCAGATGATGAAAGTTGCACATCTTTGGAAGTACGTGAGGCTAATAAAACATCGCGGTTAAAAATATTTTGTGTTAATGCAAAATTAGCGCCTGAAGTATTATAAGTACCCGAATGCGCAAGGTTGCCATTAAAATTAAAAGTGGGTAATTTAAAATTGTGTTGCAGATTATAGGTGAAATTTATCTGGGGATACCAATCGGCCAGCTTTCCTTTGATCATTGTTTCTGTAACCTGTTCGTTGATTTGCGCATTCTGAACATCTGGATTGTGCTGAATTGCGTATTGAATACAATTTTGTAAGGTTGCCTGTTGCAACACAGGAAGGCTGTCTTTTTGTTGCGCTGATAGAAAGCAGGAAGGAGATAAGAAAAATACTAAAATCAGTAAATTTTTATTCAAGTGTATATCCTTTTTAATTTTTCCGGAAAACATATTCCTTTCTCTTTTTTATTTTAAGTTTCAATCCCCGAAAGTGGCGCTTTTAATAAGAAAATACCGTCATGCACCAAATTATATTACCATCTTTTCATGCAACTATCGTTGATCTTAAATATCATGAATGTTGAAGCAAACTAAATTTTTGGTGGATTGAAAAGCGGCCGAATGAATAAATACCCCAACTTTAGTAAAAATAAAAAAGAAAAAACTTTTGTTTTTAAATCTTTTATTTCCGGTTTTATGATCATTCGGAACGCAAGTTATGAAGAAAAAAATCATTACCTGTTTATCAATCAAACAATGCTACCGTTTGAAAAAATTGATGGAAATATGACAATCTTTTTTATTTTTCTACCAAAACGGGGTCAATGGAATAAATTTTAATTTCAGAAATTCTTGTTGGCGCTTTTTGATTATTTACACTAAGGGTTATAAATTTTGCTTCTGCAGCAGGGAAAGTGAGTATCCTTTTATGGCCGATCGTCGTCCCTTTGATCTCTTTCATAATTGAATGATCCTTATCCAACAATTTCAAAGTAAATCCTGCGCAATCTTGTCCCTTTAAGAGGTTTTCTTTAAGAAGGATACAATTTATTTTTTGAGGTGTTTTTAATGTAATCTCAAGTGATTGTACTGCAGGTTTAGTAATCGTTTCAAAGCTTTGGTTGTTTTCGTCACTTAAGTTTTTTGTAACTCTTTTTTTACTACCCGAAATAAAATACGCTGTGCCTTTTTCTGCAAGATTATTTGAAAAACTCTTATCTCTTAATTTTTCGAAACCTATCAATGAAGCAGAATCATATCGGGTAAATAAACCTCTTCTGTCAGCAGGAACATTTAAAATTAAGTTGGCGCCACGGCCTATACTTTTTAAATAGATTTCAAAAAGTTGTTCCGGCGTTTTAACCAATGAATCTTCTTCTTGGTGATAGAACCAGCCGGGCCTTATGCTCACATCACATTCTGCCGGAATGAAGTTTTTACCATAAACATTTCCATGGTTTAAAGTATCGGTTGGCGGAGCGCCCGCTCCTCTTTTAAAACCCATTGTGTCAAGGTTATCCCAATTGGTTTTCCCCGCATATCCATGTTCGTTACCACACCAGCGCGCATCGGGGCCGATGTCGCTAAAGATGATCGTGTTCGGAGAAAGCTTTCTTACCAGTTTTTCAAACCGTGCAAAATCATACACTTGTTTTTTGCCATTTGGCCCTTCACCATTTGCTCCGTCCCACCACAATTCCCAAATGGGTCCGTAGTTGGTAAAGATTTCTTTAAGCATGTTTGCAAAGACATCATTGTATTTTGGTGTTCCATAAGCCGGATGATTTCTATCCCACGGAGAAAGATAAACGCCGAATTTTAAACCATATTTTTTGCAGGCGGCTGATAATTCCTTCAGTACATCTCCTTTTCCATTTTTCCAACTGCTTTCACGTACTGTGTGTGTCGAATATTTGCTTGGCCAAAGGCAAAATCCGTCATGATGTTTGGCGGTTATCACAATTCCTTTGGCGCCTGCCTCTTTTGCGATGCGGCACCACTGATCGCAATTGAGCTCTTTCGGATCAAACACTTCTGCATTCTCAGTTCCTTTCCCCCATTCAAGATTGGTAAATGTATTGGGGCCAAAATGAACGAAGAAATAATATTCCATATTTTGCCACGCAAGTTGCGATTTGGTTGGCACCGGGATAAAAGTTTTACTAGATTGTGAAAACCCGGTTTGAATTAAGAAAAGCAAAGAAATAAACAAGAATGATTTTTTCAATAGATATTTTTTTGAGATGAGAAATTTAATGCGCAACCAAAAATAAAATGGAATTTAAATTGATGATGAAAATAATAAAAAATAAGGTTACGCATGTGGCAAGTTATTGGCAACAACGCTAAAAGAAAAAATAAAAATTCCTTTTTTTTATTTGTTTACTGTAAAATATGCTTTTAAGTTTGAAAATAATACAGTCAGCCATGAAGAAGATTTCTGTTTTACTATTCATGATAATTAGTTTTCTGAACATTACGTCTGCACAATCAAAGCACACGTTTGTTATAAAAGCGGGAATTTTTTTTTACGATGAAAAACCGATTCAAATTCACTCAGGCGAAATGCATTTTGCAAGAGTGCCGCGGGCTTATTGGAAGCAGCGTTTGCAGATGATGAAGGCGATGGGATTGAATACGGTTGCCACTTATGTTTTCTGGAATTATCATGAAACAGCGCCGGGTGTCTGGGACTTTAAAACGGGAAATAAAAACCTCGCAGAATTTATAAAAACGGCACAGCAAGTGGGTTTATTTGTAATCCTGAGGCCGGGCCCTTATGCCTGCGCTGAGTGGGAATTTGGCGGCTTTCCATGGTGGTTGCAAAAGGAAAAGTCGCTGGTACTTCGGACTTACAATCAGCCATTTTTGGATTCGTGCAAAACCTATATAAATCATCTTGCGGCACAGGTAAAAGATTTACAAATTACTCATGGCGGGCCTATCATTATGGTTCAGGCAGAAAATGAATTTGGTTCTTATGTGGCGCAACGAAAAGATATACCGCTTGAAGTTCATAAAAAATATAGTGCCGCTATTAAAAAAGAATTAACCGATGCAGGTTTTGATGTTCCGTTATTTACTTCAGACGGAAGCTGGCTGTTTGAAGGAGGAACAGTTGCCGGTGCGTTACCGGCTGCAAATGGAGAAGATAATATTGAGAATTTAAAGAAAGTAGTAAATGAATATCATAATGGAGAAGGCCCTTATATGGTTGCAGAATTTTATCCCGGCTGGCTCGATCACTGGGCAGAATCTTTTCAAAAAGTGGCGGTAAAAAATGTAGTTGATCAAACAGAAAAATATTTAAAAGCCGGTGTTTCATTTAACTTTTATATGGTATATGGCGGAACTAATTTTGGTTTTACCAGTGGCGCTAATTATGATAAAGATCATGATATCCAGCCTGATATTACCAGCTACGATTACGATGCGCCGATTAGTGAAGCCGGTTGGGCAACGCCAAAATATATGGCGCTTCGAAAATTGTTTCAGCAATATGTATCTTATAAATTGCCTCCCATACCGGCGCCGGCTCCTGTAATTGAAATCCCGTCTATCAAATTAAATAAAGCAGTAGACTTGTTTGCATTAAAAGAAAAAATGAAACCGGTGGTAAGTGATACACCAAAAACTTTTGAAGACCTTAACCAGGGAAATGGTTATGTATTATACAGCAAACATTTTACTAACCCTGTAAAAGGCAAATTGGAAATAAACGGATTGAGAGATTATGCGATCGTTTATGTAAATGGAAAAAACGAGTGTGTGCTTAACCGTTACTTTAAAAATTATTCATGCGATATTGATATCCCTGCCAATGGCACTCTTGATATTTTGGTAGAAAATATGGGACGCATCAATTACGGCGCCGAAATCATTCATAATCTAAAAGGAATAATCAGTCCTGTAAAAATAGATGGAAATGAAATCAAAGGCCACTGGGAAATGTTTAAATTCCCGATGGAGAATGAGCCTGATTTAAAAAAATATGCCGATAAATATGTTGTCAATCACCCGGTAATTTATAACGGTTCTTTTTCTCTTTCAAAAACAGGCGATACATTTCTCGATATGAGTAAATGGGGCAAAGGAATTGTGTTTGTAAACGGACATAATCTTGGTCGTTACTGGAATATAGGACCACAGCAAACATTGTATCTTCCAGGATGCTGGTTAAAAAAAGGTGTAAATAACATCACTGTTTTTGAAGAAATAAACAATCAGCAACAAAAAGAATTACGAGGAATTAAAACGCCCGTTTTGGATGATTTGGAAAAATGAAAATCTTTGTTGCCTACGCGACATTTATTAATTGATCGTTGTTCTTTAGGTGTCTGGCCACTTGGAGTGGCCTGACACCTAAAGAAGTCAGAACGAGTTAGAGAAATGAAAATATATGGAGTTGAATTCGGTTTTATCTGAACTGAGAATAAAACATTTGATGATCGGATTATTCACCTAAAAAGCTGCTGATAATCATCTTGCGGCACAGGTAAAAGATTTACAAATCACTCATGGCGGGCCTATCATTATGGTTCAGGCAGAAAATGA
>DAHXOZ010000085.1 GCA_027364635.1 bacterium | reverse complement strand
CTAAAAATTCCTGTACACTACAATGATGTAGAAGGATACCTAAATCAATCAAATTGCCACCTTTTCCTATGCCGTGATCATACCAGACATTCAGCTTTCGGTTTATTTTAAAAGAGGCTGTCTTTTCATCTCTTAATGGAGATAGATACCAATACTCATTACCATTCACTTTTTCAGGTTTTATGAAGAGGCTTTCCAGATAGGTAACTATGTCCATTCTTTTGGCTTCATTACAGTTTATTTTTTGCGATGTCATTGTTGGATATTTTTATAGTGAAGAAAATGCGTGCACTATTTGCACTTTGTGCATTATGGACTGGTTTCCCTTTCTCAAAGTGCAAATAATGCAGATAGTGCATGATTCTATAAAGCGATTTACCATATCTTTTCATAGATACCATGCTTAAGCTTAGTGAATAAGTATTCGTCTGAAAGAATATTAAACAGGGTTCGCCTGCTCACTTTTTCTTTAGCGATTTCCCAGGCAGCATTTGTGGTAAATGAATAAGGTAATTGATAGTAGATAATTTTATGTTCCATGGGATAACTATTTAATGGGTCCCGGAACTTTTCCATCAATTTAAAAACCTTGAGAGCGTTATGTTCAAAATATTCAATAAGTTCTGCCGCCTTGCAAAAAGTGTCTGCTGAAACCTGGTAGGGATTTATATCTGGCTCATTGCAGCCAATACGCATTACATGAAGGATCAAAGCTATTCGCAAACTGTAAGTGTCTAATTTGGCATAGATGCCGGAGATAGCATCACTCTTTTCGTTGTTAATGGTATCATTGATTTTTCTGCGGAAAACCTTGTAAGCTTCGTACCCATCTTTTGAAAGATTTAATTTGGAAGCCGGATAACCATCAGCTTGAAAAAAATCGGAAATCAAAATTCGATTGATACATGTTTGATAGAGTTCTTCAATATATTCAGGCACATCATCATCAGAAAGATCTTCGCGAATAACATGATCCGGGAAGGCAAATAAAAAACGATGAGTAAGTCCATTGTCAATCTTATTATTGCCGAGGAGATTTATTAATACCTGTGGTTGTATGCTTCCGATAATACTAATGAATGGCTTCTCAATAAAAATAGGTTCTGAACTCTTTCTGTTTACTGAAATACTTTTTCCGCTAAACAGGCTCAACATCACCTCTTCATCTCCGCCGCCGGATTTATATTTATTGAAAGACTTTAAAAACGCCGCCAATTCATCATAGATGCCCGCAAATCCATGAGGGTTATCGTAGAGAGCTTTTAACATAGCTTCCTGTGTTGCATCCTTGATGACCAACTGCCTTCTGACAGGCTCTTCAAATATGCCAGTTATATCCTCGTTTTCTTTCTTTGTGCTCCTCCCTTTTTTAAATGTTGCGTACTCATCTAAAAATTGTTTGAATAAGGCTTTCTCCAATTTTTCTAACGGCTGTGTAAAGATGGAAATAGGTCCACTTTTGTTGATACCTGGCTTGCCCACTAAAGCAACAAATAATGTCGGTAGTTCTACCCATCCCCGTTTAACAATAAGACTGTAATGGCCACCGAGTGCAACTGAAAAGGCATACAACACGGATACCCCAGCATAATCTAAATTCAGATTAAGGGTGGTACAGTAGCATCTGATTATCTGTTGCAGCTGTTGAGGGAAAATATGAATAGGAAATTCGGGGGGCGTTATTTGGCCACCGCCATCTTCCAAAGAATGTAAGCCTTCCATCGAAATAAGTTTACATGATTAATGATATTACCAGTGTAGTGATTACGATTAATCTTTCCGGTAGCGCTTACGGTTTTCCATCATTTTACCGGGGGCAGTTTTTTTGCTTTCTGTTTCGTTACCTGTCTGATAGTTTTCAAACCATTTAATCAGTTCCAGATATTTTATCAGATAACTTTTCCCAACCAGTTTCGCCGGGAGATTGCGGGAATGGATATACCCCCGCACCGTGCCGACTGGTTTGCAGAGTATCTTAGCAGCTTCGGGTAAATCAATGATCCTGTCAGGATCTGGTGGTTCGGAAAGGTTTTGTCCGGGTGGATTAACTGATATAGTATCAACAGTCGTTTGTATTTGTTCGAGCTTGTTTAGGATTAGCTCGAATGGATTGTTTGTTTGCATTTCAATTATTTTTAATTGTGAACAATTGAATGCAATATGAAATGATTGCCCTTTTTATGTAGGCGGATTAGGGCAAATTTCAGAGAAACCCTAAAAATCCTAACTATCTGAGTTTATATCGGTGATTTCCAGAGGTGCTAAATATTCAAGGTATTTTTTAAAATGATAATCTTCAACAAAAAAAGAATAATCATAGTCCTTCCCTGACTTATTTTTAGTGTAAATCCCAAAGCTTTTATAGATTTCTTTAAAAGTAAACTCCTTTTTAAAGTATCCCTTATCCTGAAATATATGCACCATAGCAGCTATTTCAGAATTAAGCCCGGTCTGGTTAGCACCCTTTTTTGTTTTCTTTATGGTGTGAAATATATTGTGCGGAAACCTGGCTTCGATGATTTTTGATTCTATATAGCTTAGGGTATTTTCTTTACTTCCATTAACAGGAATAAGCATATCTAAAAATTCAGGTTGCTTTTTAGGTTCTTTATCAATTGAGGAAGGGGTTCCAAAAGAAACTATTTCTGCTTTATCGGTGTCCGACAATTCAACCAGTTTATTAATTTCATTTAAAATAGCTTGCCTGTTTTGCTGATCCTTTTGGTACATTAATTCAAATTTTGGGTCAGCTCTTAAATGGCTATTTTTAACCATGCACCAAACCAATTCTTCATCAGGATTATCTTCTCCTATATCTTCATAAGGAATGTAATTCTTATTTAAAAGGTTTTGGCATCTTTGCAATTCAACGTTAGAGAAATTAGAAAGGTGTTCCTTTAATTGCAGTCGGTAACTTTCATTAAATGTCCAAAAAACATACCTGGCAATATCTTCAAAAAGATTACTGTTCCTGAAACTCTCCAACGAAAAGACAGGGGGTGAACTTAGCAAAGTGATACAATTACCGGCACGCATAATCTGGGCAGCATATAGTTCATAATAACCCGTTTTGAAGTTAAATGTGTTGGATACCTTGCCATCAATGGATACTTCTTTGATGTAGTTCTTATTGGAGATAATTTTGGTAGGCCAGTGGATTTTGCGTTTTAATTTTTTCATGATTGTAAGGTATTATTACAAGTTTACATGAATCTGATTAAAGAAAGCAGCTGCCAAAAAAAATAATGTATGAATATGTTAAAGTTGAGTACTAGAAAAATTAAAAAGGCATGTATCAAATGATGTATCAAATGAAAAAGCAGCTATGAAATTTAATTCATAACTGCTTGATTACCAGTGGGCCCACCAGGATTTGAACCTGGGACCACCTGATTATGAGTCAGGTGCTCTAACCAACTGAGCTATAGGCCCAATTACCTTGTTCGGTAATTTTAAGGGTTGCAAAAATAGAAAAATTCAGTAAGTCAGAAGAATTATTTTTCTTTGAAGATGCAAAAAATTGAAAATATCATTTTTGATCTTGGAGGTGTTCTGTTAGATATTGATTACAACCTTACCCGTATTGCCTTCGAAAAACTGGGCGTGGTTCATTTTGATAAAATGTATTCGCAGGCTAATGCCGATAAGCTTTTTCAAAAACTGGAAACCGGCGACATTTCAGAAGACAAATTTTATAAAGAAATAAATCGTTCTACCGGCCTTCATCTGTCAGAAAATGAAATAAGAGATGCATGGAATGCAATGCTGCTTTCTTTTCGTGAGGAAAGTCTCACTTTTTTAGATCACATAAGAGATCGTTATAAAATTTATCTTTTGAGCAATACCAACAATATTCACCTCAAATCTTTTTACGAAATCTACCATCAAAAAGAAAGAAAAAAATCTTTTGAACAATATTTCGATAAAGCCTTTTACTCTTTTGAGATAGGATTACGAAAACCGGAAGCTGTTTGTTACGAGTGGGTTTTAAAAGATCTTAAAATTGAACCGGAAAAAACTTTGTTTATCGATGATTCAATAAACAATATAGAAGGGGCGAAAATTGTGGGGTTGCAAACCGAACACTTAACGGCTGGAAAAAAAATTGAAAATCTGGGATTGTAAGATTTATTTTTTTACTTCTTCAAAATCAATGTAATCGCCTTCCTTTTTGGATGCAGGTTCTGGTTGCGTTGGCCTTTGCTGATTTTGGTAATTCTTCATGTCATTCTGCATCTTCTCCTGCATTTCTCCAAACTGCTTTTTGATTTTTTTTGAAGATTCGTAAATAGGAATGATAAAATCAAAAATAAATTTGTATAATAAGTACAGCAAAAAAAGCTCGGCCGCGGTTTCAAAAAATTTCATTGAACAAAAATAAATGTTTTAAATCAATTGTAGGGTACCGCTCACGAATTAGTGCCTGAAAGATTTGTTAAGGAATGGATTTTAATAAAACATAATTTGGAGCGTAATTCTTAATTAATGTATCTTTGCTTTTGTAAAAGATTAGTGGAAGGGAACGGAAGCGTTCCCTTCTTCTATTTTGAAAAGAGCAACAGTAAAATGACTACTTCTACCGAACTTGGGAAGATTGAGGAATTTGTAAATGATTTTATTGCAGAATCAAAAGATTTGTTTCTTGTAGAGGTAAAAATAGCTCCGGGAAACAAGATCACGGTTTTGCTTGATGGCGATAAGGGAGTTACTATTGACAATTGCACGGTAATCAATAAAGCTCTTTATAAATTTATTGAAGAAAACGAAGTTTTTGGGAATAGTAATTTTTCATTGGAGGTTTCTTCTTTCGGGGTTGGCAGGCCGCTGCAACTTTTAAGGCAATACAAAAAAAATATTGGCCGCACGGTTGAAGTGCTGTTGAACGATGGAACAAAACCGGAAGGTACTCTTACGGATGTTAATGAAGACGAAATTAAAATAGAACAAAAAACAGGTAAAGGAAATAAAATGACAAAACAAACAACAACAATATTGTTTAATCAGATAAAGCACACTACCGTGCTGATAACTTTTTAAAATAACAGTATGGCAAGTATCAATTTAATTGAATCCTTCCAGGAATTCAAAGACGCTGAAAACATAGACCGTCCTACTTTAATGAAAGTAATGGAAGATGTCTTTAAAACATTGATCCGCAAAAAATACGGATCTGATGAAAATTTTGATGTAATCGTTAACGACCAAAAAGGTGATCTTGAAATCTTCAGGCGCCGAACAATAGTTGACGACGATGACTTGTATAATACGCTCACGGAAGTAGAATATAAAGATGCTATAAAAATAGAGCCTGACTACCAGGTAGGTGAAGAATTATATGAGGAAGTAGACATTCAAAAAGAGTTTGGCAGAAGAGCGATACTTGCAGGTAAACAAACACTCGCCAGCCGTATTAACGATCTGAAGAAAAATATTTTGATCAAGAAATACGAAGACAGGATCGGCGATATTATTACCGGCGAAGTTTACCAGGTTTGGAAAAAAGAAATTTTATTACTCGATGAAGAAGGCAATGAGATGTTGCTTCCAAAATCGGAACAAATCCCTTCTGATTACTTTAAAAAAGGTGAAACGATCAGGGCGGTTGTAAAAAATGTAGAATTAAAAAATAACCAGGCAGTTATTATTGTTTCAAGGACGGATAATTCATTCCTGGCTAAATTGCTGGAAATTGAAGTTCCTGAAATTTTTGACGGGCTGATTGTAATAAAGAAAATCGTTCGCGATCCGGGAGAAAGAGCAAAAGTGGCGGTAGAAAGTTTTGACGATCGTATCGATCCGGTGGGTGCCTGTGTTGGAATGAAAGGAAGCCGTATTCATGGTATCGTGCGCGAATTAAAAAATGAAAATATTGATGTAATCAATTGGACCAATAATATTCAATTGCTTATTCAACGTTCACTCACTCCTGCAAAGATCACCAGCATGGAAGTTGATATGGAAGCAAAACATGCGAGTGTTTATTTAAAACCCGACCAGGTTTCTTTGGCCATTGGGCGTAGAGGGGTAAACATTAAACTTGCGTGCGAACTTACCGGGCTTGAAATTGATGTGTTCCGTGATAACGAAGGTGAAGTGGAAGAATACGATGTGGATCTGGATGAATTTACAGATGAACTGGAAACATGGGTGATTGATGAATTAAAAAAGATTGGCTGCGATACAGCGAAAAGCGTGTTAGACTTGTCTGATGAAGAACTGGAACGCCGAACTGATTTAGAAAAGGAAACAATCGCAGAGGTTAAAAAGATTTTAAAAGAAGAGTTTTCGGATGAATGATAACAAACAAATTATTAAGAATTTTGTTTGTTTACTATAATTTAAAAAAAAATTACTTCATTAAAGAAGTAGGAAAGATTAATGGCAGAAATAAATACACCACGGTTGATGGCTGCGGCCAGAGAGTTTAATATTGGGACAACTACTTTAATAGACTTTTTGGTATCAAAAAACTTTAGCAGCGATGATCTTAAGCCCAGCACCAAGCTTACGGAAGAAATGTACCGTGTTCTTCAGGTAGAATTTCAGCCTGATAAAGTAGCTAAACAAAAAGCTGAACAAATTGATCTTCCAAAAAATACCCCTGCCGATAATAAGAAGAGAAAGGATGAACAGGATCTGTCGTTCAATAAAAAAGAAGCAGTAAAACCTGCTGCCAAAGAAGAAAAACCGGTTGAGGAAGAGAAGCCTGAAGACATAATTGAACCGATTATTGAAGAAAAAGTAGCTGAAATTCCGGTGGAAGAAATTCCGGCAGTGGCAGAAATAAAGAAAGAAAAAAGCAAAGAGAAATCCGATGAAATTCCGGTTGAACCTGCCCCTACTGCCGAAATAGAAAATATAGAAGTTCCCGAGGTTGAAGGATTAAAAATTGTAGATAAAATTGATCTTAGTACTATTGATTCCTCTGTAAGGCCTAAAAAAGATTTTAAAAAGAAAGTGCCGAAGGGAAAAGTGAAAGGAGTAATTACTAAGCCTGAAGAAAAAGAAGAAGAACCTGCAAAAGGTCCCGTTGCACCCGAACCCGAAAAAGAAGTTCCTGTTATCAGTAATATTAAAGCGGTAAAATTGGAAGGCCCTAAAATTATGGGGAAAATAGAACTTCCTTCTAATAATGAAACCCGTTCAAAACCATCGGATGAAAGGCGTAAACGTAAACGTATTATTGTTGAAAAGAAAGGAGGAAGTCATCCTCCTCATCCAAACGGGCAGCGGCAACAAGGCGGAAATAGTGGAAATAGTGGAAATAGTGGAAACAGGCCGGCTGCCGGCGGTAGATTTAATCGCAATGCACCTCCTGCAAGACGTGAAGAAAAGGAAATTGATCAAAAAGAAATTCAGGATAAAATAAAGGAAACTCAAGCAAAACTTGCCGGTGCCGGAGGAAGAGGTAAAAGCCTCAAAGCAAAATACCGCAAGCAAAAAAGAGAAGAAGCTGCTGAAACTGTAGGTGAAGAAGAAGCCGATAATAAATTGCAGCTAACTGAATTTATTTCTGTAAGTGAATTTGCAAATTTGATGGACGTGAGTTTTGCAGATGTCATCAGTAAATGTATGAGCCTGGGTATTATGGTTTCTATTAACCAACGCCTTGAGGCCGATGTGATTGAATTGGTGGCAAGTGAATTTAATTATGAAGTTGAATTTATAGATATAGACAACGAACAGGATGCTGAGGAAGAAGAAGAGGATGAAAATGAAGAAGACCTGGTACCGCGTGCTCCGATTGTTACCATCATGGGACACGTAGATCACGGTAAAACTTCCTTATTGGATTACATTCGCCATGCAAATGTTATCGCGGGCGAGGCCGGTGGAATTACCCAGCACATTGGTGCCTATGAAGTGAAAGTGAAAGATGGGCGTGCCATTACTTTTCTCGATACACCAGGCCACGAAGCCTTTACCGCCATGCGTGCAAGAGGCGCTAAAGTTACTGATATTGCAGTGATCGTTATTGCTGCAGATGATGCGGTAATGCCGCAAACCAAAGAGGCTATCTCACATGCGCAGGCAGCAGAAGTTCCGATGGTTTTTGCTTTGAATAAAATAGATAAAGAAGGCGCCAATCCTGAAAAGATAAAAGAGCAATTGGCGGGTATGAATATATTGGTAGAAGATTGGGGTGGCAAATTTCAAAGCCAGGAAATAAGCGCCAAAAACGGATTGCATGTAGATGAGCTTCTCGATAAGGTATTACTGGAATCTGATTTGCTGGAATTAAAAGCTAACCCGAAAAGAGCTGCCACCGGCACCGTAATTGAAGCTTCGCTGGATAAAGGACGCGGTTATGTAGCTACTATTTTAGTACAAAACGGTACCTTAAACCAGGGAGATCTTTTAGTATCAGGCCAGTACTACGGGCGTATCAAAGCCATGTTTAACGAAAGAAATCAACGGGTAACGTCAGCTCCCCCATCAACACCGGTGCTAATCCTGGGTTTAAACGGAGCTCCGCAGGCGGGTGAAACTTTTAAAGTTTTTCAAGATGAATCAGAGGCAAAAGATACTGCTAACAGACGAGCCCAAATTCTTCGCGAACAAGGAATACGTGCTAAAAAACACATTACCCTCGATGAAATCGGCCGCAGGCTTGCCTTGGGTAATTTCAAACAATTGAACCTTCTTATCCGTGCCGATGTGGATGGCTCTGTAGAAGCTTTAAGTGATTCTTTACAAAAATTAAGTACCGAAGAAATTGCAGTAAGTGTCGTTCACCAGGGCGTTGGACAGATTACAGAAACTGACGTAATGCTGGCTACCGCTTCGGACGCAGTTATTATTGGTTTTAATGTTCGTCCATCTTTACAGGCATCAAGAATTGCTGAACATGAAGGAGTGGAAATTAAAACTTACTCTATCATTTATGATGCAATTGATGAAGTGAAAAGTGCTATGGAAGGAATGCTGGAACCTAAGATCCAGGAAAAAGTTTTGGGTATTGCTGAGATAAAAGAAACGTACAAATTTGATAAAGCCACCGTTGCCGGTTGTATGGTAGTAGAAGGAAAAATAGCGAGGAACAATCGTGTAAGGCTGGTAAGAGATGGTATCATTATTCATACCGGTGAACTTGGAAGCCTGAAACGCTTTAAAGATGATGTGAAAGAAGTAAATAATAACATGGAATGCGGCCTTACTTTCAAGAATTACAATGATCTTAAAATGGGTGATATGGTAGAAGCTTTTGAAGAAATAGAAGTAAAAAGAACTTTATAAATCTTGAAATTATTACTTTCTTTAACAAAAGCGCTTCAACTTTTAACTTTCCAAAAAAATAACTCACAGTTTAGCGGTGTATTTTTGATGAATTAATTTTAAAAAATTAAGGCACTTCACTGCTATTTCAAATACAAAAATTTCTAATGAAAAAAAGTTTGTCCACTCTTTGCTTTCTTGTTATCGTTGTTGCTTCTTTTGCCCAAACAAAAAAAGTAATAGCTGATAAAATTATTGCCACAGTAGGTGACAAAATTATTTTACGTAGCGATATTCAAAACAGCATTACTGATATGCAACGCCAGAATATAGCTGTTCCACCAAATGCCTCCTGTATTTTATTACAACAGGCGCTGGCATTGAAAGCCTTGGTATTACAGGCTGAGCGTGATTCTCTTCCTGTTTCTGATGAAGATGTAGACGCTGAGATTGATAAAAGGATTCGTTATTATGTTCAGCAATATGGGTCTGAAGAAATTTTGCAACAGGTTTCCGGCAAAACCGTATTCCAGTTAAAAGAAGAATTCAGGCCGGTAATTCGTGAACAGAAACTCGCTGCTGCAGAAAGAGATAAAATTGTAGGGGATGTGAGGATTACTCCAAAAGAAGTAGAAGCTTATTACAATGAAATCCCAAAAGACAGTCTTCATTTTTACGAATCAAAACTGGAAGTAGGGCAAATTGTTATGTATCCAAAACCGAACCGTGATCTTGAAAATTATGCCATTGATCAGTTAAAGGAATATAAAAAAGAAGTGGAAGACGGAAGCAAAAAATTTGAGGTATTGGCCTCTCTTTTTTCCGATGATCCCGGCACTAAAGACAATGGCGGCCTTCTTGAAATCAACAGGAATGAAACCCAGTTGGATCCCGTTTTCCTGGGGAAGGCTTTTAGTTTAAAGGACGGGCAGATATCCAATGTTTTTAAAACTCAATTTGGCTATCATATTATTCAAATGGTAAGTCGCCGCGGCGATGATGCTACCATAAGGCATATTCTAAAAGTCCCCCAGGTAAGTTCAATTCAGGTGAACCAGACAATAGAAAAAATGGATTCAGTAAGAACGCTTTTGGCGGATGGAAAAATTCAATTTGGGGAGGCCGTTTCCAAATTCAGTGAAGATGATAACAGTAAATATACCGGCGGCCTGCTTACAGGTCCTGATGGCCAAAGTACTTTTTTATCTATTGACCAATTGGATAAAGACCTGGTGCTGATGCTTAAAGATTTGAAGGTGGGTGAGTATTCCAAACCAGTAGAATTTATAGATCCTTCAACGGGGAAAAAGGCAGTTAGAATAGTGGAAATTATTGCAAAAACACAACCACACCGCGAAAATCTTAAAGACGATTATGATAAAGTAGCACAACGTGCGCTAGAAGAAAAAAAGAACCAGGCGTTGGACGATTGGTTCAGTAAAAAGATGTCTGGCTTTTATATTAATGTTTCCAAAGATTATGATTCTTGTCCTGAACTGCAAAAATGGACTGAAAACAGTGTGGCAGCCACTAAATAATATGGATTAAATAATTGTACCAGGAAGAAACATCTTTAAAAGAAAGGTCTCTTTGTTGATGCGAAAATTAAAATATCCGGTATTAATTCGTTTACTGTTATAACCATTAAAACAACGGAAAGCGCCATATTAATTTGTTTTACATTTGCTTTTTATGTCAATCGTAGTTTCCCATCTCACAAAAATTTATGGTCAGCAAAAAGCGGTAGATGATATTTCTTTCACTGCAGGAAATAATGAGATCGTAGGATTTTTGGGCCCGAATGGCGCGGGTAAATCAACCACGATGAAAATCATTACCGGCTATCTTGCTGCTGATTTGGGAGAGGCGCTTGTAAACGGAGTGAACGTAAATGATAACCCGGTAACGGCTAAAAAGCAAATTGGTTATTTACCCGAGGGAAACCCGCTTTATTACGAAATGTATGTACGGGAATACCTGCAATTTATGGCGGGTATTCATGAGGTAAAAACAGGAGTAAAAAAAAGAATGGAAGAAGTAATTGATCTTACCGGGTTACGGCCAGAAAGCAATAAAAAAACAGGAGAGCTAAGCAAAGGTTATAAACAAAGAGTAGGGCTTGCCGCAGCACTTCTTCATGATCCCAAAATATTGATTCTTGATGAACCTACTACCGGCCTGGATCCCAACCAGATAGTGGAAATACGGCAATTAATTAAAGAACTGGGTAAAAATAAAACTGTTCTTTTTTCATCGCACATTTTACAGGAAGTAGAAAGCGTTTGTGACAGGATCATTATAATTAACAAAGGAAAAATTGTGGCGGATGATACTTTAACCCATCTGCAATCTTCTAATATAAATGCCCACATTATCTTGGTGGAATTTGGCAGCAAAGTAAACGTGGCTTTATTACAAAACCTTCCAATGGTAGATGAAGTCCTGGAAAATCAGAATCAATACCAGTTACAAACTTCTGATCCGGAAAAAGTAAAAAAACTGTTGCTTGAATTCAGTCTTCAAAATAATCTTGATATTCTTTCTCTCAAAACCAAAAGTAAAAGCCTGGAAGAGGTTTTTAGAAACCTTACCGCTTAAATAAATCAGGGTATCAAATTGGGACTAATTTGAATAGTTTTGTTTCAAAAAATGAAAAAAGCTACATTGCTTGTTGTAATAGCACTTTTTATTTATCCTTCTTTATTTGCCCAAAAAATAATCGGAAACTGGAAAGGAAATATTGAGGTGAATGGAACAGAGATTCCAATTGTATTTCATTTTAATAAAAAAAACGATGGCAAAATGGATGGTAAATGGGACAGTCCAAAACAAAACGCCATCGGCCTTCCTTACAGTTCAATTGATGCGAATGATGACAGTGCTCACATTGGTATTAAAATGATTGACGGATCGTATGAAGGTAAATTTATCGGCAATGATTCAATAGCAGGAACGTGGACACAACGTGGTAACCAATTGCCCTTAAATTTTTCACGAACTAACGAAGATGCTGAAACGCAAATGAAAATGCCTGCTCATCCCGGTGAAAAAAAAATTGAAATAACCTCTGCTGTTGGAAGTAAACTTTATGGAACTCTTTTATCAAAAAATAATCAACAGCCATTAGTCATTATTGTTGCAGGGTCCGGTCCTACAGATCGGGATGGGAACAGCACGATCAGCCCTGCTACCAACGAATACCAAATGCTTGCTTATAGTTTGGATTCTCAAAATATTGCTACGTTCAGATACGATAAACGAGGAATTGCAAAAAGCGCTTATGCAGGAATGAAAGAGAGCGATTTGGTTTTTGATGATTATGTAAAAGATGCCAAAAAAATATTTGATTATTTGCACGACACGCTTGGGTTTAAAAACATTTATTTTATAGGCCATAGCGAAGGCTCATTGATCGCCATGCTGGCTTCTGAAAAAAAGAAAGTGGGCGGTTACATTTCTGTAGCCGGCGCAGGAAGGCCTATTGACGAAGTGTTGGAAGAGCAAATGCAAAAACAGCCTTTGCCTGATTCAGTAAAGCAACAAATTCAGGTGATTTTTAATCAGCTTAAAGAAGGTAAGGAGGTGAATAATATTCC
>DAHXOZ010000084.1 GCA_027364635.1 bacterium | reverse complement strand
TCTTTTTATAGATAGGAACCGTGCTGCAAGGTTCTCCGTACATAATGCTTTTAGCAACAGGCCGAAGTATTTTTGTTATTTCAACAAAAGCGTTTTCCGGAATTTTTTTATCGCCACAACCTTTCACCACCACTCTTTTATCTTCAAATTCTTTCGGATCAATTTGTTGCAAATTTTTTAAAAACAAAATCTTAAACACTTCGTCAGCTGTGCCAAACAAAATGTCTTTTGCGAATGGCTGTAAATAGGTAACAGCCAGCATATACGCCCAAAGAGGAATTATGGCATCTGCAGAACAGTTAATAGCTACATTTTTATTTTCGTAAATACTCCAGTCAATAGAATTTAATGTTTCCCGATATTCTTTTTCTTTTAAAATCAATTCCATAAATAAATAATCCCTGACATCAAAATTTACAATCTCTCCGGAAGGATAAAACCTTTCAAGATCTAAAGTTATTAATGCACTTTGCGCTACTTTATTTACGATGGCATCTTCCATAATTTGCTATTTCGGTAAAGTTACAAAATCCTTTTTTGCCCTTTTGCAAAGAGGCTTAAAAAGAAAAGCCAATCTTAAAGATTGGCCTCTTTCTAAAATTATTATTTTTTATCTCCTTAAAAAAACCTGCTTCTATAATCTTTAATATCTGCTGTATTTTTCAACTCCTGGAATGACTCGCTTAATGTTGACTGAATATCTTTATTCAGCTGATCATTCATTTGCAACTTTTGTAAAGCTTCATTAACCGGAGCTTTTGGATAAACACCATTTACTTTTATTACAAACACACCTGAATTTCCTGCAAATGGAGGAGAAACTTTAGTTTGATACGTTTTATTAAAAGCCGCGCCGGCAACTTTTGGTTCATGGCCAATACCGTTGATTATAGGCGCATCGAATGTAAGTGTTGAATCTTCTCCGGTTGATAATACCTGTAAATGGTACGGTGCTGCTGCTGCTTCCAATGTTGAAGGATTGCTTAATTTGCTTTTTATTATGTCTGCCTTTTTGTTGTTCATAATAATTCCTTCAACCATCGGGCGGGCGCTGCTTACATCAGGAAGACCTTCTTTTAGTCTCTTGTCAACCACCGCTACAATAAAATCATCTTTTATAGAAAAAGGATCAGAAACCTGTCCCTCTTTGGCATCTGAAGCCCATCTTACGATTGCCCTCGCATCCTGAAGCTGACCAATTTGATAATCGTTTTCTTTTATTTCTGTAGGAACATCTACTTTTTTCAAACCGTTTTTAGCCACATAATCATTAAATGATTTTTGGTCTTTTGCATAGCCGGACAATTTTATTGCTTCTGTATTTGCAGTATTTATCGTTTGATCACTCGGGGCAATTTCCTTTGCCATATAAGCAATTTTGTAGCTTGGTTGAAAATCTTTTTTATCAAGAATTTCAATATAATGCCATCCGAATTGTGTATGCACTACCTTCTTAGTTTCTCCTTTATCATTTAGTAAAAAATCTGCAAAGGCTTTAGAGAAATTATCTCCTTCGATAGTTTGAAGATCAAAAGTCATTACTCCATTTTGTTGCTTGGCTACCTCATCGGTCGAATATTTTGCACTCAGCGAATCAAAGTTTGCTCCATTTTTTATGGCAGTAGCTATGCTATCTGCAATTCTATGAGCTGTAGTATCGTCCATCAAGGGCTGTTGGGTTTGCGGATTAACGGTTCCAATCAGAATATGCCTGCACTTGATAGTGTCGGGCATTACTTTGCTGTCTATTTTCTTTGCCAATACATAATTTCCATTTTCTTCGTAAGGACCAAAAACACTTCCGTTGGGCAAAGAAATAATAGAATCCTTTTTTGCTGATTGAATCCCGGATTGTGGTGTATAGCCGTCAAAAAAAGGTATAACAGAAGAGTTTCTTCCCAGGAAAAATTTAGCATTGGAATCCGCAGCAAATTGAGGTTTAAGATCTTCTAAAGATTTAAAAATTCTCGCACTATCTGCTGAGCTGGCAGCGGCGCTGAAAGAAACATATGAAAGCATTACACCTGGTTCCTGCTTATATTTTCGTTTGTTATTTTCAAGATAAGTTTGAATATCAGCATCAGTTACTTTTATGGTGCTGTCGCTTATTTCGGTATATGGAACCGCTACATAAGAGATTTTGGCAAATTGATTTTTTTCTTCGCTTTGTTCTTTTACGAGCCACTTTGGCTGATACATACTTCCTGCAATCATAGAAGTATATTTTGTGTAAAGAGTATTCAAACGCATAGGATCAATTATCTGCGAAATAATCGCATTACGTTGTTGTTCATCCTGGTTTTTCTTTGTTTGTGCCCACCATTGCCTTGCCTGTTCAATATCATACTGACCTGTCTTTTTATCTGTGAAAGCTTGCTTTAATTGCTGAGGTGCCTGATCACTAAACATAATAGCACTCATTTCTTCCGGAGTAAAGGTGATACCCAATTTTTGAAACTGCCCTTCTACGATTTTCTGTCCAACCATTTGATTCCAAACAGATTCCATTATTTGGTTGTTTTGGGAAGAACCCTCATCAGGATATTGCTGTTCTATTTCTTTTACCCGATCGTTGAATGTATTGATATTAATTTTTTCACCATTTACAACTCCTACCGATGTAGTATTATTGTTACCAAATAATGAACCACCATGCCGGCTGCTCATGGAATCCATTAAAATAAAACTGATAAGGCTTATTCCGATGAGCGCAATTACTATCACGGCTCCTTTTTCACGAATAGTCTGAATGATTGACATATTGTATATTCTCTTAAATTTGAAATGTGGCGGCAAAAATAGTGTAAAATAGAATAGGAACAAACTGTGGATAACCTATCAGGATTAGCGCTGGTATTGTTTTTTGATAAACCGATTTTTTGATAAAATTTTCATCCTTAAAATAGAAAAATACTTTTCAACAATAGACTGTGCGAAAATTGATTTTACTGTGGGAAAACCCAATTTTTAAATTCCCTAAGGATGAATAACTTCTAATAACTAAATGGATTTTTGTAAATTTTTTCTTTCAAGACAAATAAGCAACATTTTGTACCATAAGAATTCACAAAATTTTAAAATAAAAGCCTGGTAAATTTATTAACGACTAATTTTATAAACAGCATGTTAAAAAACATCTTTTAATTAGGACTGGTAATAAAATTATGTGGTTATAATAATGTGGATTAATGTGGATAAAAAGGATATTTTAAATTTGCATCAAAAATAAAAAGTAATATTTCCACAAATGCACACTCCTAATAATAATAGGCTTTTAAATTAATAGAGTATTAATATTAAATACTATGGCAGATATTAACATTGAAGAAGCAAGAAAAAATTTAGAAAAAAAAGGTTTCCTGGATTTGGAGATTGATGTTAACTTGGACCTCTTCTCAGAAATTAAACGTTTAAAAATTGAAAAAAATGCCATTATACTTGCTCACTATTACCAGGAATCTGACATACAGGATATTGCTGATTTTATTGGAGACAGTCTTGCTCTTGCTCAAAAAGCAGAGTCCACCGATGCTGATATAATTGTTTTTGCGGGCGTGCATTTTATGGCAGA
This sequence comes from bacterium, assembly GCA_027364635.1. Lineage (GTDB taxonomy): Bacteria > Bacteroidota > Bacteroidia > Chitinophagales > Chitinophagaceae > Ginsengibacter. The sequence continues at coordinate 9,315 of DAHXOZ010000084.1, read as the reverse complement.
AACGGCAAAGATTCTTAATCCTCATAAAAAAGTTTTGTTGCCTGATTTGAAAGCGGGCTGTTCACTTGCTGATTCAGCACCTAAAGAGGCTTTTAAGAAATTTAAAGATAAATATCCTGACCATGTGGTAATAACTTATATCAATTGTACTGCAGAAATAAAAGCTTTGAGTGATATAATCTGCACTTCATCCAATGCAGAAGCAATTATTAACAGCTTACCAATTGATCAAAAAATTATATTCGCTCCTGATAAAAATTTAGGTGCTTATTTGATTAAAAAAACAGGAAGAGATATGGTTTTGTGGAACGGCTCCTGTATGGTCCACGAAATTTTTAGCCTCGAAAAAATAACTAAGCTTAAGATGCGCTATCCTAATGCAAAAATGATTGCCCATCCTGAATGTGTAGAAGCAGTTTTAAAAGAAGCTGATTTTATTGGAAGTACCAGCGCTTTATTGAAATATACTTCTCAAAATGAAGCAAAAGAATTTATCGTAGCAACAGAACCTGGTATTATTCATCAAATGCAGATTCAATCTCCTTTAAAAACTTTTATTCCGGCACCACCTAATAATTCATGTGCTTGTAATGAGTGTCCTTATATGAAGTTAAATACCCTTGAGAAATTGTATTTGTGTATGGAATATGAGGAACCTGAAATTATTATGGAAGAAAAACTGATACAAGCCTCTAAAAAACCTATAGAAAGAATGTTGGAGATTAGTAAAAAGTATGGCTTATAAAAAAAATATTTTTTTTATAAGCCAGTAAAACGAATCAATAATTAAAATTCCCTTTTTAGTGGAAAGCAAATAATTATTAAACTACTATTCCTTCAGTAATTTTTGCTCTTATTTTTGCTTCAATTTCATTTGCCAAATCAGGATTATCAATAAAAAGTTGCTTTACTGCTTCGCGGCCCTGTCCAAGTTTGGTAGTATCATAACTAAACCAGCTTCCACTTTTTTGTATAATTCCCAGGTCAACGCCCATATCAATTATTTCGCCCACTTTAGATATTCCGCCTCCAAAAATAATATCAAATTCTGCTACCCGAAAAGGCGGAGCCATTTTGTTTTTAACCACTTTAACTTTTACGCGATTTCCTACAGATTGATCACCATCTTTTATTTGTGCCATACGTCGTATGTCTAATCTTACTGAAGCATAAAATTTTAATGCATTTCCACCAGTGGTAGTTTCAGGGTTACCGAACATAACACCGATCTTATCGCGCAGTTGATTAATAAAAATACAACAGCAATTTGTTTTACTGATAGTTGCGGTAAGTTTTCTCATTGCCTGGCTCATTAATCTTGCCTGCAAACCCATTTTACTATCCCCCATTTCTCCTTCCAGTTCTCCTTTAGGTACCAAAGCAGCGACAGAATCTATTACCACCACATCCAGGGCCCCTGAAAGAATTAATCTGTCGGCAATTTCCAAACCTTGTTCTCCATAATCAGGTTGGCTTATTAAAAGATTGTCAACATTTACACCTAACCTTTTGGCATAAGCGCTGTCAAAAGCGTGTTCAGCGTCAATAATAGCGCACATACCACCTTTTTTTTGAGCTTCTGCAATTACATGAATAGCCAAAGTTGTTTTACCTGAAGATTCCGGACCATAAATTTCAACCACCCTACCTTTAGGAAGACCACCAATACCAAGAGCAACATCTAAACCAATTGATCCGGTAGAAATGGTTTCATGTGGCTCCTGAGAACGTTCATTCATCATCATTACACTTCCTTTGCCGTAATCCTTATCTATTTTATCTATAGTAAGTTTTAAAGCTTTCATTTTTTCAGATAATTTATCCGGAGTATTTGCTGCCATAGTATTTCTATTAAATGAGTGTTATAAATTGTAAAGGTATTTGTTGCGCAAATATAGCAATTAAAACTTATCAACACTAATATATTTAGTATTTATTTAGTAAATATTTTAGTTTGATTTATAAAATTGAATTTCTTTTCTAAAAAAACAATTATGATAATATCTCAAGCGTATTTTATTATAGTGTAAAACAGAGTATTTCTTTTTTAATTAACCTGAATTACATGGGATAATCTTCTTTTTGTTGAAATAGAAGAAGCCGTTTGACAGCTTCATTTAATGTTTGTTCTTTTTTTGCAAAACAGAACCGCAAAACTTTGTTTTCTTTTCCGTTTTGATAAAATGCTGAAACAGGAATTGTTGCAACCCCGGCTTCCCTTGTTAGCTTTTTGGCAAAATTTAATTCATTTTCATTACTTAATTCTGAATAACTGTAAAGTTGAAAATAGCTTCCATAAGAAGAAATGGGTTTAAATTTTGTAGCTGACATTAAATTTTTAAAGTGATCTCTTTTTGCCTGGAAAAAAGCTCCTAACTGCAGGTATTCTTCTTTTTTGTCCAGAAAATTTGAGAGTGCATATTGTATTGGAGTGTTGCAGCAAAAGCAATTGTATTGATGAACTTTTAAAAATTCTTTCATGAGCTGATCCGGGGCAACACAATAGCCTATTTTCCAACCGGTACATTGGTACACTTTCCCAAAAGAGAATACAACAAAACTTCTTTCAAAAAGGTCTGGGTATTTTAAGATGCTTTCATGTTGATTTCCATCAAAGATAATATGTTCATATACTTCATCGCTTACAATGAAAATGTCTGTTCCGTCAACAATTTTCCTGAGTTCCTGAATATCATTTTTATCAAGAACCCTGCCTGTTGGATTATTGGGCGAGTTAAGCAGGATTATTTTTGTGGCAGGTGAGATTTTTTCTTTTACAATGTTCCAATCAATTTTATAGTCAGGATACTCCAGTTGAATTAAAACAGGCACAGCGCCGTTTATTTTGATATTTGGAACATAACTATCGTAAGCCGGCTCAAAAACAATTACTTCATCTCCGGGTTTTAACACTGTGGTTAGCGCAGTATAAATAGCGTAGGTAGCACCGGGAGTAACAGTAATTTCAGTAGCAGGATCAACATTATTATTATATAGAAAATTAATTTTCCCGGCAATGGTTTCTCTTAATGAAAGCAAACCGTTTCTGTGTGTATATTGATTGTGACCCTCTTTCATTGCTTTGTTTACAAGCTCGATCAGCAACTCGCTAATTTCGAAATCCGGGGTACCCTGCCCCAGGTTTATAGCATCATGCTCAGCGGATAATACACTCATTACCGTAAAAATAGAAACACCCGTGTTTGGTAATTTACTAGTAAGAAAAGGCTGCATAATTATAACATTATAAATACTTATCTCCCTTGTTTCTTCTTATTTCTGCCAGGTATTCTTTGATATTTTGCTCATTTTCTTTTTTACAAACCAATAAAGCATCAGGCGTGTCAACTACTATAAAATCGTCCAACCCTTGCAATAAAATTAATTTATCGCCAGAAGTATGTATTATGTTTTTTGAGGAATCAAAAAGAATAATATTATCACCGGCGACTGCATTTTCATGATAATCTTTTTCAAGATTTTCATAAGCACTCCCCCAGGTGCCAAGGTCGCTCCAGCCGAAAGAAGAAGGAATTACATACACATTATCAGCTTTTTCCAGTATGCCATAGTCAATGGAAATGTTTACACATAACGGATAGATTACTTCTATTGCTTCTTTTTCCAATTCTGAATTCATTGCATTTTTTGCGCCATCAAAAAGCTCGTAAATTTCCGGGAGGTATTTTTCAAAGGCTGAAATAATACTTTTTGTTTGCCAAACAAAGATCCCTGCGTTCCATAAAAAATCACCACTTGCAATAAAAGTTTTTGCTAATTCCAGGTCGGGTTTTTCTGTAAAAGTTTTTACTTTATAAATATTATCGCTCACAGATTGTTGTTCATGTTGAATATACCCATAGCCTGTATTAGGCTGAAAAGGTTTTATTCCCAATGTAAGGAGAGCGTTGTTCTTTTCTGTAAACTCCAGTGCTTCCAGGCTGGTTTTTATAAAAGCAACATCATCTAGTATAAGGTGATCAGCGGGAGCACAAATTAAATTGCTATCAGGATTTAATTGTTGTATTTTAAAAGAAATATAGGCAATACAAGGTGCGGTATTCTTTCTTGATGGTTCACAAACAATATTTTCCTCAGGTAAATCAGGCAATTGTTTACAGGTGATGTCTTTGTACTGATAAGAGGTTACTATGAAAATATTTTCAAGTGGAATGTATTGAGCAAAACGGTCGAAAGTGGATTGAATAAGTGTTTTTCCTGTATTTAAAATATCTAAAAACTGTTTAGGAAGATCAACCCGGCTTACGGGCCAAAACCGGCTTCCGATTCCACCGGCCATGATGGCCACATAATTGTTTTTGTTTTTTATCATGATATTGGTTATTAAATAATTCCTTCTTTTATGAGATCGTGTAAATGAATAATTCCTGCATATTTGTTATTCTCGGTTACTATAAGTTGTGTTATATTTTTGTTTCTCATGATATCAAGTGCATTCACAGCAAGCGATTTGCTATCAATCGTTTTGGGATTCGAAGTCATGATATCCTTTGCTTTAGCACCTGCATGGTACAAATCTTTCTCTAACATTCTTCTAAGATCACCATCAGTTATTATTCCGATAATATTTTCATTATCATCCAATACAACAGTTACGCCTAAACGCTTTTTTGTGATTTCAATGATCACATCTTTCAATATACTTTCTGCATTTACAGAAGGCTTCTCGTTATTTATTGAAAGTTCGGCAACCCGCAGGTATAATTTTTTACCTAATGTACCTCCCGGGTGAAATTTCGCAAAATCTTCAGAATTAAATCCCCTCAATTCCATCAGGCAAACAGATATTGCATCACCCATTACCATTTGTGCAGTTGTACTGCTGGTTGGTGCCAGGTTATAAGGCGAAGCCTCTTCTTCAACAGTGGTATTTAAAACGATATCTGCACATTTTGCAAGATAACTTTGCATGTTTCCACACATGGCAATAAGTGTGTTTTTGAAATTCTTTATAAGGGGCACCAAGACTTTGATCTCAGGGCTGTCGCCACTTTTGCTGATAATCATTACTATATCATCCTGCTGTACCATTCCTATATCCCCATGAATGGCATCTGCTGCATGAAGAAAAAGCGCAGGTGTACCTGTACTATTAAGAGAAGCTACAATTTTTTGAGCAATGATGGCACTTTTACCTATTCCACTTATTACCAAACGTCCTTTGGATTCAAAAATTTTTGATACGGCTTGTTCGAAATCCTCATTAATATAATTTACAAGCGCAGCTACAGAATGAGATTCTGCAATAATTGTTTGTTTACCGGTGTTGATAATATTATTTGCCATTAAATGTATTCAAAAAAGGTACCAATGCTTTCTGATCTTCAAATATGAATAAATTCTTTGAAATGTATGCAAACCTACTTGAAATGAATGGTTGAGCAAAGCAAAGGATTTTGTTTTATTAATACAAAAACTTCGTACCTTAACCAAATTAAGTCGATAAGAGTGAATTTCTGTCGAATAACTTTAACCAAATTTTTCAATTAAAGAATTAACTTTGGAACCCTTTTTAGATTGAATAGTAGAAACGAAAAACCATGCCCACAGTAAAAACCAAAAATCCTGGAATCCCAAAATCAAAAACATTAAACAAAAGTAAAAACGCGACAATAGCAAGTGACCACATTCTCACGGAGCAACTCCAAAAGCACTTTGGTTTTAATTCTTTTAAAGAACCACAAAAAGAAATAATTAACAGCCTTCTTTCGGGTAAAGACACTTTTGTTATTATGCCTACCGGCGGTGGAAAGAGTTTATGTTATCAATTACCCGCAATTATTAGCGAAGGTTGTGCTATTGTTGTTTCCCCCTTAATTGCTCTTATGAAAAACCAGGTTGACCTGGTTCGGGGATACAGTAGTACCGATAACATTGCCCATTTTTTAAACAGCTCTTTAAATAAAGGCCAGCAGAAAGTGGTTAAAGATGATCTTATGTCCGGAAGCACCAAACTTTTATATGTGGCTCCTGAGACATTGACAAAGGAAGAAAACGTTGAGTTTTTTAAAGATTTAAAAATTTCTTTTTTTGCTGTTGACGAAGCACATTGTATCAGTGAATGGGGACACGATTTCAGGCCTGAATACAGGAGATTGAGAGAAATAATGGATCAGATTGATAAAAAAATTCCGGTAATTGCCTTAACCGCTACCGCCACACCGAAGGTACAGAGCGATATTATAAAGAACCTGGGACTTCGCGATCCCAATATTTTTATTTCTTCTTTTAACCGTTCTAATCTTTATTATGAAGTAGTGCCCAAGGTGAAAAAAGACCAGGCTATAAAGAGTATTGTAAAATTTATTTCTCAAAATAAAGGCAAAAGCGGTATTATTTATACTCTTAACCGAAAAACAACGGAGGAGCTTGCCCAAACTTTAATGGCAAACGGAATTCAGGCGGTGGCTTACCATGCCGGTCTTGATACTAAGTTAAGATCCAAAAGACAGGATCAGTTTTTAGGCGAAGAGATACAGGTGATTGTAGCTACGATAGCATTCGGGATGGGCATTGATAAGCCCGACATTAGGTTTGTAATTCATTACAATATACCAAAATCAATAGAAAATTATTACCAGGAAACAGGACGTGCCGGCCGGGATGGCCTGGAAGGCAAATGCCTGCTATATTATTCTCACAAAGATGTTGCAAAACTGGAGCATTTGATGCGCGATAAATCTTTAAGTGAAAGAGAAATTGGCGCTCAATTGATTAATGAAACGGTGGCTTACTCTGAAAGCGGTGTGTGCAGGAGAAAAATGCTGATGAATTATTTTGGTGAAAAATACGACCAGGATAATTGTGGAGGCAAATGTGATAATTGCAAAAATCCCAAAGAGCTTGTAGAAGCAAAATCCGAAGCTTTGATTGCATTAAAAGCAATTAAGGCATTGGAAGAACGATTCCCGATCACTTATATGATCCCCGTTATTATCGGAAGGTTGAATCCCCAGATAAAAATGTACCGCCATGAAGAAAAGCCAGAATTTGGTTCAGGAAAAGAAAAGGATGAACACTTTTGGAATTCTTTAATTCGTCAAATGCTTTTGGAAAATCTGATTCAAAAAGATATAGAAGATTATGGTGTTTTGAAATTCACAAAAAAAGGAGAAGCATTCTTAAAAAAGCCAACTTCTTTTAAAATTGCACTAAATCATATTTATGAAACAGACGGGGATGAGGATGAAGATTCTGCCGACACTGGGGAATCAGGAGGGGCTGCAGATGAAAAGTTGGTTCAATTATTAAAAGATCTGCGCCAGCAGGAAGCGAAGAAAAGAAATTTGCCTCCATTTGTAATTTTCCTGGAAAACAGCCTGATAGATATGGCTACACTTTATCCCACAACCTTAAAGGAATTAGAAAAATGCCAGGGTGTAAGCATTGGAAAAGCGATGAAATTCGGTAAACCTTTTGTTAATCTTATTGAAAAATATGTCGAAGAAAATGATATTGAAAAACCTGACGATTTTGTAATGAAAAGTGTGGTTAACCGGAACAATAATAAAATATTCATTATCCAGAATGTTGATAAAAAAATGCCCCTGGAAACGATAGCCAGAAACCGCACACTACAACTTCCCGAGCTTCTCGAAGAAATGGAAACCATTGTTGCGAGCGGAACCAAACTTAATCTCGATTATGCGATCGAGGATTTATTGGAAGAATATGAGCAGGAAGAGATTATCGATTATTTCAAAGGCTGTGAAACATCCAGTCTTGAAATTGCAAAAGAAGAACTTGCAGATGGGAATTATTCACTGGAGCAATTGAAAATTGTCAGAATAAAATTCTTATGTGAATACGGAAACTAAAAAAAGGTAAAAAGGAATTTTTATTTTAAATGAATAATTCTATTTTTGCCGCCCGTTGGTGCGGTAGCTCAGTCGGTAGAGCAAAGGACTGAAAATCCTTGTGTCGGCGGTTCGATCCCGCCCCACACCACAATAAAAAACCCTATAAGCTATGTAAATCAACAAGTTATAGGGTTTTGTCTTTTTTGAGTTGACAGATTAGTTGATAGTTGTATAAATACCTGGGAGAAGGGTTAAGTCTATTTAATCATGTTCATAATTCAATTTTTCATATCCCTGTGAAGGATTAAGTCTATATTCAGCAATAAAGTGTTTGAACAGTTTATTTTTTTGTTTTTCACTTATATTATCATCTGCCTCTTTTTGGAAATAAGTATTCGAAAGTCCTTTTTCATCAAAATAACTCACTTCCATATATTTTGATTTATCAGCATTATATTTTGAGATTAAGAAGTCGTTTATACTATCAATCTTTGAAACATCAGAAACGTACAATGAAAGTCTAATGTCTGATTCATCATTATCTTTCTTTTCGATTACAAAATATTTTCCAAGTGTTGTAGAAAATGTTGTTACTGTGGTTGCCGTAGGTGTTGTTGTATTATCTGAACTCATACAAGATTTGAACAGGAAAATAAATATCACCACAATGATTGAAAAGAATATCCAAAATCCTGGACTTTTCATTGCTTTTTGTTCTGCCAAACGTTTCTTTTGCACCCTGGCATAATCTTCACCTGGTTTAAATTGTTTTCCGCAATTGAGGCAGGTGATAATTATTTTATTGCTGCCCAATGTACCCGCAAGCAGTCCAATTCCTCCTGTTAGAACTGCCCCGGCAACTGCTTTTTTACCGCTGAATCCTTTTTTATTAGTTGTTAATTGAGTGGAATTGCATCTCGGACAATGTATTTCGTTTTCCATAATACTTATTTTAAAGTGTTAATTAATTGTAAATTATTGTCCTTTTTTCAATAAAACTTAAACACTAAATATAAGATTTTTACAATTGCCTTACCTTCCCGGGATCTTCCCGTTTTTCTTTTCCCACTTAGTGAAATAATCAGTGAGTGCCTCGGCGATAACATCGGATTGAGTTTTATCTGACATAGCCGCAACAATTTTAGCTTTTTTCTAAAAAGCTATAAAGGCGTTGTGTACGGATTTAAAGAAATTGAAAGTTTTATGAGCATCTTTTTACCTCTTTCAGCAGTTTGCGTAATGCTTGGAGAATATGAAAGCAATAAAAAACATTTGGAAAAGGAAACAAAAGAAGCGGCATAAACCTGGACAAAGTGAACGAATACGCAAAGCTTTTAAAATTTTCATGAACGCACCCATTGGAGGATCGCTATTAGCCTCATAACTGGCAATTTGCCGTCGGGTTAAACCGGTTTTATTTGCAAGTTGTTGTTGGCTCCAATCCCTTTCCTCACGTAACTTTTTTAAATGCTTTGCGTATTCGTTCACTTTGTCC
>DAHXOZ010000083.1:8166-13175 GCA_027364635.1 bacterium | reverse complement strand
GTAGGCATTTCCTGTGTGATTTTCTTTTGCAGGCACTTTAAATTCTTCCAGTTTCCGCGATGCGTACGCTTTTCGTGATCACGTTGCCACTGCAAGGAGAAACAGAAATGCGCCAATGATTCCGGAGTTTGACCAATTTCCGGTTTTTTATTTCTCAAACCATAACAGTATTGTTGGCCCCGGTGAAATTGTTTGCATGCCCGATCATTTGAAAAAACTGGATTTTGAATTGGAAGTGGCGATCGTAATCTGCAAGCCCGGAAAAAATATCAAAGCCAGTGAAGCCGATGAATACATAGGTGGCTTAATGATTATGAATGATTTTAGCGCGCGTGCTTTGCAAATGGAAGAAATGAAATTGAATCTTGGGCCGGCCAAAGGAAAAGATTTTGCCACCGCAATAGGCCCGTGGCTGGTTACGCCTGATGAACTGGAAGAATTTAAAGTGCCTGCAAAAGAAAATCACACAGGAAATGCCTATAATTTAAAAATGAAATGCAGGGTAAACGGTAAGCAGGTGAGTGAAGGGAACCTCGCCGATATGGAATGGACTTTTGCTGAAATTATTGAACGCGCCAGTTATGGAGTTCAGTTATATCCGGGCGACATTATCGGTAGCGGCACTGTGGGCACAGGCTGTTTCCTTGAATTGAACGGTACGGGTAAATTAAATGATCCAACCTATGAGGAACAATGGCTGAAGGAAGGTGATGAGATTGAATTAGAGGTGGAAGGTCTTGGAGTATTAAAGAATTCCATTGTAAAAGATGAAAGTGATTTTTCAATTTTAGATTTGAAAAAGAACGTGTAATCTTCTTTTCCAAATTGCAGTGATAAGTATTTCTATGTTTAAAACCATTAATTTAAAAGAAGCAGGTAGCAGAGAATCTCAAAATTTACTGAAACATGCTATTGCGCCGCGGCCCATTTGTTTTGCTTCTACTGTAGATGCAAAGGGAACCGTAAACCTAAGCCCCTTTAGTTATTTCAATTTATTCAGCGGCAATCCGCCTGTAGTTATTTTTTCTGTACTGCGGAGAGTGAGAAACAATACCACAAAAAATACACTTGAAAATGTGCTTGAAGTGCCTGAAGTAGCCATCAACATTATCGATTATAAAATGGTGCAACAGGTAAGTTTGAGTAGTTGCGAGTATCCAAAAGAAACCGATGAATTTGTAAAATCAGGATTTACCAAAGAACCCTCATTAACTATAAAGCCGCCGCGCGTAAAAGAAAGTCCGGTACAGATGGAATGTAAAGTGCTTGAAGTAAAATCGCTGGGGACAGAAGGAGGTGCAGGGCAACTAATAATTTGCGAGGTAATGATGATGCATATCAATGAAAACATTTTGAATGAAAATGGAGAAATAGATCAACAAAAGTTACATCACGTGGCGCGGCTTGGCGGAAACTGGTATTCAAAAATCAGCTCAGAAAATTTGTTTGAAGTGGAAAAACCGAATGTTGAACTGGGAATTGGTTTTGACCAATTACCGGAAAGTATTAAAAACAGTAAAATCCTTACAGGAAATCATTTAGGCCAGTTGGCCAATGTGCATGAAACACCGGAGATCAACCCGGCTTTTGAAGATAACAGACTGAAAAACATTTTTCAATATTTTTCTACTGATCCTGTTGAGATGGAACGAGAATTACACACATATGCAAGCGAATTGTTGGATGAAGGCAAGGTTACAGAAGCCTGGCAGGTGTTGCTCGCGCTTGCCTGATAGTAAAGCAACAAAAAAACGTTTTTTTATCGGGGTAGTAAAGGAATGAAAAAGGGGAAAGGTCTTCTTCCTGTTTATTGATTTCTTTAAAAAATACTATAAATAAAAATTTTCAGTTTTTGTTTGTTTACCATTTAACAGATTTATCTGCCAAACATTTTATCCATTTCCTCTTTTTTAAATTCAAGGAAAACCGGTTTACCGTTAGGAGTAGTATTACTGATTTTACAATTGAATAAATCTTCCACCAACTTTTCCATTTCTTTCTCGGATAAAAAAATGCCTGCTTTTATTGCCTGTTGCCATGCCATCGAGCGCAATAATTTTTCTCTTTTGCTAAAACTGATATCCATATTAAAATGCTTGTACTGTTCCAATATTTTTTCCAATGAATCTTTTTCATTTCCATCCGTAATATCTGCAGGCGACCCCTGGATAATGAAAGTATGATTACCAAAGGGTTCTACCTGGTAACCAAGAACATGCAGATCAGGAATAAGCTCACTCAGCAAAACAGAATCAGCAGGCGCCAGTTCAATTGCTGTTGGAAATAAACTCCTTTGAACTGATATTGGTTTGCCTTGCATAGCTTCAGCGAAGCGCTCGTATAAAACCCTTTCGTGCGCATTTTGCTGGTGAATTACAATAAAACCATTTTCATTTTCAGCAACAATAAAACTCTTGTGTATTTGAATTAAGGATCCTGAAGTTGGTTTTTTATCAGCCTTTGCTAAAACCGGGTTTTTAAAAGGAGAAGGAAAATTATCCTTTTGCTCATGTTGAATTTCCAAATTATTGGCAAGAGGGGTGTCGTATGAATTTTGTTTCAAAAAATTTTCATCCCATGTTTCAAGGTCGCTTTTTGTTTCAATAAAATGGGCCTGATTTTTTTGAGTAAAGGTTTTGTAAAGGGAAGTCCCTGTTGCCGAATATTGTTTTTCAGGTGTAAATGGTTTACTTACGGCATCACTTTGCTGAATAGAAACATCCAAATCAAAATCCAAAGTGGGCGTAACGCTGTATTGTGCCAGCGAATGTTTTACGGCTGATTGAACAAAAGCATAAATTAATTTTTCATCTTCAAATTTTATTTCCTGCTTGGTAGGATGTACGTTTATATCAAGTCTTGAAGGATCAATATCAATAAACAAAGTGTACATAGGGAAACTATCTTTGGCAATCATATCGCTGAAAGCATTCATCACAGCATGGTTCAGGTAAGCGCTTTTAATAAAGCGGTTGTTTACAAAGAAATATTGATCGCCGCGGGTTTTCTTTGCCGTTTCGGGTTTGCCCACAAAGCCATAAATATTCATATAATCCGTTTCTTCTTTTACACTTACTAATTTTGCAGAATAACTGTTTCCTAAAATCTGGATGATTCTTTGTTTTAAAGAACCTTTTTCCAAATGAAAAACTTCCTGTCCATTGGAAGTGAGAGAAAAGAAAAGGGAGGGAAAGGCCATCGCGACGCGGATAAATTCATCAACAATATGTCGTAATTCAGACGCATTGCTTTTTAAAAAGTTTCTTCGCGCCGGCACATTGAAAAATAAATTCTTCATTGAAATGTTGGTGCCATCATCCGTAGCTACAGGTTCCTGCCTCTTTACCACACTGTTTTCTATTTCAATATAAGTCCCAATCGCTTCGCCGGTTTTTTTTGATTTCAATTCAACCTGCGCCACGCCTGCAATACTCGCCAATGCTTCACCACGAAAGCCCATGGTTTTAATATGAAACAAATCATCAATGCTTTTTATTTTAGAGGTTGCGTGACGTTCAAAACACATCCTGGCATCAGTTTCGCTCATTCCCTTTCCGTTGTCAATCACCTGCACCAGCGCTTTTCCTGCATCATTTACAAAAAGTTGTATTTCTGTTGCGCCCGCATCTACTGCGTTTTCCAACAATTCTTTTACAGCACTTGCGGGACGTTGAATTACTTCACCTGCAGCAATCTGGTTAGCAATATTTTCAGGTAATAAATTGATGATATCAGCCAAAATTCATATTAATTTTAGAATACAAATTTAACTCTTATTTTACGGAAGGGTTTACCGTTTCTAAAAAGTGATAACCTAAATTATATTCTTTGGATTATTGTAAATTTGTTTCCATAATAAATAAAAAAATCTCTTTTGAAATATAATCAAGCTACATTAAATAAACTCGAAAAAATTCTGGATGAAGCCGGTTACATCGTTAGATATGAACGGGGTTCGTTCCAGAGCGGCTATTGCATTCTTGAGGACAAAAAAGTGGTAGTGCTTAATAAATTTTTGATTCCTGAAGGAAGGATCAACACATTAATGGATATTATTCCTTCCTTAACTATTAATTACGATTTGCTTACTCATGATTCTCAAAAATTATATGATGAAGTGATAGCCAAAAATGCAACCCTGGAAAAATAAATCCGCTTCTCCTTCTTAAAAATTCTCTTATTCTACCCTGCCTCTGTAAAATATTTTATAGCTTTGAAAAGTGAGTTATCCTGATCTTCGAATTACTTTTTTAGGCACCGGAACCAGCGGGGGCGTTCCTATGATTGCTTGTGATTGCCTTGTTTGTTCTTCTGAAAACGATAAGGATAAAAGACTGCGCAGCAGCATTTTGGTAGAAAGTAAAAACACTTCTTTGGTAGTAGATACTACGCCCGATTTTCGCACACAAATGTTGCGCGAAAAGGTAAAAAAGCTGGATGCAGTTGTTTTTACTCACCCACATAAAGATCATATCGCTGGCCTTGATGATATAAAAGCCTTTAATTATTTCCAGAAAAAAGCAGTTGAAGTATATGCGAATAAACTGACGGAAGAAGCATTGCGCCGCGAATTTTATTACATTTTTGCCGACAATAAATATCCGGGGGTTCCTCATATAGATTTACATACTATCAGTGATGAGCCTTTTGAGGTGGGCGATATTCCGGTTATTCCGATTCTTGTTTATCATTTAAACATGCCGGTTTTGGGTTTTCGTTTTGGAAATTTTACTTATATCACTGATGCAAACAGGATCAACGATGAAGAAAAAGAAAAGATAAAGGGCAGCGAAGTTCTCGTGGTAAATGCATTGCGTAAAAAACAACATATTTCTCACTTTACGCTTCAGGAAGCAATAGATTTAGCAGGAGATTTGCAAATTCCCCAGGCGTATCTTACTCATATAAGCCACCAGCTTGGGCTGCATGATAAAATAAATGCTGAAATTCCACCAAATATTCAATTGGCTTATGATGGTTTGCAAATAGATATCAAAGGTAAAAAATAA
>DAHXOZ010000083.1:0-8067 GCA_027364635.1 bacterium | reverse complement strand
AAAATAAATGCTGAAATTCCACCAAATATTCAATTGGCTTATGATGGTTTGCAAATAGATATCAAAGGTAAAAAATAAGAACTTGTCTTATTGGTTGGTTTACTATACATCAGGTTTTGTAAATTCCTACACTGTACTTTCCTGCATTTCAAACTGCATTTTATGCAGGTTAAAATAATGGCCCTGTAAAGCCATCAATTCGCTGTGGGTACCCATTTCTTTTATTTCTCCTTTATCAAGCACCATAATTTTACTGGCTTTGCGAATGGTAGATAAACGATGTGCGATCACAATAGAAGTTCTGCCACTGATTAATTTATCAATAGCATGTTGAATGAGCAATTCGCTTTCGCTGTCAATGGAAGAAGTGGCTTCATCTAAAATAAGGATCGAAGGATTGTATAAAAGCGCGCGGATAAAAGACAATAATTGTCGCTGTCCCAATGAAAGCGTAGAGCCGCGTTCCATTACATTAAAATCGTATCCCCCCGGTAATTTCATAATAAAATTATGCACACCAATCATTTTTGCGGCTTCAATAGCATCACTTTTTTTAATGTTTGGATTTCTAAGTGTAATATTATCCAAAACAGAACCACTGAACAAAAAAACATCCTGCAAAACCACTGCTATTCTGCTTCTCAGGAAATCGATATCATAATCGCAGATATTGTGATCGTCAATTTTTATTTCGCCTTTGTTGATCGGGTAAAGACGATTCAATAAACTGATGATGGAAGTTTTTCCACTACCAGTGTGACCAACAATGGCAAGTGTTTCAGCAGGAGAAATGGAAAAATTAATATCTTTTAAAACATAATCTTCCTTGTTATATGCAAACCAAACATGATCAAATTCCACTTTTCCCTTAACTGTTCCTGAATGAATTCCATTATGTTTATTGGGTGTTACATCTTCATTTTCCAAAACTTTGAAAACCCTTTCACTCGCTACCATTCCCATTTGGAGAACATTAAATTTATCAGCGATCATTCTCAGCGGCCTGAACAATAAATTCAGATACATGATAAAGGAAATAATTACGCCGGGGTTGGCAGAATAATTTCCTCCCCACCAAACTAATAAGCCGATGGAAAAAGCCAGTACGATTTCTACGATCGGGAAAAAAACAGAATAAGCAAAAATGGCTTTTATGTTGGCGTTGCGATGTTGTTTATTGATCTCTTTAAATTTATTAAACTCTTTATCCTCTACCGCAAAAGCCTGAACCACACTCATTCCTGTAATATGCTCCTGCACAAATGCATTTAAAGCAGCCACTGCATTTCTCACTTTGATGAATGATTTATTTACACTTTCTTTAAAAAAATAAGTGGCGATGATAAGAATAGGAAAAGGAACAAGGCTGATCAATGACAAACGCCAATCTGCAGAAAACATAAACAGGAGAATAGAAATAATCGAAAGCAGATCAGAAATAATTGGAATCAATCCATTTGAAAAAATATCATTGATAGATTCTATATCATTGATCGTTCTGGTGGTTAAGGTACCTATCGGTGTTTTATCAAACTGTCGCAGGTTTAAACTCAATATTTTTTTATAAACAGTTACTCTTAAATCCTTTACTACCGTTTGCCCCAGCCATGAAGTGAGAAATCGAAAGTAAAAACTCAATGCTGATTCTACCAGCAACATTCCAATTTGTATCACAGTAATAAGAATAAGCCAATGCATATTCTTATCCTTAATAAAATGATTAACAGTATATTGAATTAAATAAGGCCGCAACGGAGAAAGAACGGCAAGAATAACAGAAATAAAGACTGAAAGATAGATCTTGTTTTTGTAGGGCAAAGCATAAGCAAAAACTTTTCTCAATGCACTTAGATCTAATATTTTTTTTCGCTGTTTATTTTCCGCCATCAGGCAAATTTAAAACGAAATGATGTAGTTCAGATTTTTTGATAGCGGAAGAATTTTATTAAATGATTTTTTTAGATGTTGTGGCATTACTTCTACAATGAAACAGGAATGTGTTTCAATAGTAAACAAATAAATAACAACGATTCCTGTTTTTCCATAAACTCTTTAGAATACTTTTTTAAAGAACGCTTTCATATCATTCCATGATGCTTTGTCGGCTGCTTCGTTATATTTAATAGGCATGTTGTATTTTTCTCCTTTTGCCGTCGCATTTGGATTGCTAAAGGCATGAGTAGCACCCGGATAAACTTTAAAAATATAATCAGCGCCTGCAGCATCCATATCTTTTTTAAACCCGGCTACATCCGGATTTGCCATTGGATCTTCTGCTCCGTGGCAAACCAAAATTTTGGCTTTTAGCAGATCTTTAACAGGTTTTACACCGCTTAAGCTTCCATGAAAAGAAACCACTCCCTTCAAATCTGCTCCGAGTTTTGCTGCATTTAAAACCACATAGCCACCAAAGCAATAACCTATAGCACCCATTTTTGAAGCGTCGGTTTGCAGGTAGGTTTTTAAAAGCGCAATAGCAGGATCTATCCTGGTTTTTGAAAGCGTCGGATCTTTATAAAAAGGCATTGCCAAATTCTGTGCGCCTGCCGGATCTTCAGCAGTTATACCATTTCCAAACACATCAACGGCCATGGAAATATAACCAAGCTGAGCCAGTTGTTTTGCCCGGTAACGACTGTAATCATTCAATCCCCACCATTCATGAACTACCAAAATAGCTGGTCGCTTTCCTTTTTGCTGTTCATTGTAATAAATATAACCGTTGTATTTTTTGCCATCTATTTCATAGCTCACTTGTTCTTCTTTTATACTCTCTTTAGAAGTACCTGCGTTATTTGTTTCATTGCTACTTTCCTTGCTATTGGAAGCAAGAACTTCCGGTTGGTTCGTTAAATTCATTTGATTCAATTAATGTAATTAAAAATAATTGTGACTGTATAAAATTAGGAAATGTACAAGAACCATTCCATCAAAAAAATGGCCAGTGATAAAAATCACCGGCCTTGCTTACCTCTGAAACCACAAGAAAAAATTTATTTTCCTGCTAAAAATCTTATAAAAGGTAATTTATAATTTAACAAATTAATTTAAATCAAAAACCCTGCTTTGCTGGTAATATTGGATAGTGTAAGGTCTTTTTTGAAAATAGGAAAAGGAGGAAAGAATGGGATGCTAAATTAATATATATTTATTGATTAAAACAATATTTTCTAATATTTAATTTGAAATTTTTTTAATTTCATTTTTAGCGAGTCCGTCAATCCTTTTTAATTTATAATTATACCACCATTTTGGTGCCGTTTTTTTTAAAACCGTATCAATACTTCTCATACCGAATAAATTCCACACGCCGCGCGCTTTTCCTGACAAGGAACTTTGAAGGGCTCTTAAACTCATAGCAAAGCCACTGTCGATGTATTCCATGTGGTGCCAATAGCCAGCCGGCATAAATAATGTTTCGCCGGGATTTAGTATTAAATCATAACCTTCTGCATACCTGAGCGCCGGGAATTTTTCATAATCAGGAGTTCCGCTATTGCTGCTGTAATTTGAAAAATCAGCCAAACTTAAGACCTCAAAAGGTTTCCTGTACAGTTTGTGTTGCTCTTCATGCTTGAATAATAAAACTCTTTTTCTTCCTGCAAACTGCGTATGCAAAATGTGCGAAAGATCAATGTCGAAATGCATGTGGGTGATGGAAGTTTCGCCACCTGTAAAAAGCATTGGATATTTTTTTACAAACCCGGTCATAAGGTGTTCGGGCCAGGTAAAATCGTTTATCAATTGCGGTGCATGATCAAAAATATTGAAGAGAAATATCCGCCACGCTGCCGGTCCCGATTGGATCATATCTATGTATTCGCCGAAGGTTTTATAATCATCTGCCGTATTAATCGGCGTATATGCATCGCTTTTAATGTTGTTATAAAGTCCTACTTTTTTATCTCCTACTATTTGTTTAAAATAGTCCCAGGACCATTTTTTATAAGCGGGCCATTCTTTTGCCAGTTCTGTAATTACCAGCGGCTTTTGTGGCTGGTAATAATTTTTTTTAAAATCTTCGGACGAAATATTCTCTACTCTGTCTACCGGATGTAATTGCATTTACATTAATTTTTCAGGGGCAAAATTAGCTATTCTTAATTCTAATTCAGATATAAAAAAAGGGGGTTATCTTTTTCCAAAAAAAGGAATTGCTCAATGTTGCCGTACATTTGAAACATTAAAATTTTTGAACCGGTGGCGATCCATTTTCATCAACTTACAATTAAAGATATCAGGAAGGAAACAGACGAATGTGTTTCAATCGCATTTGAAATTCCCGCAGAAGTGGAGAAAGATTTTCAATTCATTCCCGGGCAAAATGTTACTTTAAGAAAGTTTTTTAATGGCGAAGAAATTCGCAGATCATATTCTATTTGCAGTTGCCCCTCAGAAAATGAATTGCGGGTAGCTGTAAAAAAAGTAGAGGGAGGAATTTTTTCAACTTTTGCCAATCAGGAATTAAAGGAGGGAGATGTGCTTGAAGTATTGCCACCGACAGGGAATTTTTATACCCCTATCCTTTCATCTCAAAAAAAGAATTACCTTTTTATTGCCGCCGGCAGTGGAATTACACCGGTTATTTCCCTAATAAAAGCGATTCTTTCTACCGAAAAAGAAAGCCAGGTTACGCTTCTTTATGGCAACAAAGGGCTTGCATCTGTTATCTTTAAAGAGCAACTGGAGGCGCTGAAGGATAAATACCTGCAAAGATTTAATATTCATCATGTTTTTAGCCGGGAAAAGACAGAGGCTGATTTTAATTCCGGAAGAATTGATGATGCGAAATTAAAGTTGCTTTCGCGCCTGGTCGACTTCAATTCAGTAGACAATTTTTTTATTTGCGGCCCTGCAGCGCTCATCTTTACTGCAAAAGATTTTCTCCTTTCGATTGGAATTGACCCGGATAAAATTCATTTTGAATTATTTACCACACCCACAAAAGAACATGCCAAAATTTACGAGGCAGTTAAATCGATCGAAGAAGAAGGTAGCGATATAACGATTCGAATTGACGGACGAAGTTTTGAATTCAAACTTGAATACAACGGTAAAACGATCCTGGATGCGGGTCTTGATCATGGCGCTGATCTTCCATTCGCTTGTAAAGGCGGAGTTTGCTGCACCTGCAAAGCCAAATTAATTGAAGGCGAAGTGGACATGGAAGCCAATTACGGGCTCGAAAAAAGTGAATTGAAAGCCGGCTTTATTCTCACCTGCCAATCTCATCCACGCACCGAAAAAGTGGTCGTTGATTATGACCAGGCGTAGTAAAACAACCAATTTTGCCATTTTCTATTTTTAACCGTTCGTCTCAAATTTTACCTTTTGGAATCAGTAACTTTGAGAATAAAGATTCAGCCAATGGATGAACCAAAAGAATTAGAAAAGTTTGATGATAAAATAGAGCAGGAAATAAGGATTGAACCAAAAGATTGGATGCCCGATGATTATCGTAAAATGCTGATAAGGCAAATAAGTCAGCATGCGCACAGTGAAATTGTAGGCATGTTACCTGAAGCGAATTGGATTACGCGTGCTCCTTCTTTAAGAAGAAAAGCCACTTTGTTGGCCAAAGTGCAGGATGAAGCGGGGCATGGATTGTATTTGTATTGTGCAGCAGAAACTTTAAATATTTCGAGGGAAGAAATGGTTGACCAGCTCTTGAGCAGCCGTGCAAAATATTCTTCTATCTTTAATTATCCTACACTTTCCTGGGCTGATATGGGAACTATCGGATGGCTGGTTGACGGTGCCGCGATTATGAACCAGGTGCCGCTTTGCCGTGCTTCTTATGGGCCATATGCAAGAGCGATGACCAGGATTTGTAAAGAAGAAAGTTTTCATCAACGCCAGGGATATGAAATATTATTAACGCTTTGCAGGGGAAGCAAAGAACAAAAAGCAATGGCACAGGATTCGCTTAATCGCTGGTGGTGGCCAAGCCTGATGATGTTTGGTCCTAATGATGATGCTTCGCCACACACGGCACAAAGTATGAAATGGAAGATCAAAAGATTTTCAAATGATGAGCTAAGGCAAAAGTTTGTGGATGTCTGTAAAGAACAGGCAGATATTCTGGGCATTACCATTCCTGATCCCAATTTGAAATGGAATGAAGAAAGAGGCCATTACGATTTCGGAGAGATCAACTGGGATGAATTTTGGAATGTGATAAAAGGAAATGGCCCATGCAATAAAGAGCGGTTGCAAGCAAGAATTGAAGCGCATGAAAATGGTGCGTGGGTTAGAGAAGCGGCATTAGCTCATGCAGAAAAGAAAAAGGTATTAGTTAATTATTGATTATTAATTATTGATCATTATGGCCACTTATAATCATTTTTACGATTTACCGGTTTATCAAAAGTGTCGTTCTTTTAGGGAAAACGTTTCCCCAATAAATATTTATATCAAATACTTGAAAAGCGCTAAAGAAGTAATTAATAATAAATAATTAATAATGAATAATGAACCTCTTTGGGAAGTTTTTATCAGGAGCAAACAAGGGCTCGATCATAAACATGTTGGAAGTCTTCATGCAGCAGATGCGCAAACGGCGATAGAAAATGCCCGTGATGTTTATACGCGACGAATGGAAGGAGTTAGTATTTGGGTCGTTGAATCCAAATATATTCATGCTACCAATCCTGATGAATCTGAAAGTCTTTTTGATCCGGCTAATGATAAAGTGTACCGGCATCCTACTTTTTATGATCTTCCGGATGAATTAAAATACATGTAAAAATTTCTCGGCAAAAAATATAAATGGAAAGTAAACCAACAAATATTGACAAAAATAATTTAGTGAATTTTACACTTTTTCTTGCTGATAGTTCATTAATTATGGGACATCGGTTGAGCGAGTGGACAGGCCACGGCCCTATGCTTGAGCAGGATATCGCCATCACCAATCTTGCGCTTGACTTAATAGGGCAGGCCCGGAATTTTTATCAATATGCAGCGGAATTGATCACTAATCAAAAGGATAAAAAAATTACGGAAGACGACCTGGCTTATTTAAGAGATGCACATGAGTTTAAAAATTTATTAATCACGGAACTTCCCAACGGCGATTGGGCTAAAACGATTGGAAAAGTTTTTTTCTTCAGCACCTGGCAATTTTATTTTTATCAGAAATTGATTTATTCAAGCGATAAACAATTGGCTGCCATTGCCGAAAAATCTTTGAAAGAAGTAACTTATCATGTTAAATGGAGCAGCGATTGGGTAATCAGGCTTGGAGACGGAACAGAAGAAAGTAAGAAAAGAATGGAAAAAGCAATTGAAGATCTTTGGCCTTACACCGGTGAAATGTTTGTCCCGGCTGATTTTGAAATAGATTTGGAAAATAGTGTAAGCATTAACGTTAGTGTTATTAAAAGCGATTGGATGGAAAAAGTAAAATCCGTATTTCAGGAAGCTACACTTTCTTTACCAACCGAAACCTGGATGCAAAGTGGTGGCAAAAATGGAGTACATACCGAACACCTCGGCTTCATCCTTGCTGAAATGCAGTTTATGCAAAGGGCTTATCCCGGACTTGAATGGTAAAATAATTATGAATCACAAAAAGCAAAATATCGCCCACACATTTTCTGATGAAGAAGAAAAGGTTTGGATTATTTTAAGTTCGGTCAATGATCCTGAAATACCGGTTTTATCTGTGCTGGACCTCGGAATTGTTCGTGATGTAAAAATTGGTGATCAACAAATTGAAATTGTTATTACTCCTACATACAGTGGCTGCCCGGCAATGGATTTTATAGGAATGAATATTCGAAAAGCGCTTTCAGACAATGGCTTTACTAATATAAAAATTACTCACCAGCTTTCTCCTGCGTGGACGACTGATTGGATGACGGATGAAGGAAAAGATAAATTAAAAGCTTACGGAATTGCGCCGCCGGTCGCGAAAACTTTTGATAAACATTATTTGGAAAATCTTCAGGTTGAATGTCCGCATTGTCATTCTATGAATACAAAAGTTATCAGTGAATTTGGTTCCACCGCTTGCAAAGCGCTTTATAAATGCAATGATTGTGGTGAGCCTTTTGATTATTTTAA
>DAHXOZ010000082.1 GCA_027364635.1 bacterium | reverse complement strand
GCATAACTATCAGAAAATTGAAAAGCAGTGCTTACATATATAACTTAAAAATTATGTTTTAGTACTGAATAGTTACAAAATAAAACAGATTTCTCTTTTTCTTTTGAAACAGATTAATATTTTAAAGCCCGGTAGCTGGCATATTTCTGGTTAATCCTGAGATACACTTCATCGGTAGAATAATTTACTTGTAATGCATAATTTCCTGAGCCACCACCTATAAAATAATAGCCATTTTGTTTTTTTACTGAACCTGCAAATTGTATAAAATCCGGAACCTGGTATGACTTAAAACTAGTTACCGTCTTAGCATTTTCATCCAGCTTAAATTCCAGGATACGACTATAAGGGCGCAGGATGGCATCCCCATTATCAATAAAAATCAGCGTTTGTCCATTATCAGTAAAGCGGGCATAATGCTGACGTAAAAATTGTTCATCTGCAGTAAGGGGAAAATCACTGTGCTTTCCTCCAAGCCGCCACATAATGGCGCCGGTTGTACGATTAATTTTTATGATCTCGTTCAGGTTTCTGAATGAACATATAATATTGTTATCATTAGGATCAATACAAAGAGAATTCATGTGCATATAATCCAATGTATTGACAGAATCACTAAAATTGTTGTTTTCAACACTTTCGCCATACAACTCCGGATAATCAGTTCCGTCCCAGTTAAAAATCACCTGTCCGTTATTAACCTCTTCAATTCTACAGGCAACCACACTTACTTTAGATGATGGATGCAAACTATCCGGAATATTGGAAGGGGTTTCGAGGTGTGCGCTGATAGCCATGTAATGATTGGGACCGAGCAAAATAAAATCATGAACATCTAATCGGTCATCATTAGCGCTATCCGCATTTCCGACAGAAAGATATTTTGCACGGCTTATTTCATTCAGGTTAGAATCGCAAATAATATCATATCCTTCTTCAGTTCCCTGCCCTCCAATAGCATAATTTCCTTCAGCCAAAAGATACGTGTAATAGGTTAGTCCGTTGAAAGTCCATTTCTGAAAATTATCCGCCCGCGCTCCTGCATCTTTTTCTTTCAAAATATTTCCATTTTTATCCAGAACCAATAGAACGCCATCAGTGCTTGAATTTCTATTTAATGCTAATAAAATTTGCCCGTCATCTACTCCACCGGTTCCTGAAACTGTATATAAAGAAGAATCAGTTTTAGGGATAGAATCATTCGTGTTGGTTGAAACCGGGGCTATGTAATTTTTTGCACATCCCATTGAAAGGCATATAATAAATATACCAATCCCATTTGCAGGAAAAAGTTTTTTAATGTTCATAAGGATAATAAATAAAGACGTTTTAATAAGATAATTTTATTCGAATTATCTTTTTGACGTCTAAAAATTAATTATCCTTCGCATTTTAGATTGTAATCTTTATTTTACATTTCTATGAAAGCACCTTTACATAATTTCCGGATTACTTCACATTAATCGTAACAGTAGTAGACAATTTACTTCCATAAGAGCGATGTGCTCCATCTGCAAACTGCAAAGCGAGTTTATGCTTTCCGGGAGCAAGTTTAATTTCAGCAACCTGTTGCGCATTTCCGAAATGAAGATGAGTACTGTCTTTTGCCACTACAACTCCTGTAGGGATGGAATCTTCAGCGTCAATTAAAATATGAAAATGGCCTGAATTTGGTTTTACCGTTCCTGCTGAATCAACAGAAATTCCTTTAGCTCCCATTTCCACTTTTACCGGCGAAGAAACCGTTTCGCCCTTTTTAAGATTTTTAAAATATACAGTAGCGCCCGCCGGAACTTCAGGCATAGCCGCTTCAGTTGACATCGCCATAGAAGAATGAGAGGTATCGGTTGACATTGCTGTGGAATCAGCAGTTGCAGCTTTTTCGCTGTTATTACCAGAGTTACATGAAATTAATCCCATGAGTAAGATAGCAGGGATTGTAATAAATTTTTTCATTATATTAAGTTAAGAAGGTTACACAATTAGGTAAATATCAGTCAATTTGATAAGCTCAATGTCATAAGAAGATAAAATCTTATAAAAAGAATTATAAATAACAAGAATCAAAATAAATAATAATTGCTAAAAGTTTAACCCCGGCTGATCAGTTCTTGAATCTAAAGACGACACACCAATTAATTCATCAGCTCTGCCAATAAAAGGTTTGTAGTAAACCAGGATTGTATACACATTTTCTGTTTCAAAGTAATTGCCATCTAACTGTGTGCGAACCGAAGGATCGTTTTTATCCACAGCAATGTAGGTATAATCATAATATCCTTGTTTAAGCAAAAGATGAGTTTGATAAAGCCCTTTGGCCGGATCAAAAACCAGTTTAAGGCTGTCGGTATAATTATAATTTGTCAATTGCCCGAAAAGATAAAGGTCTTTATCCGAGTATGGCTGACCGTTAGGTGGTGCAAAAGAAAAATAAACAGTAGCATAATCCCCTTCATAAAATGGATTAACACCCCGGATGGCTTCAATGGATGACATGCCGTTCAGGTCTTTATAATACACATAACGTTGTGCTGACAAAGGAAAATCAGGCCTTAAAAAAATATCAGTTGAATTTGCTTTATAATCCGCCGTAAGTACCCTGTCGCTTTGCAGGTGAAAATCTCTTATATCAAGCCATCTCCATTCTTTTCCTGCCGCAAAAATATCTGTATTTGGTGTATTATATTCCAGTGAAGTACCCCGGATAAATGCAGGCTTTAAGCCTGTTTTCGCATTATCCCAACGGTAATTTTGGAGAACAACCACTTTTATTTGCTGTGCCGCATTAAAAGATTGAAGCGCCTTTACATCAACAGTAAATTCCACTTCCTGATGAGTATTAAAAAACTGGGGAGCGTAAGGTTGAATTACCCTTGCTGCAACAGAAGCCTTATTATCCAGAACCATTATTCTTTTTGTAAAAACAATCTGCGAGGTATCATCATTTAAAAAAACTTTGAGAATATAATTTCCTGACCTCGTGGGATACATATTTTGATCAGGCAATATCGCCTGGTAATGCGTGTAACGCACATGAGCAAAAGAAGAAAAACGATAGTTGGTAATCCTTTGTTGAGTAAAACCTTTTAGGTAATCAAACTGCCCCAGGTTCGCAGGCGTCCAGTCGCTGTTGCACAATTCATAGGTGTAGTAATAATATTTTACATCGGCATCAAGGTCATCAAAATCCAATTCCAGCGCATCATTTCCCTGTAAATGTATGATAGGAATAGTTAGTTGATTCCCTGCCAGATATAACCTAACCGTTTTAATATTGGGTACATAAACACTATCCGGATTAAGTGCAAATAATTTATTGGTTGTCAATAAAATGAGAAAAACAGAAACAACTTTTAATGATTTCATTTAAATGTTTTAAAAAAAATTAGTTTTACAGAAATCAAATTTAGGTCTTTTGAATGTTTCTTCATTTATAGCCGGGCGCATCGCCTTTAATAAACAAAAAACTTTTTCACGCTTTATAATCGGCCTGGCAATTACTGCTACCATGATAAGTGTGGCAGTGATGATCGTGGCTTTAAGTTTTGTAAATGGTTTTCAAAATGTGATCAGCAATAAAGTTTTCAGTTTCTGGGGGCACATCCGCGTGCAGCAAAATGTATTAACCCAGGCAAATATCGCTGAAGAAACACCGATTGTAAGAAATGACTCTCTGGAAGATTTTTTAAAACAGATTCCACAGGTAAAAGACGTAGCAAGATATGCTACCAAGTCAGCAATCATCAGGTTTAAAGATGATATAGAAAGCGTGTTGATGAAAGGAGTTGATAGTAGTTTTGATTTCAACCGGTTAAGTTCATTTTTACAAAAAGGAAAATGGATTTCTTTCACTGACAGTGGCTACAGTAAGGACATAGATATATCCTCTTATACCGCCAACCAGTTAGAAGCTAATGTTGGTGATAGCGTGATCATTTTATTTATTCAAAGCGACGGCTCACAACGTGCAAGAAAATTAAAGATTGCCGGAATTTTTAAAACCGGCATTGATGAATATGATAATAACTTTTGCATCGGAGATATTAAATTAATTCAACGCCTCAACGACTGGGATCCTGACGAAATTGGCGGTTATGAAATTTTTCTGAAAGATTATAAACAAACCGATGCAGTAAATAATTACTTATACAATTCTGACCAATTACCAGAAAGATGGTACAGCAAAACGATCCAGGAAATTTATCCAAACATTTTCGATTGGCTCAACCTGCAGGGAAGAATTAAAAGTATTTTATTGGCAATAATGATGGTGGTTGCTGTAGTAAATTTAATCACGTGCCTCATTATCCTGGTATTAGAAAGAACTACTATGGTGGGGATTTTAAAAGCCATCGGCGCCAAAAATTTTACCATACAAAAAATATTTCTTTACAACACTACCATCATTGCTTTTACAGGAGTAATAGCAGGAACTATTTTAGGTTTGGGAATTTGTTATCTGCAGCAATGGACAGGTTTTATCAAATTGGATGAAGAAGCTTACTTTATGAAAGAAGCACATGCAGATATCATCTGGTGGCAGATTGCAGCGGTTGATCTCTCCACATTGATCATCTGTTTTCTTATGTTGGTAATCCCTTCTTTATTGATAAAGAAAATACAGCCGGTAAAAGCAATCGAGTTCCGTTAAAGATTTTTACCAAGCAGCTTTTCTTCCTTTTTAACCGGACAGCTCAATTATGAGATTTTTATAAAACTGCCCAGTTTTCATTTGTTTAACTTTGTTGAAATTTAATTTTTTACGATGGTTAAAATGGGTGAATACAATGAACTAAAAGTAATCAAAGAAAAATCGATGGGCGTGTTTTTAGATGATGGTGGAGAAGGTATTTTATTACCAAAAAGGTTTGTGCCTGCCGGAACAAAAATTGGCGACAACCTTAATGTATTTCTTTACTATGATAGTGAAGACAGGCCGATTGCCACTACACAAAAACCTTACGGGGTGTTGGGTGATATAGTAAAATTAAAAGTAGTAAATGTTACCAACCAGGGTGCTTTTTTAGACTGGGGATTGATGAAAGACCTTTTTATTCCTAAATCAAAAATAAAAAGTATTATGATGAAGAATGGCGAATACCTGGTAAAAATTGTGATGGATGAAAAGACAGGCAGGCTGGCGGCCACTGAAAAATTAGAACCGTTTTTATCTAATGAACCGCTCAGAGTGAAAGAAAAAGAAGTGGTAGATCTTATTGTTTACCGGCAAACAGATATAGGCTATGAAGTGATCATCAACAACCTCCACAAAGGCATTTTACATAATAACGAGATTTACAGGAACATTTCGATTGGTGATAAATTTAAAGGATTTATAAAAAACATTTTGCCGGAAAATAAAATAGATGTGGCAGCCGGAAAACCAGGATACATAAGGGTTGAAGACGAAACTCAAAAAATAATAAGGCTATTAAAAGAAAACGATGGTTACCTTCCTTATCATGACAAATCTTCTCCGGAAGACATTTATTCTTTCTTTGAAATGAGCAAAAAAACATTCAAAATGGCTATCGGAAATTTATACAAACAACACAAAATTGAATTTACAAAAACCGGTATCCGTTTGATTGAATAGTAATATTTTTTACCAACCGTGTTTATGTGTATCATTCATCCTTTCAGGAATTTCAGCAGGATGATCTTTCCAATCAGGATCATATTTTACAAAAGTTGCAAGCCATATCGTTCGGGATAGTCGCATAAGCCAGGGCTGCAGGCCGATAATCAAAAGAGCATTAAAAACAAGCCAATATATTACCCTGTTATCATCATAAGAAATTCCAATAATGATCCACCAGGCAATAAAAGAAATGGCGCTCAAGCCTACTGTTATTGCATAACTCATATAGCCTGATCCGTAATAAAATCCTACTTCAAGGTCAAAATACTGTCCACAAACCTCGCAACGCTCATGCATCTTCATGAACCCTTTTGAGTAAGGATTTTTTTTTACAAACATATCTCCAATCCTGCAACGGGGGCATTTACTTTGTAATAGATTTAAAATACCCGGCGCTTTTTTTATAGTATCCTCATCCATATTTTTAAAGCTTTTCTACCTGCAAAGGTACATCTAATTGATTCCGCCATTTTATAAATGATTACAGGAAAAACTATGCAGTCTTCAACGAAATTTTACTTTTCATACCTGCTTTATAACCAAAAGTTGCGAAGTAAAGAATAAAAATATAACATGGCACCATGATCCAAAAAGCCTGCTGATAACCAAAATGGGCGCCAACACTTGCCCATACTCTTGGTAAAATTGCGCCGCCGGCAATTGATATAATTAATAAAGCAGATCCCGATTTGGTAAATCTTCCTAATCCGTGGAGCGTTAAAGGCCACATAGCAGGCCAAACAAGCGCGTTAGCCAAACCCAGTAAAGCAATAAATAATATAGAAAGATATCCTGAGAAAAAAATGGCCAACAGGGTAAAAATCAGGCCAAGAATTGCAGATCCCTTTAATGCAGTAGTTTGAGAAAAATATTTAGGGATACAAACGATACCAATTAAATATCCGATTAACATTCCTATCATAGTGTACGTGGTAAAATGCTTTGCAACACTAAGTGGGATACCAATCGCCCTTCCATAGATTTGAATAATATCCCCGGCCATTACCTCAACTCCAACATATAGGAACAAGGCAACAAAACCGATCCATAAATACGGAAAACTAAAAATCGTTTGTCCATCTCCGTTATTTGAGTTATTTTCTGCTTCCTCACCTTCTGCTTTTATCTCCGGTAAACTTGAAAAATATATAAATAAAGCAAGAGCAAGCAAAACAGCGGCAATAATAATATAAGGCACAATTACTCTTGATGCCAAAGCATCTAATTCTGTTGCTTTCTGCGCCACATCTAATGTTTTTAGTCTTTCAACCAAAGCATCAGAATCTTTAAGCAAAAAAGCGCCCATTACGAGAGGAGCAAGCGCTCCGGCCCCTTTATTACAAATTCCCATAACACTCATCCGTTTAGCAGCGCTTTCGATCGGGCCAAGAATGGTAATATAAGGATTTGAAGCTGTTTGCAATAAAGCCAGTCCGGTTCCTATTACAAATAACCCGGTAAGAAACATACCAAAAGTCCTTGTTTCTGCAGCAGGAATAAATATCAAAGCCCCGATTGCCATACAAACCAATCCCCACATCATCCCGTTTTTAAATCCCGTACGCTTCAAAACCCATGATGAAGGGAACGCCATAACTGCATAAGAGATATAAAAAGCAAAAGTTACCAACACCGCCTGTGTTGTCTGGAGTTGACAAGCAATCTGCAGATAGGGGATCAGCGTACTATTGAGCCAGGTTACAAATCCAAAAATAAAAAAAAGAATACCAATAACAACTATCTGTGATGTATAATTAGGCTTATCGTTAATCAGCTTTTGATCCATTATTAATTTTTAAAACGCAAATAATATTTGATGAAAATAAAGAAATAAAAGAAAAATGACCACATAAACTTTTGGAGCAATCGAATGAAGATAAAAAATCGCTTTATTTGTTTATTTACTGGTAAAAAATGTGAAGAAGAGGAGAATAAATTAATAAATCAAACTGGTTCACAAACTTTCTTAACCAGTCTTAGCGCAAAATCCAATTGTTGTTTTTCAGTAAGATGTGTGTTGTCCAGTTCAATGGCATCATCTGCTTTACGAAGAGGACTTACTTCACGATTTGAATCGATATAATCCCTGAGTGCAAGATTGTTTTTTATTTCATCGAGCGTAACATTTGGATTTTTTTTAAACATTTCAGAAAATCTTCTCTCAACCCTTACTGCTTCATCTGCTATCATAAAAATTTTCAATTCCGCATTTGGAAAAACAGTGGTACCAATATCACGACCGTCCATTACAATTCCTTTATTCTTTCCTATTTTTTGCTGAGCGGCTACAGCAAAAGTTCTTACCTCCGGTAAAGCAGCGATTTCACTAACTTTTTCTGCAACTACCAAATCACGAATAATGTATTCTACGTTTTCTCCGTTCAAATAAATCTCTGTATTTCCTGAAAGTTCATTCGGTAAAAATTCAAAAGAAATATTTTGTAATGCAGTATGTATCTCTTTTTCTTTAGTCCAATCAATATTGTTACGTAAGAAATACAGAGTAATTGCACGATACATAGCACCGCTATCAATGTAGGTGTAATTCAATTTTTTAGCAAGTTGTTTTGCCAGGGTGCTTTTACCACATGAAGAAAAGCCATCGATCGTAATAATTATTTTGGGAAGCATTGTTGCAAAAATCCAACAAAAAAAAGAAAGTAAAAAATAGCAGATAAAAAAAATGCCATCGCAAAACAATGGCATTTTAAATTATAGTTTTTTAAAGTTATGCTTCAGATTTTTTTTTGGGGGCAGGGGTTTCCTTCACCTGGAAAATCACTTTTTCGTTTTCCTTGTCCAGGGAGGCAATCAATATGTCTCCGTTTTTAACATGCATATTCAATATTTCCTCAGCCAAAGGATCTTCGAGATACTTCTGAATCGCCCTATGTAGCGGGCGTGCACCAAACTGTGAATCATATCCTTTATCCGAAATAAATTTCTTGGCTTCTTCTGATAGTTCCAATTTCAATCCAAGATTATCCAACCTCTTCGTTACTCCCTTCATCAAAATATCAATGATAGAGAAAATATTTTCTTCTGTAAGCTGATTGAAAATAACCACATCATCTATCCTGTTTAAGAACTCAGGGCTGAAAGTACGCTTTAATGCTTTTTCTATTACCGCTTTGCTGTTTTCTTCTGCATTTTGAATCCTTGACTGAGTGGTAAATCCAACGCCTGCTCCAAAATCTTTCAATTGGCGTGCGCCGATATTGGACGTCATGATGATCATGGTATTCTTAAAATCAATTTTCCTTCCTAAACCATCAGTCAGAATTCCATCATCCAACACCTGCAAAAGAATATTATAAATATCAGGGTGCGCTTTTTCGATTTCATCCAGAAGAATTACAGAATACGGTTTACGTCTAACCTTTTCTGTTAGCTGTCCCCCTTCTTCATATCCTACATATCCCGGAGGCGCACCTATTAATCTTGAAACAGTAAATTTTTCCATGTATTCACTCATATCGATACGGATAAGCGCATCATCACTGTCAAACATATATCTCGCCAAAGCCCTTGCCAACTCTGTTTTACCCACACCGGTAGGGCCGAGGAAAATGAAGGTACCTATTGGTTTTTTTGGATCTTTTAATCCAACCCTGTTTCTTTGAATTGCTTTTACCACTTTGCTGATAGCTTCGTCCTGTCCAACCACTGCGCCTTTAAGGTCTTCGCCCATCTTGCGCAATTTATCAGTTTCTTCCTGAACCATTCTTTTTACAGGAATACCGGTCATCATACTCACCACCTCGGCAATGGCTTCTTCATTAATCGGATATCTTTTGTTTTTACTTTCTTCTTCCCAGTTTGCTTTTGCTTTTTCAAGCTCTTCCTGCAAGTGTTTCTCTGTATCACGAAGTGAAGCCGCTTCTTCAAAACGCTGGCTTTTTACTACTTTATTTTTTTCGTGTTTGATTTCATCAATCTTTTTTTCAAGTTCGATTACTTCCTGGGGAACATTGATGTTTTTAAGGTGAACACGTGCTCCTACCTCATCCAAAACATCAATTGCCTTATCCGGTAATAAACGATCAGTCATATATCGGTCGCTCAACTTAACACATGCATCAATTGCTTCGTTATCATAAATCACATTGTGATACTCCTCGTATTTACTTTTAATATTATTCAGAATCTCTATAGTCTCTTCAACGCTTGGTTGGTCAACCATCACTTTTTGAAAACGACGATCGAGCGCTCCATCTTTTTCAATATACATCCTATATTCATCAAGAGTTGATGCACCAATACATTGCAGTTCGCCACGTGCCAAGGCCGGTTTAAAAATGTTGGAAGCATCAAGAGAACCACTTGCTCCGCCTGCACCGACTATAGTATGAATTTCATCAATAAACAAAATAACATCGCGGTTTTTTTCCAGTTCGTTCATGATTGCCTTCATCCGTTCTTCAAACTGGCCACGATACTTTGTACCTGCAACCAATGCTGCCAAATCAAGAGAAACCACTCTTTTGTCGAACAATACACGGCTCACTTTTCTTTGAATAATTCGTAAAGCCAATCCTTCAACAATCGCAGTTTTACCCACGCCGGGTTCCCCGATTAAAATAGGATTATTCTTTTTACGACGACTGAGGATTTGGGACACACGTTCAATTTCTGTTTCACGCCCAACGATAGGATCCAGGCTTCCCATTTCTGCAAGCCTTGTAATGTCTCTTCCGAAATTGTCTAAAACAGGTGTCTTTGTCTTGGTTTGCGCAGCAGAACCTTTGGAAGGGCGTTGTTGCTGAGAATATGATTTTCTTTCTTCCTCAAACTCTTCACTTTCCTCATCCGAAAAATCGGCTTTTGGATCTGTTTTTACATAACCCAATTCGCTCTTGAACATGTCATAATCTACATCAAACTGGTTTAATATCTGTGTAGCAATGTTTTCCTTATTTTTCAAAATTGATAGCATGAGGTGCTCGCTTTCCACTAACGGGCTCTTATTGGTTTTAGCCTCAAGAACTGTAATCCTGATTACTTTTTCAGCTTGTTTGGTGAGAGGCAGAGAATTTATGTTAGCAATATTTTTACCTGTTTTGTCTTTTACGGCGAGTTCAATTTCCTTGCGCAGTTCATAAAGATCCACGTTCAGCGATTTCAGGATTTTCATCGCTGTATTTTCGCCATCCCTTATAAGCCCGAGAACCAAATGTTCCGTCCCTATAAAGTCATTTCCCAACCGCAAAGCTTCTTCGCGGCTGTAAGAAATAATTTCTTTTACTTGTGTAGAAAAATTGTTGTCCATTTATTAACATTTTAATTGGATGCTTTTCAATAATTATAAGCCTGTACAATAATAATAAATAAATTCTATTAAATAACGTTTAAAAGTTCCCCAAGTTGTTAAAAAGTAGGTGAAGAAAGACGGCAACCCAAAAAAAAATTGAAAATATATTTAAACAAATATGGTTTTCTTTTGAAGCCGGATTGATTTTATTTCGAAGATTTTTATGAGTTCAAATCATTATTCAAAAAACCTTGCTTCTCCTCATTTCCTTTTTTATTTTAATATCTTTGAATAAATCTTTTGCATTCTTCTTTTAAACTATTACTATGAAAGTCAAAATTGATACCAAAGAAAAAATGCACGTCATTACGATTGCCGAGGAGAAATTATCTGCTAATATGACAGAAGAAATAAAAAAAACACTTTTGAATTATTTGCAACAGCCTGTTTCTAACCTGGTTATTAATTTTAAAGAAGTGAAGGAAATAGAACTTGAACCTGCAGAAACCTTTGCCATTATTCAGCAAAAATTCTATAAAGAAAGCCATTCAATGGTATTTTGCAATCTCCGGCAGGAGGTTTCTGACTTTTTGGATAAAAATGATCTATTGGAAATACTCAATGTAACGCCGACAGAAAGTGAGGCCTGGGACATCGTGCAGATGGAAGAAATAGAAAGAGAATACTTGTAAGAAAGCATTAAAGATTTGTCGGAAAAACGATACTATAAAATAAAAAAATCGTGTAATAATTACCCCTTGAAAATTAAAAACAAGTGATTGCTGTAACCATTTTAGGAAATAATTCTGCTGTACCTTCTCATGACAGGCATCCTACCGCACAGGTGCTGCAGTCTGCTGATCATGTAATGCTTATTGATTGTGGCGAAGGAACGCAAATGCAAATGGGATTGTATAAAATAAAAAAGAGCCGCATCAATCATATTTTCATTTCTCATCTGCATGGCGATCATTATTTTGGTTTGATCGGTTTGCTCAATAGCCTCGCTTTAAACAACCGTTTGAATGATCTTCATATTTTTGCTCCTGAAAAATTAAAATCAATTATAGATATACAAATGGATGTAGCAGGCGCAGGATTTCCTTTCCAACTGTATTTTCATAAGCTGGAAAAAGAGGAGGTTTTATTTGAAGACAAAAAATTATCGGTTGAATGTTTTAAAGTCAATCACCGGATTGAATGCTGGGGTTTTCTTTTCAGGGAAAAGAAAAACAAAAGAAAAATAGTTCCTCCGCAGATAAAAAAATATAAAGTTCCTACCTCATTTTATGAAAATCTTCACGCCGGTGAAGATTTTATAAATGACAAAAATGAAGTGATAAAAAACGAGATTCTTACGACGGCAGTGGAACCACCGAAATCTTATGCATATTGTGCTGATACAGCTTTTTACGATCCGATCGCTGACAAAATAAAAGGTGTTGACCTCGTTTATCATGAAAGCACTTACCTGCATAATCTTGAAAAAAAAGCAGGTGAAAGATTTCATTCCACTTCCAAACAAGCCGCAATGATTGCCCAAAAAGCAGGAGCAAAAAAATTGCTGTTAGGCCACTTTTCGTCTATGTATGAAACGTTAGAAGAATTTAAAATCGAAGCTTGCGAGATTTTTGAAAACACGGAGATTGCTGAAGAAGGCGTTTGTTATTTGGCGTGATGTTTTGCCACGGATTGCACAGATCTTCACGGATTGAAGGGAAGTAAACGAAGAAATAACCCCGATTTTTATTTTGATTTCAAAATAAATGATCAACCCGGAATAATTCCCTATTCACAATTCACCATTGACCATTACTTATTCTCCACTGTCCATTTATAAAAATCAGGAAACCACTTTCGCCATGCTGCTTCATTATGTTGTTCACCATTATCAATAATTTCTGTTACTGTAGATTTACTCCTTTCTTTAATTTCTTTTTCAATTCGCTTCATATCGGGTATCATTGAATCACCTTCTTTTCCGCCGGCATAAAAAAACAATTTTGAATTTATTTTTTTTGCATCTGCAATTACAGTAGAGTCGATACCGGAAGCGGTCCAGAACGCAGGAGAAAAAATTCCCACACCACCAAATACGTTTGGATATTTTAAGACGGCATACAATGAAATCAATCCTCCCATTGAACTTCCCGCGATAAAAGTGTTTGACTTATCTTTTAAAGTGCGGTAATGCTTGTCAATAAAAGGTTTCAGGTTCTTAACCAAAAAATCAACATATTGATCTCCTTCACCTTTACCAAAATTTTCAAATTCCCATGGGTTGTATTCACTCATTCTTTTAGAAAGTCCATTATCAATTCCTACTACAATTACTTCTTTTTTACCCAACCTTGAAATAGAATCAAGAAATTCATCAACACCCCATTCTCCCGAATAAGAGGTTGCA
>DAHXOZ010000081.1 GCA_027364635.1 bacterium | reverse complement strand
CCAAAATTTATTCTTTTGCACTAAGCCGTCAGTACTTTTCCCGGCAACGTTTCCGTAAATAATTCGGTTCTTCTACAAAAACGTTTCTATTTTTGAGAGGGACGGCGTTGTTTAAAATGCTTCAGGTAGGTTCCCTCTTTTCCGTGCAAAACGGCTTTCTTTCAACGGATGAAATAAATGCATTGTGGTTTTTGGGGAAACAGGGAATGCTTTAACATCAAATGATCAAATAAACAAAACTGCAGAAAATAAACGACTA
This sequence comes from bacterium, assembly GCA_027364635.1. Classification (GTDB taxonomy): domain Bacteria; phylum Bacteroidota; class Bacteroidia; order Chitinophagales; family Chitinophagaceae; genus Ginsengibacter. The sequence goes on along the minus strand of DAHXOZ010000081.1, from coordinate 13,095 downwards.
TGAAATTATCAAGATATAATCTAAAAAACATCACTTCAGAAAAAGTAGCGCTTCCTGATGAAGAGATTTTTGAATTGCCTGAAAAAGTTTTGCAATTTGGAACCGGAGTGTTACTTCGCGGATTGCCCGATTACTTTATTGATGCGGCAAATAAAGTTGGAATATTCAATGGCCGAATTGTAGTGGTAAAATCAACTTCAAAGGGCGATACCACTGCATTTGACAAGCAGGATGGATTATACACTTTGTGTGAACGCGGCATTCAGGATGGAAATAAAGTGGAAGAAGATATTATTTGTTCAGCGGTGAGCCGCGTTTTAAACGCGCAGGACGAATGGACTGAAATCTTAAAATGCGCGCATAATCCGGAGTTGCAAATTATCATTTCCAATACAACAGAAGTGGGCATTCAATTGGTGAAGGATGACATTCGTAAACATCCGCCTGTTTCATTCCCCGGGAAATTACTGGCATTTTTGTATGAAAGGTTTACGGCTTTTAATGGAAGCGAAGACAGTGGTTTTGTGATTGTCCCTACAGAATTGATTTTAGAAAATGGTAAGAAACTGGAATCAATTGTGTTGGAACTGGCACATCTCAATTCACTGGAAGATGAGTTTATTGAGTGGCTGGAAAACAGCAATTATTTTTGCAATTCGCTGGTGGATAGAATTGTAACAGGAATGCCGGAAAAAGAGACCAGGAATAAAATTGAAAAAGAATTGGGCTACAGTGATGATCTGCTTATCATCTCGGAAGTTTATAGCCTTTGGGCAATTGAAGGTGATGAAAAAATAAAAAATATTTTATCATTTGCAGATGCGGATGAAGGCGTGGTGATTGAACCGGATATAGACCTGTACCGCGAATTAAAGTTGCGATTACTTAATGGTACCCATACATTAACTTGTGGACTGGCTTTTCTTTCAGGTTTTGATACAGTGCAGCAAGCAATGGAAGATGAAAAGTTTGCTTTATTTATTGAAAACCTTATGCGGAATGAGATTGCTCCTTCCATTCCATACGAAATTGATGATGCAACCAAACAGTCTTTTATTTCTAAAGTATTGGATCGTTTCAGAAATCCACATATTGCTCATCAATGGAAAAGTATCACACTCAACTATACATCTAAAATGAAGATGAGGTGTATTCCTTTATTAATTTATCATTATAAAAATAATGATGTAGTTCCTTCTTTATTTTCTTTGGGATTTGCGGCTTATCTTTATTTTATGAAGGCGATAAAGCAGGAAGGAAAAGAGTATTTCGGCGAAACAAACGGAAATGAGTATTTGATCGAAGATCCTTCTGCTGATAAATTTTACCAGTTTTGGAAAAATCGTAATGTTGATGAAATGGTAAACGAAGTTTTAAAGGACATTTCTATTTGGGAGCACGATCTTTCTGTTCTTAGAGGATTCAAGGAAGCTGTATCCAAAAATTTGAAAAGTATTATAGATAACGGAATGAAAGCACAAATTGAAACTTATCATTCTACAAAAACAGTTGTGTAGTTATGAAACAAAAAGTGATGAAGATACATCCTGCTGATAATGTTTTGGTGGCATTGGCTGATTTGGCTTTAAACGAAAAAGTGGAGTATAACGGCGAGGTGTATATGCTTATTGACCGCATTCCGGCCAAACATAAATTTGTTATTAAAGACATGCAGCCTGGAGATGAGATTATTATGTATGGCGTTTTGGTGGGTAAAGCCCAAACTGAAATTCTAACAGGCGGAAGAATTACTACCTCTAATGTAAAGCACGCGGCCAGTGGCTTTGAAGCAGGCGAAAGAAAAACGAACTGGCATAAACCTGATGTCTCTAAATTTATCAACAGAACGTTTAATGGTTTTCATCGGCCAGATGGAAAAGTGGGCACGGCAAATTATTGGTTAGTTATTCCACTGGTATTTTGTGAAAACAGGAATATAGAAATATTGCGCGAGGCGCTCGTGAATGAATTAGGGTACGGAAGAAATCAAAATAAAAAAATTGAAGTTTCTAAGCTCGTTGATCTTTACAAAGAAGGGAAAAACATTGATGATATTTTAAATGCTGATGTGGCTCCTGCTACTGAAGAAGAAAAAAAACAAAGAGTTTTTCCGAATGTGGATGGAATTAAATTTCTTTCTCACGAAGGGGGATGTGGCGGAACAAGAGACGATGCCCGGGCCTTGTGTGGGTTACTTGCCGGGTATATTACTCATTCAAACGTAGCAGGGGCAACAGTTTTAAGCCTTGGCTGCCAGAATGCACAGGTTGGCATTTTGCAGGAAGAAATAAAAATGCGCGATAAAAATTTTTCAAAACCCTTATATATTTTAGAGCAGCAACAGGTGGGTAGAGGAAATGAATTGATATCAAAAGCAATCAAACAAACCTTTGCAGGACTAGTGCAGGCAAATCAATTGGAAAGAAAGCCGGCGCCGTTGAGTAAACTTTGTATCGGCCTGGAATGTGGAGGTTCTGATGGTTTTAGCGGTATTTCGGCCAATCCTGCCATCGGTTATACCTCCGATTTGTTGGTGGCACTTGGCGGCTCTGTAATTCTTGCTGAATTTCCGGAACTCTGCGGGGTTGAACAAAATTTAAGTGACCGCTGTATCGATCATGAAACGGCAGAACGTTTTGGAGATCTGATGCGCGTTTATAATGAAAAGGCAAAAGCAGTCGGTTCTGGTTTTGATATGAATCCTTCGCCCGGCAACATAAAAGATGGTTTAATTACTGATGCTATTAAATCTGCAGGTGCAGCAAAAAAAGGTGGCACTTCACCGGTTACAGCGGTATTGGATTATCCTGAAATGGTTTCCAAACCCGGCCTTAATCTTCTTTGTACCCCGGGAAACGATGTAGAAAGCACGACCGCTGAAGTTGGTTCGGGGGCTAATATTGTTTTATTTACCACAGGCCTTGGAACACCAACAGGCAATCCGGTTGCACCGGTAATCAAACTTTCGAGCAATACTACTTTGTACAATAAAATGAATGATATTATTGATATTAATACAGGCACCATTATAGAAGGCGAAGAAACGATTGAAGAAGCGGGAGAAAGAATTTTGGAATATGTGATAAAAGTGGCAAGTGGCGAAATTGAAGTGAGTGCGGTGAGACACAAACAAAATGACTTTATTCCCTGGAAGAGGGGAGTAAGCCTCTGATAAATAAAAAAGAATTTTTAAAAATTGGGTTCAGAAAAAAAAGCTATGAAAAAATTTTTAAGTAAAAATTTTTTGTTGGAAACACTAACAGCAGAAAAACTATATCATGATTATGCAGAAGAAATGCCGGTCATTGATTACCATTGCCACCTTCCGGTTGAACAAATTGCCAATGATATAAATTTTGAAAACCTTACGCAGGTTTGGTTGTACGGTGATCATTACAAGTGGCGCGCCATGCGCACTAACGGAGTGGATGAAAGTTATTGCACCGGTGATAAAAGTGATTGGGAAAAATTTGAAAAATGGGCGGAAACGGTTCCTTATACTTTGCGTAACCCGCTTTACCAATGGACACACCTTGAACTTCAAAGATATTTTGATATTGATGAAATTTTAAATCCTTCTACTGCAAAAAAAATTTATGATAAGTGTACCAAAAAATTGCAGAAGAAAGAATATTCTGTGCGCAATTTGCTGAGGAAGATGAATGTAAAAGTCGTTTGCACTACTGATGATCCGATTGATACTTTGGAATATCATCAAAAAATAAAAGACGATGGATTTGAAATAAAAATTCTTCCCGCTTTTAGGCCGGATAAGGCAATGACTGTGGATGATTCATCTGATTTTAAAAGTTATGTAAATAAATTGGAAAAGGTAAGCGGAATGGAAATTTCCGGTTTCGATTCTTATTTGGATGCGTTAAAACAACGGCATGATTTTTTTGCTTCAATGGGTTGTTCGGTTTCTGATCATGGGTTAGAATATATTTATGCTGAAGATTATTCTGATGAAGAGATCAATTTTATTTTCAACAAAATTTACAATGGCGGCGAACTTACTCCTGGTGAAAAATTGAAATTCAAATCCGCAATGCTTTACATTTTCGCGATGTGGGATCATGAAAAAGGCTGGGTTCAACAATACCATGTGGGTGCTTTCAGGAATAATAATATTCGCGCTAAGATGCTGACCGGCCCTGATACCGGATGGGATTCGATTGGCGATTTTCCCCAGGGAGATTCGATGGTGAAATTTTTCAGCAGACTAGATTTGAATAACCGGTTAACCAAAACCATTCTGTATAACCTCAATCCTGCTGATAATGAATTGGTGGCAACAATGGTCGGAAATTTTAATGACGGAACCATTCCCGGAAAAATGCAATTTGGATCGGCTTGGTGGTTTTTGGACCAGAAAGACGGAATGACAAAACAGATCAATGCGCTTTCAAATATGGGACTGTTGAGCAGGTTCGTAGGTATGCTTACCGATTCACGTTCTTTTCTTTCTTACCCGCGGCACGAATATTTTCGCAGGACACTTTGCAATCTTTTTGGTGAAGAAATAGAAAAAGGAGAATTGCCTGACGATATTAAATGGACCGGTAAAATAATCCAGGACATTTGTTTTAATAATGCAAACAATTATTTTGGTTGGTGATTACATTCTTTTTCTGCTAATAGCCCAATAAAGCTACCTTTTTTTTATTGCGGCAACCGGCAATATTTTATATTATTGCGTTCTAATGCAATAAATTTGATTATTGCATAAAAATGCAATAAATTTGATTATTGCACAAAAATGCAATAAATTGGTTATGCTAATAATTCTTTAGCTTTAAAAAAGAAACAATGGTTGCTGTTATTACAGGTGATGTGATCAATTCAAAAAAGAATGCTCCTCAGGTATGGTTGGCGCCATTAAAAAAAGAGTTGAACCGGATTGGGAAAACTCCTAAATCGTGGCAGATATACCGTGGTGATAGCTTTCAGGCTGTGATAAACAAACCTGAAGATGCATTGCTGCTCGCGATGAAACTAAAAGCCAGTTTAAAATCTGTTAAAGGAATAAATGTGCAGATGTCAATAGGCATAGGCAGCAGGACTTATAACGCGGCAAAAGTTACCGAATCAAACGGAAGCGCTTTTGTTCATTCCGGTGAAAAATTCGAAATGCTTAACCAGGAAAAACAAAATCTGGGCATAAAAAGCGACTGGCCACAATTTGACAATGAAATGAACCTGTATTTGAAACTAGCTTTGATTGCGATGAACAACTGGACGGTTAATGCTGCAGAAATAGTAAGGGTAGCAATGGAAAATCCTGAAAAATCGCAGCATCAACTGGGAAAAATGATAGGCATAAAACAAAGTGGTATCAGCACAAGGCTCAGAAGAGCGTATTATGAAGAAATAATGGAAGTAAATGAAATGTATAAGACGAAATTAAAATTATTGAAATGATCATTCTGCTTAAATTATTCCTTGCTCATATAGTTGGAGATTTTCTTTTGCAACCTACAGCATGGGTAAAGTCAAAAGAAGAAAAAAAGTTAGCAGCGTGGCAATTATATGTTCATTCAATACTTCACGGATTGCTCGTTCTTTTGTTTCTATGGAACTGGCAATTTTGGAAATATGCTTTACTCATTTCTTTTGCTCATTTGATAATCGATTCGCTAAAGTTAATTCTACAAAATAATGCCAACCGGCGTTTGTTGTTTTTTATAGACCAGGCGGTTCATTTTATTTCTATTTATCTCATCTGGTTGTGGCTTGAAGAAAAAAACTTTCCTTTTTTCATTTTTGAAAATGAATCATTTTTATTGCTCATTACCGGTATTATTTTTCTTACCAGCCCTGTTTCTTTTGGGGTGAAAATTTTTATTTCAAAATGGACTCCTGATCCGCAAGGGCAGGACAGTGCTTCTTTGCAAAGCGCCGGAAAATATATAGGTTTTTTCGAGCGGATGCTCGTCTTTGTTTTTATTATAATCAACCAATGGGCAGCAGTTGGATTTCTTCTTGCTGCAAAATCAATATTTCGCTTTGGCGATTTGAAAGAAGCCAAAGACAGAAAACTTACTGAATACGTACTAATAGGAACTTAATTAAGCTTTGGAGCTGCCATTTTTATGGGGTTGCTCTTTAAGTATTCTTTTAGGATGGGAATTTAAATCGTTTCAAACGAAAAAGAAATTCCCTTTATTTGTTTGTTTGCTATAAATTTAGAATGGTTGCAAAAAACAGATGCATGTAACGGTATTAATAAACGCAATTGATTTATGATTCCACAGAAACCGTTGTGTTTTTTTCATTCCTGTTCCAGGTAATTTTTTTCCCAAAACTCAATGTACTATCTGTCATCTTTATGTTGTCAATTCTTACGATCCATATACTACCCCCGATAGTTACTGCTGCAGGATTTTTTTTGTAATAAAACGTTGAAGCGTGCTCTGCCAAAAAATGATTTTCCGGCAATACCATTCCTTCAAATTGTATTCCTTTGATCAAAAGAACATTCAGTTTGTCAGGTAAAATGGAACCTGCTACAAAAGGATTATTTGCCAGGATGCCCGCGTGGTGAGATTTTGCCGAGGATTTAAAATACAATAAACCATGTTCGGCGTTAAATACATAAAAACAACTGAAACAATAAGGCTTTCCAACTTCATCGACGCAACAAAGAGTACATGATTTTTGTTTTTCAATAAATTCGACAATTGATGGGTTCATATTATTTTTATTATTTTCACAGGACAAGCTTTTGCTACTTCCTGTGATTGATTAACTATTGAATGATTGATCGATAAAATAAAAACGCTTTTTTTCTGAGTTGAATTTATTAGGGTGGCTTTTCCATCTTTCTTAGACATTCTCCAGGTTTCCGGTTGCAATTCATAACAAATATTGCAGCCAATACATTTGTTTCTGTAATGAACAATTTTATGCATTGGTGTTTTTCAAAATTTTATACAGTTTATCTTTTGGAGAAACTTTAGTAGCGCAGGCAAAAGTGATTTTATCTCCTTTTACTGCTTCATCTGCCTGTACGCCATTTACGATTAAGTTTTTAATTTGCTCTTTTTTCATTCCATGTGCAGTGCCCAAAAGCATCAAAGTATCGCCCTTGCTGATGTTGCCACTCTCAATTGTAAATTCTGCCACTTTTATTTTTGGGTAATATTTTGATCCTTTGCCGATGTAAATTTTTTTCTCTGTTGCAGCTGAACCCGGATTTCTTGTCCATTCACCCAATTGGTGCCCTAAATAATATCCTTCCCAAAAACCACGATTGTAAACGGTAGCTAATTCTTTTTTCCAATGTTGAATTTTATTTTCAGAATAGGTTTCATTTTTAACAGAATCGATTGCTTCACGGTAGCATTTGGTTACTACTGAAACATAGTCAGCTCCTTTACTTCTCCCTTCAATTTTTAAAACGCAGGCCCCACTTTTTATCACTTCGTCTAGTACGCCGATGGTGCATAAATCTTTCGGCGACATGATGTATTCATTATCAATTAGCAGCTCCTCATTCGTTTCTGTGTCTGTTACTTTGTAAGGCCGCCGGCAGTTTTGGGTACATGCACCCCTGTTGGCAGATGCGTTTTGTGTATGAAGGCTTAAATAGCATTTGCCTGATATGGCCATACACAAAGCGCCGTGTACAAATATTTCAACCTTCATCAATTTTCCTGAAACGCCTTTTATCTTTTTTCTTTCTATCTCTTTTGTTATTTGTGATACTTGTTTTAAGGTCAACTCCCGCGCAAGAACCACTACATCTGCAAAAGAAGAAAAGAATTGTACGGCTTCAATATTACTTACGTTGGCTTGTGTAGAAATGTGAAGTGGAATATTAAATTGGCGACAATGTTGAATTACAGCAAAGTCGGATGCAATTACAGCATCAATACCATTTCTTTTTACTTCGGATAAAATATTTTGTAAAAGCCGTATATCATGGTCATACATTACTGTGTTAAGAGTGATGTATGATTTAATTTTATTGGCTTTGCAAACAGCAGCAATCTTTTTTATATCCGAAATTAAAAATGGGCTAACTGATTTAGCTCTCATGTTCAATTGCTCTACACCAAAATAAATGGCATCTGCACCCGAATTTATAGCGGCTTGTATACAATCGAAAGAACCTGCCGGAGCTAATAATTCAATTTTATTTTTTGTCATATAACAAAACCCTTTTTTATTTCATTCCTCCAAGGATTTTAATGTAATTGGTTCTTTCGTAAACTGTTGGATCAAAAATATCCTGCTGGCTTAATTTTCCTTTAAAAGAATCGATATCATCAAATCCCATTCTAAACATCCAATCTTCTAATTCAGTGTTCATGGTTTTTAGATAAGTGATCCCGTTTTTATATAAGGAAGAGGCGGTCATTACTACATCTGCGCCGGCAAGAAGATATTTGATCACTTCTATGGAGCTCTGCACGCCGGTTGTGGCTGCTAAGGAAATATTTATTTTGCCATATAATAACGCGAGCCATAATAGAGGCAATCGGATTTCATTGGATTCACTGTAAATCAAATCATTTTTAATCGTCAATTCATTGATATCAAAATCAGGTTGATAAAAGCGGTTGAACAAAACCAAAGCGTCTGCACCGGCATGTTTAATCCGGTAAGCCATATTTCCCATAGCGCTGAAGTAAGGATTTAATTTAACGGCAACAGGAATTTTTACAGTTTGCTTAATATTGTCAATGATATTCAAATAACGATGTTCTACTTCTGCTGAAGACATGGAGATTTCTCCGGGAATAAAAAATATGTTCACTTCTATTGCATCTGCTCCTGCCTGCTCCATCAGCTTTGAATAATAGATCCACCCTTCATTAGTGATGCCATTTAAACTTGCGATGATTGGGATGTTAACTCGTTCTTTGGCTCTTCGTATGTTTTCGAGGTAAGCGTCTGTGCTGATATTATATTCATGTGCCGGAAAAAAATCACGTGCCTCTGCGAAAGAGTCAGAGGTTTGCCACATCACTCCTGCAAAACCTTCTTCTTCTTTCTTTATCTGTTCTTCAAACAATGAAAACAGGACGACCGCGCCGGCGCCATTATCTTCCATTTTTAAGATATTATCTGTTTTTTCAGATAAAGTGCAGGCTGACACTACAATCGGGGAATTCAATTTTATTCCCATGTAAGTGGTATCTGATTTCATATTTGTGAGTTTTAATTATGCTACCGGAACAAAATCACTTGCCTTTTTTGTGGCGAGTTCTTCGTAGTTTTTCCATTTGAGGTTTACCAATTCCTGCGCGTGCTTCATTAGTTTTTCGGCTTCTTCGGGATGCGTTACAGTAAGCACCTTATACCTTAATTCGTTATAGGCGTAATTCTTTAATGGAATCGTTGGCCTTGGAGAATCAAGCACAAATGGATTTTGGTTTTTCTTTTGTAATGTTGGATTGTACCTGATCAAAGGCCAGTGGCCACATGCTACTGCTTTATTTTGTTGATTCAATCCGTTTTTCAAATCATAACCGTGCGCAATACAGTGGCTATAAGCAAGAATTAAGGCTGGTCCGTCATAAGCTTCTGCCTCGCGCATTGCTAATAATGTTTGCTGAGGATTAGCGCCAAATGCTACTCTTGCTACATATACATTTCCATAAGAAATTGCCTGCATGGCCAGGTCTTTTTTGCCTCCGGGTTTTCCGCCTGCGGCAAATTTGGCGGTAGCCGCAGTTGGTGTGGCTTTTGAAGATTGACCACCTGTATTAGAGTACACTTCTGTATCAAGAACCAATACTTTAATATTTTTGCCACTCGCCAATACATGATCCAATCCACCATAGCCAATATCATACGCCCAACCGTCACCACCTACCAGCCAAACACTTCGACGAACGAACTGATCGCAAACAGATAACAGGAATGCGGCAGATGGAGAAGTTATTTCTTTCAACTTTTCTTTCAAGAGCTGTACTCTTATTTGTTGTGCTACCAGTTCAGATTCAAGAATCTGTTTGGCCTCTAAAATTTCATTTACAAAAGATTCGCCGAGTTCATCTTTTAATTCCATTAAATATTGCTTTGCAATTACAAGTTGATTATCGGCAGTAATTCTCATGCCCAAACCAAACTCTGCATTATCTTCAAACAAAGAGTTTGACCATGCAGGTCCCCGGCCTTGCTTATTCACCGTCCAGGGAGTGGTAGGAAGATTTCCGCCATAAATAGATGAACACCCTGTCGCATTGGCAACAAGCAATCTTTCACCAAATAATTGGGAAAGTAGTTTTAAATAAGGTGTTTCTCCACAACCGGCGCAAGCTCCTGAGAATTCAAATAATGGTTCAAGGAATTGCGCTCCATGAACAGTGGAGAAATCAATTTTGGAACGATCGTTCCAACTGATGGTTTCAAAGAAATCAATATTCTCTTTTTCTATTTCAAGGATCGGTTCTTTTTCTATTAAATTGATTGCTTTGTGTGACGGGTTTCCCTGTTGACTCACAGGGCAGGCTTCCACGCATAAATTGCAACCGGTACAATCTTCCAGGTAAACCTGCAATGAATACAGCGTTTCAGGAAATCCTCTTGCATTGATCGGAGCGTGTTTAAAGCCTTCAGGTGCTTTTTCCAAATTATCTTTGTGATAGAATTTTGACCTGATAACACTATGGGGACATACATAGGCACAATTACCACATTGAATACACAGGTCAGGTTCCCATCCTGCAACAAGGTCAGAAACATTTCTTTTTTCCCATTGGGTAGTACCGCTTGGATAAGTTCCGTCAATCGGCATCATGCTTACAGGCAACTGGTCGCCATGATCTGCCATCATTACAGAAGTAACTTTCTGCACAAACTCCGGAGCTTTTGGTGATACAGTGAAAAGAGCGTGTTCTGCTGCAGAAACATTTTCAGGATAGTTAACCTCATATAGGTTTTCAAGGGTGGCGTCTACCGCTTTAAAATTCTGCTCAATAACTTTTTGTCCTTTTTTAAAGTATGTTTTCTCTATTGCTTTTTTGATTTGTTTGATTGCATCTTCTCTTGGCAATACGCCTGACAAAGCAAAATAACACGTTTGCATGATCGTATTGATGCGGGTGCCCATACCGTTATCACGCGCAACAGACGTAGCATCAATTACAAAGAATTTAAGTTTCTTTTCAATAATGCTTTGCTGAACCTGCCCTGACAATTTATCCCATACCTCATCTTTACTATAAGGGCTGTTCAATAAAAAAGTAGCCCCGTCTTTTGCATATTGAAGCATCTCTACTTTTTGGGTAAAATTGAACTGGTGGCAGGCTATAAAGTCTGCCTTGGTGATTAGGTAGGGTGCACGAATCGGTTTTGGTCCAAAACGTAAATGTGAAACAGTTCGGGCTCCTGATTTTTTTGAATCATATACAAAGTATCCCTGTGCAAAAAGATCAGTATTTTCTCCGATGATCTTAATCGTATTTTTATTAGCGCCCACAGTTCCATCGGCTCCTAATCCAAAAAATAATCCCTGCCTCCATTCAGATTCATCAAGAGTGTAAGTAGCGTCATACTCAAGACTGGTGAATGTTACGTCATCATTGATGCCGATTGTAAAGTTATTTTTCGGATGTTCTTTTTTTAATTCATCAAATATTCCTTTCACCATTGCCGGTGTAAATTCTTTGGAAGAAAGTCCATAACGGCCACCTGTCAACTTTGGAAGTTTTTCTAATTTTCCTTGTTGGATGGCATCTACCAGTGTAGCCAAAACATCCTGGTAAATGGGCTCTCCAGAAGCACCTGCTTCTTTAGTACGATCAAGCACTGCAATTGATTTGGTAGTGGCAGGTAAAGCTTTTAGTAAATGATCTAAAGAGAAAGGCCTGTATAAACGTATTTGAATTACCCCGGTTTTTTCTCCGTTTTCATTTAATGCTTTTACGGTTTCAGCGACGGTTTCTCCCGCAGAACCCATAATAATGATAATCCGGTCTGCGTCCGGAACACCTGTGTATTCAAACAAATCATACTTTCTGCCGGTCATTTTTTCGAAGTCATTCATCGCCTCATCAAGGATAGCAGGCATTTTGTTATAGAACGAATTGACTGTTTCCCTTCCCTGGAAATATACGTCGGGGTTTTGAGCGGTACCTCTTACAAATGGATGCTCAGGATTCAACCCTCTTTTCCGGTGAGCAATAACCAACTCATCCGGTATCATTGACTTTATTTGTTCATCTGAAAGAAGTTCCAGTTTATTTACCTCATGTGAAGTGCGGAAACCATCAAAAAAATGAACGATCGGTATTCTTGATTTTAAGGTAACGGCCTGGGATATTAAAGCAAAGTCGTGCGCTTCCTGCACACTTGCCGAACTCAATAAAGCAAAACCGGTAGTTCTTGCTGCCATTACATCTTGGTGATCGCCAAAAATGGAAAGTCCTTGTGCTGCCAGTGATCTCGCTGCTACATGAAACACGGTTGCAGTAAGTTCTCCAGCGATTTTGTACATATTGGGCAGCATCAGCATTAATCCCTGTGAAGCAGTAAATGTGGTGGTTAATGATCCGGTTTGTAACGCACCGTGCACCGTACCTGCAGCACCACCTTCACTTTGCATTTCCATCACGTCAGGAATGGAGCCCCAAATATTTTTTATTCCTTTTGAAGCCCATTCATCTGCAAGTTCAGCCATTGTAGAACTTGGCGTTATTGGATAAATGGCGCAAACTTCATTGGTGCGATAGGCCACATAAGCGGCGGCTTCATTACCATCAATAGGTGAAATTATTTTTTTATTACTTGACATCAGTTTATTGGTTAACAGGTTCTGGAATCATTTCAATGGCATGGCACGGGCATTGCTCATAGCATACAGCGCAACCTGTGCAGGCGTCATAGTTAAATTTATATCGGTTTCCTTTTCCTAATTTAATTATTGCATCTTCAGGGCAGGCACCAAAGCATCCGTCACATTCAAAACAATTACCACAACTAAGGCAGCGCTGCGCTTCAAATCTTGCTTCAGGTTCTGATAAGCCTGCTATCACTTCATCAAAACTTTTTATGGCTATAGAAGGAGCGAGCTTGTCCTGTTCCTTTTGCGGCGCATCCGTTTTGTACCAAATCAATTGCAGTGCTTGATCGTACTAAAGAAGC